>JBEKUD010000131.1:0-26769 GCA_049515395.1 Candidatus Sulfotelmatobacter sp. | reverse complement strand
CCAAGCCGACAGTCGGCTGACGGTCACCAGTGGATCACCGAAGGCATGGCGCCCTACGCCGACGACATCCAGTCGCCTGACTGGGTCCGCAGCTACCCGGGCGGAAATGCCGGCGATGCACTGGCGTATCAGAACAAGGGCTTCGTGTTCTCGGAAGCGGCCGCCGCAGGTCTGTCGGTGAAGCTCTACGGCGAATACGTCGAGAACGATACGTTCCTACAGCCGAATGGGTCGACCCAAGAGCCGAGCTGGACCGACTTTTACAACGACTCGCAGGCCTTCGAGGCCGGGCAAGAGCCGACGCTGTACTATGAGAACACGGTCCAGGCAGAATCTTCTATCCCGGCCGTGTATGACCACCTGATCAAGAACTTCCCGCAGTTCGATCTGGGCATCCCCGATCAGTTCCGCGTCGATCTGTGGGTGCAGGACTTTAACAATGACGTCACGAACGGTACGGTGCCAGCGTTGAGTATCCTGTGGATCATGTGCGACCACACCGGCGGCCCGCCGACGGTGCAAGCCGAACAGGCCGATAACGACCTGGCGGTTGGGCGCATTATCGACTACATCAGCCACAGCCCCGTGTGGTCAACGTCGGCGATCTTCATCGAGGAAGACGACGCGCAGAACGGCGTCGACCACGTCGACGGTCATCGCAGCCCTGGCTATATCGTGAGCCCGTACGTCGTACAGGGCGGAGCCACCGATCACACCTACTACACGCAAGTCAACATGACTCGGACCATCGAACAAATCCTCGGGCTGCCACCCATGAACCAGTTCGATCTCATCGCGTCGCCGATGAGGACGGATTTCGTCGTGGGGCCGCCGCCCCAGGGCAACTTCGAGCCTTGGACGCACGTGCCGAACCAAGTGCCGCTGACCCAGGGCGTGGGAGGGAACGATGACAACTCGAAGGATAGCCCGGGGGTCAAAGCCCTGCGGAGGGCTTGGCTGGAGAAGAAGGCAGAGATCTTCGCCGGCAAGTTAACCAAGCCCGACTCCGAAGACCCGGACACGGTCAACCATTTCAACTGGTATGAGTCCACCGGGTTTACGCGGCCCTATCCCGGCGAGAAGACAGTTCGCCCGGCTAGCGAGTTCAACAACCCGGCACCCACCAAAGCAGACGACGACGACTAAAACACGTTCGGACTGCAACGGACCCTCTCCCCGATGACCGGGGAGAGGGCTCCTCACACACACCAACTCCTTCAGCCCCATGGGATGAAGGCCAGTCCCAATTACTCGCGCTTTGGTCGGGCTCGCTTCCCAAAGCTGGCTCGAGTCAAGGCTTATGGGATTCCAGTATCCCCACATCTAAACTGGAAAATAACGCGTACGGAAGCGCGTAGGTTAGGCAGGCTCGGAGTTCGACAGGGGAAATCGTTGGAGGAACCACGTTGAGGGAATCCGTCATTCGATTCAGCGGGAGAATGACGGTGGCCAATCGGCTGGCAGTGTGCAGCGTTTTGGCGGTATTGGCGAGCTGCGCAATGCTGGCCGCTCAGAATGTGGTTTTGACCGGCGCACTCAGCGGGCGAGTCACAGACCAGAGCGGGGCCGTGGTGCCGGGAGTGTCGGTTGTTGTGCGTAACCTCGCGACCGGTGTTCAACAATCTGCCGAGACCAACCATGCCGGACTTTACTGGTTTCCAGCGGTCCTGCCAGGTTCCTATTCTGTTCACGCCAATTCCAAGGGGTTTCGCGAGGTCGAGGCCCTGGTGCGGGTGCAGGTGGGAAACACCACGTCGCAGGACATCAAGCTTCAGGTGGGACCCAGCGCAGACGCAATCAAAGTAATCGGGAAGACGCCACTGCTGCGGCCGACGGAATCCTCCGCCAGCACTGTGCTCGAGCGATCGCTAATTGAGGAATTGCCGCTCAACGGACGTCGTTATACCGACTTCGCGACGCTGACGCCGAATACCAGCTATGACGGTGATACCGGTCTCGTCAGTGTCGCCGGACAGCAGGGCGGCGAGGACTCCGGATACGCCAATGGAAATGGCTCCAATGCGTTCACCGTGGACGGGACTAACGCCACCAGCAACTACTTCGCCGACATCATAGGCCGTTACCGCATTCCGTACCTGTATGGCGAGGACGCAATCGAGGAGTTCCAAGTCTCGGTCAGCCCGTACTCGGCCATCTACGGAGGTGGAGCGGGCTTCGTCAACGCCGTGACCCGTTCGGGAAGCAACGCATTCCACGGCAGCGCGTTCTATTACAACCGGAACTCCGCGACGGGAGCCAACGACGCAATCGATAAGGCAAACGGCTTCCCGAAACCGGAAGATGCCTTGCAGCAATTTGGCGCCGGATTGGGCGGGCCGATCCAGCCCAACCACTTATGGTTCTTTGTGGATTATGAGCAGCAATTACGGAATAATCCGATTCCGGTCATCAACCCCGCGTTGGCAACAACGCCGGCAACCTTAGCTACTTTCTTGAGTGCTAATTTTGATATTCCAGCCGAAACGGTGCTGCCTCCGCCGAACGGGCCCTTGCCCATACCGGGCGGGGACACCGCGCCTGATCCCACCAATCCGGTTTACCTCCAGCAAGTGTCCAACACTCTGAGCGCGCTAAACTCGAATCTCGGCACCAAAGCCAGAGAGCGCAACGATTTGGTGTTCACGCCCCGTCTGGATTATCAGCCAAGTTCCAGAGATGGCCTGTTCGTCAGTCTTAATGTGAACCGGTTCAACTCGCCCGGCGGCGTCATCACCGACCCAACGGTAGGTAACTATGGGACGCAGACTCTGGCCAACGCCTACGTGCATGCCTTCCAAGCCAGCCTGGGATGGACGCACACGTTCTCCTCCAACCTGCTCAACGAATTCCACGCCGGCACCTCGCAAGACAACCAGATCTCGACCCCAACCGGTTCGGCTCCAAATACCCCCACCTTGATTCTGGAGAGTCCCGCCGCCTTCATTCTGGGCAACGCTCCTTTCTCCATTGGAAGGGTTTTTGAAAGACAGTACTCCGTGGCGGACCGGATCGATTACGTGATCGGCAAGCACACCTTGCAATTCGGTTTCGATATGAGCCGCGCTTGGGACGCGGATAACAATGATGGCGGCGCTGATCCGAACGCCGCCGTCCAGTTCGGGTCGTTCGTCGGCAGTTATGAATTTTCGAATCTGGAGGCTTTTGCGCTGGGGGAATACAACCTCTTCAGCCAAGCCTCGGGGACACGGACTTTTTCTTTTTCCGTGCCCTACTATGGATTCTACGTCCAGGACTCGTTCCGGGCTTTGCCGAAGTTGACGCTGGAAATGGGCTTGCGCGAAGACTTCCAGGTTTACCCGCAGCCCGAGAAGAATCCGGCTTTCCCGCTCACCGGGCAGTATCCAAACCAGTTTCGCCGTGTGGCGCCGCGCTTCGGATTTGCTTGGCAACCTGAGTCGAAGACGGTAGTGCGCGGCGGATTCGGACAGTTCTATACCAACATGAACGGCCTGAATTATCGCAACGCGGTAGTGTCGAACGGACTCCCGTCACAGCAGTCTTCGGCAAGTGTCACTTACGGGGCGGGTCCGCCGCACCAGCAGGTGCCGACGTTTCCGAATATCCTCCCCGCTAACTCCCCCCTGTTCGCGGCTTCTCCCGACATTTCCCTGGTTTCTCCGCAGTTCAGGGCACCCTATGTTTTGCAAGCGAGCTTGCAGATTGAGCGCGAGATTTTCGAGGACACCACTCTAACCATTGGCACCTTGTGGAATCACGGGGTGCATCTGCTTTCCGGCAGCGCCTATGACTTAAACCTGAATCCGTTGCGAGGCACGACGACGTATGTGGTCTGTCCCCCGAGCGCAACCACCGCACCCTGCAGTGGGCCGACGGTCAGCCTACCGAACATGGACAACGGGCTGCTCACCGAAGGCCGCATCAGCTCCAACGTCAACGAGATCAACGAGCTGATCAGCCCCGGGCAAAACCATTACAATTCGTTCTTCCTGCAGTTGCAGCGTCTCATGTCACAAGGGCTCTCTCTGCAATTTTCTTACACCTTCGCCAAGAGCATCATGTTGGATGGGATGGACTTCAACAATCAGTTCGACTTCAGCAATACCCATGCTGCTTCGCTGCTCGACCAGCGACATCGACTCAGCTTTGGTGGCGTCTACCGGCCCCGGCTGGAAAGACTGACCAGTTCCGATACAGGGCGCGCCCTGCTCGCGGGCTGGAGGCTTAGCAGTGTTATGGAGTTCTCTTCCGGCCGTCCCTACGCCGGTCTGCTGAGTCCCGCGTGCACCAGTTTGACCCTGTCATTCGCGAATTGTGACGGCGCCAATGGAAACCTGAACGACACCGCCTTTAACGAAGGCACCGCGAACACCGCGGCGGGTATCAATGGCGGTGGCCCCACGCCGGGAGTCGGCCTGAATTCTTTCTACGGGCCGTGGCTGGAAAGGGTCGACGTCGGACTGGCCCGCAGTTTCTCGATCAAGGAAGGCAAAGAACTGCAATTTCATACGTGCAGAACGGCAACGGGATCAACCAGTTGCAATACAACCCCATCGGCACCAACTGTGGTGATGGCGCAACGCCGAATCAGACGTGCTACCTGATGCCCAACTCGGGCCCGGGCAATTTTGGAGCCCTGCAGGAAATTAGCCCAAGCGGTCTTCCACGCGTGTTGCAGTTCGCCGCACGATTCACGTTCTAGGGGCGCGTGATCTCCCGAGGATATACGCAACCAGTTTCTTTGCGAAACGGAAAACTCGGAGATCACGCTAAGTGCTGGGCATCCCCAACCGCAGGATTGCTCGGAGGAGGCTGTCGCATGGAACACCAAAGGCACAGTGGAACCTCTGTGCGGCGGCTTGTTTTTATCGATGATGACCAAACAGAACTCTATGCTTTTCGCGGCATCGTCGGTGCGCACTACGACTACACGGCAATTCACTGGCCGAATGAGTCAGCAGAATTGTTCAGCATCGCCGCCCCGGACATTTTCGTAAGTGACCTATACTTGCCATCCCCCAGCGGAGATGCTGTTCCAACGACAGCGCAAAGGGAGGAGGCAGCAAGGGCTGCGAAGCAAGTGGCGGAACGCTTCTGTCGGCTATACGATGACTCATCCCTCGATGACAAAGCACGCTTGCAGGAAACGATGAAAGCGATTACGGACGCATGCGGAATGCTCAGGCTACAATGGAGTGCCTTGGGACAGTCTCCTGATCAGGTAGTTGTGCTGCTCACGAGATTGAAAGCTCGCTTTCCTGAAGTGCCGTTCGTCTTCTACTCACGGAAGATCACGCCGGAGGATGTCATCCGTGTCTTGCGAGCGGGTGCCGCTGATGCGATCCGTAAAGGTGCGCTGAAGGACGCGGAAGTGCTAGTTCGTCTGGCCGCTGCCCAAGAAATTCATCGCCGAAAGCCCAAAGCATTAAGGCACATGGGCTCAACGTAAACGCCACGGTCGTTCCGGGAGCGTGAAACTGTTGAGAGTCGAAGCCGGAGTGCGGAAGTCCGCATGCGCCCCCCGTGCATCGTACTGGATCATAATAATCGAGTATGTGCGCCCTATCCGACGACCCTTCGAAATCATCCGTTCTGGTTCGCGAGCCCGCTCAAGAGAAAGGCCCCGACGACTCCGGCCCCCGCATTCGATGCCCGCTCTGCGGTTGGTCGCCCCGCCAAGACGACCGATGGTGTTGTACCTGCGGGCATGCTGGAACACGTTCGATACCGGGGGAGTGTGCCCCGGGTGCCTTCATCAATGGACTTCGACGCAGTGCCTTTCGTGTAGCCGTTGGTCGGTGCATTCCGACTGGTATGCTCAGTGACTAGAAGGAGGAGCACCCATCATGGTAAAGGTCAGCGTGTTGTATCCGAATCGAGAAGGCACGAAGTTCGACATGGCGTATTACCTCAACCACCACATCCCCATGGTTCGGCAACTGCTGCGATCGGCCTTGAAGGGAGTATCAGTCGAGCAGGGGATTTCAGGCGAGGAACCGGGATCGCCTGCTCCGTATGTCACAACGTGTCATCTTCTGTTTGACTCAGTTCAAGCCTTTCAAACGAGCTTCGGCCCGCACGCGCAGGAGATCATGGAAGACATCCCGAAGTATACGAACTCCGAGCCTCTCATTCAGATCGGCGAAGTCCAACTCTAGCGTTCACGGACTGTGGAATCCTCCCAGACCCACGAGCCCTCTGGGCCTTTGTCCCTCTGCGCCGATTTGTGAGCCCGCTTCCAATCACCTTCGCATCCCACCATAATCCAGCGAGGGCGGGTGTGAGTCCGACTGGCGGTTCCTCGTCGGCGAGTGATTGGCGAAAATCTTCTACGGTCATGGTGGGTGCGCTGTGACGCAGGAC
Source organism: Candidatus Sulfotelmatobacter sp. (assembly GCA_049515395.1). Taxonomy (GTDB): domain Bacteria; phylum Acidobacteriota; class Terriglobia; order Terriglobales; family Acidobacteriaceae; genus Sulfotelmatobacter. The sequence continues at coordinate 20,427 of JBEKUD010000131.1, read as the reverse complement.
GAGTGTGCGGTCAACCTTTCACATTCTTTTAATCGTCATCGGATAGAATTGACGCCAGTGGGACTCTCATAATGTGCGCGATCAATGTCGCAACGACAATCACGGTTGTTCAGTGCCCCTACTGCGTTTCGGACGACGAGTTTAGACGGATGATAGCACGGGTGGACGGCAGGTTCGTCTGTAACAAGTGCGGTCACTCCGCAGTCCCCAAGGACAAGCATTTCGAGTGCTCTTGCCGGAAGTGCTTCCAGCTACGGGAGCTTGACCTCCGTCGATGCAGCTAGACAGAGGCGATTCCGTTTTCTGCGACAGGTCGGTTGGCGGACTACCGCCTTATAAAGGGAATCATGAAAATCATAGTTAGAAACGCACCGTGCCCCTGTGGAAGTGGCAAGAAATGCAAGAGGTGTCATGGCGTACCAATGGCCAAGGCGACTTCGCGCTCCCCATTATAGCGAACAAAAGACGAATATGCGGTACGCGATTTTAGTGCCCGTTCCAGGCCGACATGATGCGCTGGAGATTTCTGATGGCAGGCACGAATACCTCGGCGCGTGATAAACCCGGATGAGCCATCTGCGGGTCGCCTCGTGCGATGATTTGGCCAACTTTGCTAGCCCTAGAGATTTCCTCCTTGGCTCGCAAGAGAGATCCTACTACACCAGTGGTGTATGGCAGCGTGCCGAGAGAGCCGTGGAAACTGGCAAAAGCCATTCAATCGGATTATGAAACAACTCTCAGGTTACTCGTTAAGCACTCGGAAATATTAGCATGTTGCGAGTGCGGCAAGAGTTGGACACGAGTAACCTGCGAGTGCGGCGATACTAAGTTGGGAGTAACCTGCGAGAACCCCAAACTCAGAAATCTCAAGATTGATGTGAATTTGGGACTTCCGCTCGGGTCAACCGAACCTCACCCCACCATAACCCCACCGAAGGTAACCTCACCTTCCGCCGCCGCTGGCGGCGGGGAGGGGGAGGGGAATTCGGGTTCGGTGGTTGAGGAGTATCTTGGGCAAGCAAAGCAAGGCATGGCGGAAGCAGCAGTGGAAGAAAAACCAACCCCGTCCCCCTTGGTGGATGACTTGGTGCAGAGGCTAGGGGTCAAGCCGCCAGACCTCAAGGTCTATGGCGAATGGGCAAGGCGCTTGGGCAACTTGGTGGACGGTTGGGGCGAGGCTAGATACCAGCCTAGAGAAGCAGAACGCCATCATAGACATGCTCAAGGAATTCCCCGATGGCGGATGGCTATTCTTCGGCCCGCCGCACACCGGGAAGACTGTTTGGACTTCGGCTCTTTATGGCCACAACCTCTACCGCTTTTTCATCGAACACTTACACCGAAAGCGACAGGTCAAAGGTAAGGGGCAAGACGGCGGTATGGCGCACCAAAGCCAAGGCGTTGCTTGACCAGCACACCGTATGGTCAATGGAGCGGTTTGACAAGGACGATGACGGCGCTTATTGCGCCGAGGAACCCGACATAACCGTGGAGAAGATAGTAAAGTATCGCAGGCTTGGCGTGCGTTCCAAATTGTATCTGGAAGAGATTGACAAAGTAAGTATGACCGAATCACGCACCGCCAACCTGTTTGAAATCATTGACACCTTGCATGAGGAAGAGGGCGTCGTGGTCATCAACTCTAACCTGCGCCCCGAGGAGTTCAACGAACGGTTCGGGGAGCAGTTCACATGGAGGCTCGGCGAGAGGAGCAAGATCGTAAACCTTTTTGAGAAGTAAGGAGTCCCGAGTATTAACAAATAGGGGAGAGTTTATGAGTCATTATGAGCAGTTCACATCCATGCTGGACAATGCCCGGCACGTGAGTCCGATGGTGTTCAAGCGCAAGAGCATCAACATCAGCGAATCCGCGTACAGGGTGGTGGAGATGGAGTCCCCGGCTGGCAAGATTCTGTTCGGATTCAACAAGGACACCGGGGAATTGGTGGATGTGATCGGGCCGTGCCGCCTCACGCCGGAAGCTCCGAGTCCTGTGGCTTAATGACGAAGCCGTGGCATTGGGGCTTCGGCAAAAGGCAGCGGTTGTGCTGATTGGATGAGGGCGGCGAGACGCTGACTATCAAAGGTTAGTCAAGAAACCTCACGCCTAATGCCTGATATTTCCGGCTCGGATGCAAGATGACAACGCCGCAGACCGAACCCCGCCAGTCTGAATTTTGAAACACCGCTTGCCCATATGCTATCTGCCCGAGTCCGATCACAACCGCCTCAGTTCTGACCCTATTTGACTCCCTAAACGTTCGTAACTATGGTGCGCTTCCTCAGCAGGAGTACCGTAAAAACAAGCCGAGAGTCGGGGGCGGGCGCTTTGTATGGGGGAAGCCATGCCAAACACCATACGATACGTCAGGCGTTCTGCACCAAACCTCACCTGCGACGTGACCGCAGCCGTGTCGTTCCAATTAGAAAATTTGGGCGGCAATCGATGCCTGAAGAAACAAACAAAAAGAGGCTGGAGCAGTTCGCGCCAAGGACAATCGGGTCTCCTTCCTCAGCTACCCCTGTTGTGAGGAACGATGCGAATCAATCACTTGGGACGAATCTGAGGGTAGGTCCTCAGAGTGCATATACCTGCCTAAGCCCGCCACGTGGGTTCTCTGCTGGTTTAATTGCAGCGTCCTGCATTCTGGTAGTAGGGCAAGCCCTCGTGATCGCCACTCTGGGCCGCCGGACACTTGGTCCTCTAGTTTCTGACGTTACCCAGCTTGCTCTCGGCCTGATTTGCATTCTGGCTTGCACGGAGGCATTTCGACGCTCACGTGGCATTGCGCGATACGCATGGCGATTACTGGCGGTCGCGTTCGTCGTGTGGGCCGTAGGTCAAACGCTCGCAGTTTACGCAGATGTTTCCGGTGACCATTCGCCAGACAGTCTTGCCGACATCCTGTTCTTTCTCTCGGTAATTCCGTTTGGCATGCTGACCTTCCTCGACCCGGATAGTGAACCAAATTGCTTTGATAGGCTGCACATTCTGGACTTCGTCCAAGTGTGCATCTTTTCTGGGTCGATCTTCTTATGCTTCTCCGCGAGAATGTGGTCACCGGGAGATGCCTTTCGCATCGGCCACTTCACATGGTCGCGAAATATTGCCTTTGATGGATTCTTGGTAGTAACTTTTGTTCTCCGCGCCTTCCTGACGAAGTCGAAAGCAGTTCGCTGGCTGTTTGGGCGCATGGCGCTATTCCTGCTCCTCTCCGGCTTAGCCGATTCCTATGCTCTTAGTCCGGGACAAGACCTGCAACCGGGCGGATGGTTCGATCTAATCTGGAGTGCTTTGCTTGGGTTCCCCATCCTGATAGCGGCCATGTGGAAGAACTCGGAGGACGGCCAAACAGATAACTCACCCAAGTCCCAAAGCATCGTCGTTAACCAAGTCTTCCCGCTAGTCTATCCACTGATTAGCTTCTTTATCCTAGCTCGCGCTAATCGAGCCTACCCCATACTGTCTATGACACTGTTCGCGCTCGCCTTCATGACTTTTGCGGCACGTGTGCTGGTCATCCAGCATAGGCAAGAACAGAGCAAAGAAGCGTTGCGCCAGTCAGAAATACAATATCGACCTCTGTTTGACAGCAACCCGGTCCCGATGTGGGTTTTTGACCGCAAGACCCTCAAATTTCTTGCGGTGAATGAAGCGGCGTCTCGACAATATGGTTTTTCAAGTCAGGAATTTCTGACGATGACAATCGAGGACATTAGGCCCGAGGAAGACATTCCTACCCTGTTGGAAAGCACGGCAACCCCATCTCAAGGACTTCAGGAAGCCACCATTTGGAGACATCGGAAGAAGAACGGGGCCATCATAGATGTCGAAATTATCGGCCATGATCTATATCTTCACGGAATCGAAGCAGAGTTGATAGCAGCGCGCGATATCAGCGAACGAAAGCGTTCCGAGGAGATGCTGCATAACAGCGAGAACAAGTATCGTGTGCTGTTCGAAGACTCGGCGGATGCGAACTGGCTGATGGACGCAAAGGGTTTTCTGGATTGTAATTCTGCTGCGCTTCGGATGTTCGGATACTCAGCCGTGGCCGAGATGACGCACCCGGCCGATATCTCACCCCCGAACCAACCTGACGGCACGCCTTCCCGAGTGGCGGCGGAAGAGAAGATTGCCGCAGCGTTTCTCAATGGCAAGGAACGTTTCGAGTGGTTGCACCAGCGCAAGAACGGCAATGTTTTTCCGGCTGAGGTGTGCCTGACGGCATTGACTCTGAGCGGGCGGCCGATGCTGCTGGCCACTGTGCGCGACATCACCGACCGTAAAGTTGCGGAAAAGCGTATAGAATATCTAGCCCTCTACGATGCCCTCACGGGACTGCCCAATCGGACTCTCCTTCATGATCGCTTGGCCAAAGCACTCGCTGACGCTCGTCGTCGGAAAGACAAAGTCGCAATTCTGTTCCTCGATCTCGACATGTTCAAAGACGTCAATGACTCACTGGGGCACTCGGTCGGCGACCTCGTCTTGCAAGAGGTTGCAGAGCGCCTTAAGAGATGGGCACGGGAACAGGACACCGTGGCTCGGCTAGGTGGTGACGAATTCCTTATCATGTTGACTCATATAAGGGATGTACCCGACGCAGCGGTTACCACCGAGCGGCTGATGGATGCAATGACCACTGAATTCGTTGTTCAAGGTCACTCACTCAGCATTGGCTGTTGCGTCGGCATCAGCATCTTCCCGGAACACGGTGCGGACGGCGAAGCTCTGATCAAGAACGCCGATGCGGCTATGTATAGTGCCAAGGACAGCGGGCGTAACAACTTTAGGTTTTTTACGGCGGACGTGAATGCTCAGGTCGTGGAGCGGTTGACCTTGGAAAACAGCTTGCGGCTGGCACTCGCCAAGAAAGAACTCTTTCTGGTGTATCAGCCACAGATGGATATCGCCAGTGGAAGGATCACTGGGCTAGAAGCACTACTCCGTTGGCACCATCCGGAATTGGGACTTGTGCCACCCGATAAATTCATACGGATTGCGGAGAACAGCGGGCTGATCCTGCCGATTGGCGAATGGGTTCTCCGGACCGCCTGCTCTCAGGTTCGGAAATGGCAAGACGAAGGGCTTCCTGCGGTGACGATAGCAGTCAATGTATCAGCGGTTCAATTTCGCCAAGAGGGCTTTTGCAAACTCGTCAGAAGCGCGCTCGATGAGACTGGTCTCGCCCCTCAATACCTTGAACTGGAGCTAACAGAAAGCCTCTTGCTAGCCAATGCGGACGTGATGTTATCGGTTGTTGAAGAATTGAAGGCCATGGGTTTGACACTAGCGATTGACGACTTCGGAACTGGCTATTCCAGCTTCAGCTACTTGAGGCAGTTTCGGGTCAGCAAGCTCAAAATCGACCGCGTATTTATCCGGGATGTAGCCCTGAATTCTGACGATGCGGCGATCACAGCCGCCATCATCAGCATGGCGAAAAGCTTGAATCTCAGGGTCATCGCTGAAGGCGTCGAAAACGAAGCGCAAATGTCTTTCCTGCGAACCCATCATTGTGATGAGATTCAAGGCTACTATTTCAGTAAGCCTTTGGCGGTTGACAAAGTTGCTGACAAGCTGCGAAGTACGGCGGTGCAAGTCTTATCTGCAAAACATGGGGCGGGATAAGGAAGCTGAACGAGCCCCAAATCGGTAGAAGTTCATCATACGGAGGAAGAAGACCCGCAGATTCTTTTGGAGATCAGAACGATTCCGAACCTCCTGAATGGACTCGGTGGTCAGATATCTGGGCTGCGGCATTGAATCTGCTCGGCTCGGACAACGGGAAGAGCCATTGTATGTAGTCGTTGGCTTCCAACAGGTCATCTGGAACTTGGCCACTCTTGAATGTCTTCGAGGTAACGACCTCGATGATCTGGTTCGGTGCCGCTTGTAAAACGCGATGATCCGTGAGGTCGGCGGAAACGCCGCGAGGAAAGCCCTGCGACTGGATGGGATGGATCATTGAATTGAACCTTGTTCCCCAGAGTAGAAACACGTTTTCTGCAACGCCACTTGTCCCATCACTTTCGTTGCCTGCGACGACTCCAGAGCCGCATTGAAGGACTTTGAAAAACTGTTCGTGGGCAATTCACGGACTTTCAGACCCCACTGATAGAGGCTCAATTCGAGGCTCCATGTTTGGGCCCCAGTGACCGAATTGCGGTTAACACTGGAAAAATCGAGTCCTTGATCCAACACCACGCGACCCGAATTCCCGCAAAAACAGGGATCGCCAATTATTTTCTGGAGGAAATTAAAAAATGCACGCGAGACCACAGATTCGAGAAATCCTGATCGCCAAGAAAATGAAACGATGGTGTCTGATCGCGCAATATCGATTTGTCGATCCTTCCTGTCCGCCTTCGAGGGCCCGGAAAAATTTCTGGCGGCCTTTCGGAAGTTTCCGTTTATAAGCCGTAAAAATGGAGTCACCTACCCGATCTGAAGTGGACGAATAGTCGGGCAGCCCGTTTGCCTGAATGCTCGAAACTTATCTAGACCTCTTCCGGACTTCCCCAGCCAAGCCCTACCAGCGCAGTCTTCATGACCGGATAATCGCAGTCGTTCGCTAGGGCCTCGGTATTGGGTTGCATGAACATTGCAACCTATACCTCTCAATCACCTTCTCCTGATCCTTGGCTACTTGCGGCCCACAATGCCAGACTTTTGGGCTTTCCGTACCCCGGGGGCAAAACTTCACTTGCAAATTACATCCAGCCGCTTATGCCGCAACAGGGCCGAATCTACTGTGACCTTTTGCCGGACTCGCAGCACTTTTTTGGAAAATGGGAATGACCGCAAATTACGACCATTGGCGATTAAACGACCTCCGAACCCATCCTTTCTTTCGTGCTCTTGCCACCCACGGTAGCACTGTGGAGGTTCCTGTCCGAAGCCATGAGGAGTTCGTCCGGCAGAAAGCAGCGTTTAAGCAGCGTGATCCCGCCGCAGTTTTGTTAGGGCCTTATTTCTCTTTCAACGGCGGTTTTTACGACAAGGGTAGGAGGCAAGAAAAAGGCAGCATAACTACGCATTCCTACGAAGAAAGGTTGCGCATGGCACATGCCATCATGACCCTTACGCAGCCAGAAGTAACTGCACTCGACTGGAAGGAAGTGGTTGCCGACTTGCGGCCTAGCGATTTTGCCTATTTCGAGCCGCCCTACGCAAATTGCAAGGTTGGGAGTTATCGGGCGGATGATCTCGACCATGAGGAATTGGTGGAGGAACTGCTGAAGGCACCCTATCGATGGCTGCTTAGCGAATACCAAAATCCGATTTACGAGAGGTTGGGCGAACCATTTTGGCGCAAAGAAGTACAGTTGCGCACGACTAATTTTCGTGACGACGGCGGCCAAGGGCGACGGGTGGAATGCTTGTGGCGGAACTACTAACCAATCAGAAGCCCCGACAGTTAGCGATTTTGTTTCGAATGGACTTTGGAAGATAATTCCTGCGAAACATGACCATCTCGAATCGCCGAAATCGAGCGAGAGGCATCTATGCGGAGCGTGCGACTTCGTCTGGGCTACCTCCACGAGCTTTCGGTTCTTCATCGTTTGGCTGCCCATTCCTACCGTCGCCTTGCTCCATCGCCCATTTCTTGAATGCAAGGATGTGCTGGCGGTCTATCGCATCTAGGTAGACTTTTTTGTTACGTGCGTGCTTCGTGTTCCATTCCTGAAACTGCCGAAGGGCGAACGTGTGGAGCGGAACGGTATTCCCCCGCCCCGTGAGGATGCTCAAGTACTCGTCAATACCCGCTGCGATTGTCAACCGAGTCTTGCCGATGCTGGGGTCTTCGACGTGCAAACCTTTCGCGATGCTGGCGAGGTAGAGTTCCTTCTGCTCCTTGGCCGTGATGGCGTCTTTCAGCGCACCACGTACTGGGTGATACCTCCACTGCCCAACCTCGCGCCAGAGCAAGTAGAAGTTCCCTTCACGGCGATCCTTGAGATAGAGTCCTTTGCCGCTCGGTTTGGACTTGGGAATTCGGACAGGGAGATTCGTCCACTTGCCGCTGGCAAGACTGACCTTCTCGATTATCGAGACCCTTAGGTTCGGTATCGATTTCTCCCTGTTTTTTAATACTCAGTCGGAAACGAGTCGCAGGGTGTTCCATCAGAAAAAAGGAGGAAAACGACTACAAAACGACTACAAGCAAACAAGAGATTGAGTATCTCGCTTGGAATCAGCGAGTAGGAAAGGAATGGTAGCGCTACCGGGAATCGAACCCGGGTTTGAAGATTGAGAATCTTCCGTCCTAACCCCTAGACGATAGCGCCATCGGCGGCGCTTCGATTATAGCAAAGCAGTTGCTGCGATTTTCTTTGCGAAAATGCACTTTCCACAGCCTGGGAAGGTTTATACTCGCAGTCAACTCTTACAATCCAAACTTGCACCGTTCCTCATCGAGGTTGCGGGCAATGTGTATCCGATTCGCTGACAGTTCCATTCATTGCTAAATTCAAATTACTGTGAGGAGTATCCGAAATATGGCGAGAGCAAAATCTACCTCAGGCGGCAAGTCTAATCGTAACAAGCAAACCATCGTCAACGATGCGGTCGGCGTTCCCGATGTGAACGCAGCGTCAGCAACAGAAGCGCCATCCACCCAAAGTGAGCCGGAAACCAAGATCGCGCCCGAAATGAAGATTGCTCCGGAGAAAAGCGAGCCCGAAATGAAGAGTGCTCCGGAACCTAAAAAGTTTGAGTTCCGCAAGACGGAGCCGCGCAAAAATGTGTTCCCCATCAACCTCGAAGATGAGATTCGCCGCCGCGCTTACGAGCTTTTCCAGCAGCGCGGGCCTGGCTCGGGTAGTGAGGCCGAGGACTGGCTGAGTGCGGAACGCGAAGTGATGCTACGCTACCGTCAACATAGCGCTTAGCCACTTCTGACGATACTGATTAAGAGACGGTCGGACGATAGCCGCTGCCCTGGTTTGGGTTTTGCGCAGCCAATCTGATCGGATTTGTCGCCAGCTGTTCTTTCAGTGGCGACCGCTCCTGTTAGCTTGCCGATTTTTGCCCGAAACGGAGGCAGCCGCTCGCCGCTCCCTTGGTGGTTGCCTCGCAGGGGTGTTTCTGAAAAAATGGGTTGGGGTTCCCGCACATGGCGGAAATAGGTAGTTTTGCGCTTTTGCTCGCTCTGGCGTTGAGCGTCTACTCGTTCCTCGCCGGGATCGTCGCGTTAGCCTTCCAGAACCGGCCTTCTTCGCAACTGGCGGGTGGAACCGCCGGTGGGAGCATCGCGTCCAGAGAAGAAACTTCGGTCATCACGACGCTCCGCCAAGGGTCGGAGCGCATCGGGGAGACTGCTCGCCGCGCCGGCATCGCCACTTTCGCTGCCGTCCTTCTTGCTTCGTTCGTGCTCGTAATCTGCGCCTTCCGCGACGATTTCTCCATCGCTTATATCCTTCACCACAGCAACCGCGATCTGCCCGGTCCGTACAAATTCGCCGTCCTTTGGTCCGGTCAGGAAGGTTCTCTGTTGTTCTGGTCGCTGTTGCTGGCCGCCTATGGATTCGTGTTGCGCCTGCGCTATAAGGCGGATCCGCGTCTCTTCGCCTACGCCTCGGTGGTTCTATCCGGCGTGCAGATTTTCTTCCTTTTGCTGCTGAATTTTGCGGCGCATCCCTTCGCCATTGTGCAAGGGACGATTCCCGCTGACGGCAACGGGTTGAATCCATTGCTGCAGTATCCGGAGATGGTGATTCACCCGCCCATGCTTTATCTCGGCTATGTCGGCTTCACCATCCCCTTCGCATTCGCGCTCGGCGCGCTGATCATGAAATATCCGGGCGAAAAGTGGATTCACATCACCCGGCGCTGGACCATGGTTACCTGGGCCTTCCTCACCTGCGGAGTTTTTCTCGGCGCTCACTGGGCTTACTCCGTCTTAGGCTGGGGCGGGTACTGGGGATGGGACCCCGTCGAAAATGCTTCGCTGATGCCCTGGCTCACTGGCACCGCCTTCCTCCATTCGGTGATGATGCAAGAAAAGCGCGGCATGCTGAAGATGTGGAACATGTGGCTGGTCTTCGCTACCTTCTGGCTCGCCATACTAGGAACTTTTCTGACCCGAAGCGGCATCATCAGCTCCGTACACGCTTTTGCGCAGTCTTCGATTGGAGACTGGTTCGCCTGGTTCCTGGTGATCACGCTGGTCGTATTCGTCTTTTTCTTTTTCAAGAACAAGTCTCACCTGCGCAGTGAGCACAAGCTCGAATCGCTGGTGTCGCGCGAGTCCAGCTTCCTGTTCAACAATCTGCTTTTCGTTCTGCTCTGCTTCACTGTGCTCTGGGGCACATGGTTCCCGAAGATTTCCGAACTGGTGCAGGGGAACAAAGTGACGGTCGGTGCGCCCTTCTACAACCGGGTTGCGATCCCTGTGGCCTTGCTGCTTCTGATCCTCACCGCAGTCGGTCCACTCCTGGCTTGGCGCAAGACTTCGCTCGAAAGCCTGAAGCGCAATTTCATGTGGCCGACCATCGGGGCCATCGCGATTGCAATCTTCCTGATGATCACGCCGCAGAGCTGGGGTTCTGCCTTCGGCTTGAAGCCTTGGAAAGACATTTCCTACCTCTATTCGTTGATGGCGATCGCGCTCTCGGTGTTGGTAACGCTCACGGTCGCAAGCGAGTTCTACCGGGGCGGCCGTGTCATTTCCAAACACACTGGCCAAGGCATGTTCGCGTCGATGGTGCAACTGACCCACCGCAACACGCGCCGTTACGGCGGATACATTGTCCACTTCGGCGTGGTGGTCGTCATCATCGGTTTCGCCGGAGCCGCTTTCAATCTGGATAAAGAGCAGGAGATGGGATACGGCGATAAGATGACCATCGGGCCCTACACCCTGATCTGCCGCTCCTACACCGACGACGACGCGCCCAACTATGCCAGCGAATGGGCCGTGCTCGACGTTTACAAAGGTGGCAAGCAGATTGACACCATGACTCCGGTCCGCCGTTTCTACAAGGCGAGTCGCCAGACCTCGACCATGCCTGACATTCGCTCCACTCTGAATGAGGATCTCTATATTGTTTTCGAGGGGCTGAATCAAGATAACGGTCATCCGATTTTGAAGGCGCATTTGAACGCGCTGGTGATGTGGATATGGATGGGTGTATGGATCATGCTCATTGGAACCGTTCTGGCCCTGATTCCGAATGCGCCGGCGCCGGTTCGCGTTCCCGCCCACGCGCGACTGGAGCCCGCACATGCCGGACGCGCGGTTACAGGGGATTGATGGAACGAAAGGTGTCAGGTCCTTGGTGTCGGGTCTTAGGACCTCACCCAAGACCTGAGACCCAAGAGCTAAGACCCGACGTGATGAAGAATCCTAATTCGAAAAAGATGCCCGGCCGGCGAATCCGCAGATCCGCGCACATTCTGTTGCTCTGCGCTGCCATTTTCGCACTACTCGGCGCCTCCGATCCCGCCACTCGCTTCAACCAAATCGGCCATCAAATGATGTGCATCTGCGGATGCAATCAAATTCTTTTGGAATGCAATCACGTGGGCTGCCCCGCCTCCGACGGCATGCGCAACGAACTCATGGCGTCGGTCACGCGCGGCGACAGCGACAGCCTGGTCGAGCAAGGATTCGTGCAGAAGTATGGACCCACGGTTCTGGCCGCGCCGACCACGAGAGGTTTCGACCGTGCCGCGTACATCATGCCGTTCGTGGCTTTGATTTTGGGCTTTGGCCTGATTGTGCTGGTCATACGTACATGGAAGAATCGTCCTGCTCCCGCGATAGCCGATGGTCTTCATCCCGTGCGCGGCATTGAGCTTGAACAGTTCCGCGATCAAGCCCGCAAGGATACCGATCTATGACTTGGATCCCGCTCTGCCTGATGCTCGCGATCGCTTCCCTCTATTATGTTTTCTATCTTCCGGGCAGGCTCTTTCTTGGGCCAGAAAAAACCCGCGCCGGTTATTTGCGCGAACGCAAGGATGCCGTCTACGAAAACCTGCGGGATCTCAACTTTGAGTACAAGGCGGGCAAGGTGCCCGACGTTGACTACGCGTCCCTGAAATCTTCTTTGCAGGATGAAGCCGCCACCATTCTGGCCGAGATCGACCGCCTGGAAAAGAATCCCGCGCCCCCAAAAGGAAAACGATCTTGAAAGCAATTTTTTGCCCAACTGTCATCCTGAGAGAGGTGGAAAATTCGCCGAGCGAAATTTCCACACAGTCGAAGGATCCCTTACCCGCATGCGCGATTCTGCGGCCCAGCCGGGAGTTCTCTCCTCGATCTGTCTCGTCGTTGCTACGAGCACTTAGCGGAGAGATTCTGTTGACCTCGGCAGCGATCCTCCTATTCGCCTCCTTCGCCGCAGCCCAGACACTCACCGGCACCGTGAAAAACTCCACGACCGGCAAGCCCTCCGCAGGGGATGAGGTTGTCGTGTTCAAGTTGGGCCAAGGGATGGAAGAGTCGGGCCGCACCAGGACCGATGCCAAGGGCGGGTTCAGCTTCAAACTCGACGACGCGCAGGCCCCGCACCTGGTTCGCGCCATCCATCAGGACGTCACCTATCACCGCATGGCACCTCCGGGAACAACTTCCGTGGCTATCGACGTTTATGATGTCGCAAAAAAAGTTGACGGCATCGAAGTGGTTGCCGACATCATGCGGGTTCAGGCGGGTCAGGGGCAGATTGCCGTGACGCGTGAATTCGGAGTGCAGAACACGTCCAAGCCGCCGCGCACTCAGATGAGTGAACACAACCTTGAGTTCTACGTTCCCGACGGTGCCCATATCATCGACGATTCCGCCACCGCCACCACCGAGAACGGCAATCCGTTGAAGTCTGCTCCCGTGCCCGAAGGCGAAAAAAATCGTTACTCCTTTGTCTTTCCGCTGCGGCCCGGTTTGACGCGCTTCGAAGTGACTTATGAGTCTCCTTACAGCGGCAGCGCGAATCTTGATCCCAAGTCGCTCTATCCATTGGACCATTTCGTCGTTATGTTGCCGAAGGCAATGCAATTCACCGCGGCCGCCAGTTCAACCGGCTTCAAGTTGATTAACTATCCGAACGAACCCGACGCCAGCGTGCAAGTCGCTTCCAGCACCCAGCCCGGACAAAATCTCGCTTTCAAGATCTCTGGCGAGGGCACGCTCTCAGCTGGACAGGAGGGTGGCGGTCAAAACTCCGACGAAAGCACGCAGAGTTCGCCGCCGGGAGCAGGAGCTACCCAATCCAATGCTCGTCCGGGCGGAGGGCTAGGTCCGCCGATCGATGCCCCCGATCCTCTGCAGAAATATCGCTGGTGGATTCTAGGCGGCTTTGCCGCATTGCTGCTCCTGGGTGGTGTATATGTTGCGTCGCGGCAGCAGGCGGCCGCACGCGCTCTGAAACGCCGCACGTCAGGTTCTTCGATGCCAGCGGCCATGCAGGAAGAGGACGACTACGCGCCCGCGGAAGTTTCGGTGGCGAGCGTGACTCGCGCACAAGGGCGTCCAGGTTCCATGCTGATGGAGGGCATCAAAGAAGAGCTTTTTCAGCTGGAAGTGGAGCGCAAGCAAGGAAAAATCTCGCCAGCAGAATATGAGAAAGCCAAAGCCGCTCTCGATCAAACCTTGGACCGTGCTTTGAAGCGCGAAGCGCAGAAAGCATAAACAATCTTAGTCGGCATGCTTTAATGTCGCATGGCCTACTCGTGGTTCATACTCCTTCTCGTCATCGCAGGCACGGCGTTCCTGATGCTGCTGCTTCGGGGCACGTCCTTCGGGGTCGTTCTCCATGAGCGCATTCCCGACCGGCCGCGGCGACGGCTGTTTGTGGCGTCGGTCAGCTTCTTTCTCACCTTCGCTGGAGTGCGGGCGGTGGTGTTTGCCGTACTGCATAACATCCCGCCGTTCCACTTCATTATCCAGCCGAGTGGCCGGCACATCCATCATCTGGTCTTCGGAATTGTTATCCTACTTCTTGTTGGTTACGGATGGCTCGCCGAGATCGGCGTCGGCGTCGACGATTCGTCGATTCTGCTCAGCCGGCTCATGTCCATCCTTTACGGTGTCGGCGCAGCGCTCACGCTGGATGAGTTCGCCCTCTGGTTGAACCTGCGGGATGTGTACTGGGCCCGCGAGGGACGAGCCAGCATTGACGCCATCATTCTGTTCGGGGCCTTTTTAGCGGTAAGCGCTTGGGGTGCTCCACTTCTACAAACACGGCAGAAGAAAAAATCTGGCTGAGTTCTCAGCTGCGCTTGGCAGCCGTGGCAGCCCTACTGGCTCTAGTTTTGGCGCGCGCCCTGCGAAACCGCATCGCGGCTCGCAGAAATGCCAGCAGGAAGCGGTGCGGCATCATCGGGCGCGACGAAAGCTGGGGCTGGAACAGGGTGGCGATGAGCGGCGATCGGGCAATTCCACGGCCAGCGTTTCCCCCAGTCGTCCGCGTGCGCTGACCCGCAGACCGGCGGCCAATCTTCAACCGCTCGTCACCCGAGCCGTTGGGGCCGCCATCCCGACGGTTCGGCAGGGCGCACGAAAGCGGCGTAACGACATAGTGCAACGATCCGGAATCGTTCTCGGCCGTGTCGGCATCGGCGATCTTCAAAACATTGCGCGCATACTCTAACCGAGTATATTGGAAGCCCCCTCAAGTTCCCACGAATGGCCAGTTTTGCGAACGCGCAAATTCGATCCCGCGCAACATTCCGTTGAAGCTCTTGAACGGACTTCCGGGGGAGGCGAAAAGCCCGTCCCGGCGTGCCTAGAGCTTCTTCGCATCCGGGCCCTCCAGGGGGGAGTCGGCAGCCAGCGTAATGCGAGCGGAACCCTCAGCTTTGTGGCCGCGTCATAGAGCGCGACATTGGTCGCAAAATGTGAATGATATGCTGGCTCGAAGTCTCCGATGATTCCGATTCGAATCGCCGACTGAAAAAATTGATCCGCACCGCACCCGCGAATCCTTCGGCGGCTCCGTTGTCGTCGCGCGGCAAGCCGGGATGGCGGTCGATTTCAATGGGTTCGGACCAGGTTTGTCGGCCGTAGGTGGAACGCGACAGAACGATCTCCGAGCCGGTCAGAGTCCATCGGGTCCAACCCACGTATAGATTCCCGGCATATCGCTCTTAGTAGTGTGTGCCACGAGATAGGGCTTGTCTCCAAAGCGAATCACCGGAACGGTGTCGTACTCGCTGACTGCCCCGTCTCTTGGTTCCCAGGTCTTGCCCCCGTCGAGCGAGCGTCGCACGAAGATACCGTTGCGCGATGCGTTGTGCGCCCATTAGTTGAACCATTCGGGCTTGTCGAAGGCGAAGTAACAGATGGCATGCCCTTTGTCGTCGTAGGCTGTGGATACATCTCCAGACGCGCGGTAGTTCTGTGGCGCCACACCTTCGGCGGCGGGCCAGGTTCGGCCTGCGTCTTGAGAATAGGAGGCATGGTCGTTCTTCCGAAGCTGGCGCCAATGATTAGGATTAACGGCAATGGAAGCCTCGGTGAAAGGACCGGGGGGTCGGAGTGAGGTCGAAGACGTCGGCGCCGGGAGCTTTGGGGAGAGTTTGGCTGTGCAGCGACGCGGAGAGTGGGATGAAGGTGGCTAAGATAGACAGCGATCCATGGCGGGTAAGTTTGGGGGAGAATGGAGTTTGCAGTGTGTGGGAGATGTTTGAGAGAGTGTCTCCGATTTGATGGTTCCGGCGCACACGGCTCCTTGTGACATGTTCGAGGATATTTGGGTTTAGATTAAGGAGCGTAGGTCAAGGATAGAGGTAGGCGAAAATCAACAGCAAGATCAACGGCAATGGCATGGGTGCCCGCTCCGCACGAACCTTGCCGGAGGTTGCCCGGCGCCGGACACCCGAGGGCGGCCGCCACCACATTGACGCGCTACATGCATCCCCTTAGGCGGCTTAACATCTAATCGAGCGAGAGTGAAAGCCATGGGAAACACATTTAAGACTGCGCTTCTGTTAACTGCCCTTACGTTGCTGTTGATGTTTTTTGGCCGCTATTTCGGCGGAGAGAATGGGATGCTGCTGGCGTTGGTATTCGCCGCGGTCATGAACTTCGTCTCCTACTTCTACTCTGACAAGATTGCATTGGCCATGTACCGGGCGCAGCCAGTCACGCGCGAGCAACTACCACGGGCTTACGAGATTGTCGAGCGGTTGACCCAGAAGATTGGGCTGCCGATGCCGAAGATTTATGTGATCCCGACGGAGTCGCCGAATGCGTTTGCCACGGGCCGGAATCCGAAGCACGCGTCGGTGGCCGTCACGCATGGCATTTTGGGGTTGCTGAATGACGAAGAACTGGAAGGCGTTCTGGCGCATGAATTAGGGCATGTAGGAAATCGCGACATTCTGATCAGCTCGGTGGCGGCGACCATTGCGGGCGCGATCACCATGCTGGCCAGCATGGGCCGCTTTGCCGTGATTTTTGGAGGAATGGGCGGTGGTGACCGCGACCGGCGCGGTGGAGGACTTTCGGCGTTGTTCATGCTGATTGTGGCTCCGATTGCGGCCAGTCTGATTCAGCTGGCCGTATCGCGCTCTCGCGAATACCAGGCGGACGCTACGGGAGCGCACTACACGGGGAATCCGTATGCCCTCGCGAGTGCATTGCAGAAGTTGGATACTTACTCCCGGCGGGTGCCGATGGCGGCTTCGCCATCGACGGCACATTTGTTCATTATCCAACCGCTGCTAGGGGTAAACTTTGGGAGTTTATTTTCTACCCATCCTCCGATCGCGAAGCGGATCGAGCGGCTGACGGGAAGACCAGCGCAGTTTATGCAGTAAAACACCGCTTTTAATTTTGCTCCTGGCTTCTAAATTAGCTAAGGGAGCTGGCTAAGCGCACGCAAGATCCGGCCATCATCGCGTTCTGCATTTGTGGAGCGGCAACACCGGGATCCCGCGCTCCGGATGATAAGAGGTGTTGTTCCTGGATGTTGGGCTTGAGCTAGAAGCTATCAGCCAGTAGCTACAGGCCGAAGTCCTATGACATCGGTAACTCTGCCGCTTGCCTGCCGAATAGTAGAATCCATCCAATGGCGCCTGAGACCGCTATTTCCGTATCGCATAAAGCCGCCGATTTGGAAAAATCACTGCGCCGCGTGATTCGCGGTAAAGACGACGTTGTGCGGCTGGCGCTGGTCAGCATCTTTGCACGCGGCCATCTTCTCATTGAAGGCGTTCCAGGCGTGGGCAAAACCACCCTCGGGCAGGCTCTGGCACGCGCCATCGATTGCACATTTCAGCGGGTTCAATTCACCAGCGACATGCTGCCTTCCGACGTTCTGGGGATTTCGGTCTATTCCGCGATGGAGCAGGAGTTTGAATTCAAGCGCGGACCTGTGTTTACGAACGTGCTGCTGGCGGACGAGATCAACCGAACGACTCCGAAGACGCAGTCGGCGCTGCTCGAGGCGATGAACGAAGGGCAGGTTACCGTGGACGCTCATTCTTATGCGCTTCCCCAGCCATTCTTGGTGATTGCCACGCAAAATCCGGTTGAGCATCATGGCACCTATCCTCTGCCGGAATCGCAACTGGATCGATTCTTGATGCGAGTGAGAATGGGATATCCAGATGCGGCGGCCGAGCGGGTGATTCTGCGGTCGGAGGCGGGAGCGGCGCATTTGCAGGAGTTGCGGCCGGTGTTGACTGCGGCTGACATGCTCGAAATGCAGGAGGCCGTGAAGCAGATTCGGGTGGATGAATCCTTGGTGACTTACGCGCTAGAAATTGTGAAGCAGACAAGGAACTCGGAATATTTGTCTTTAGGAGTTTCGCCCCGGGGGGCCCAGGCGCTTTATCGCGCGGCGCAGGCGATGGCCTTTCTTGACGGCCGCAGCTTTTGTACGCCGGGTGATCTCAAACCGCTGGCCGTTCCGGTCTTCGCCCACCGCGTGGTGGTGAACGGGCAGTACGCCTCAACCATGAAGAAGTCCGAGCAGGCTGACCAGGTGCTCAGAGAAATTGTGGAGAATGTTGCTGTGCCGGTGTAGCGTGATACTCAGTTAAACCTGCCTCACAAACGGTTTTGGGCAGGGTACGACTGCAGCTGTGCCGCTCCGGACCGGAAGAAAAGCGGGCTCTCGCCCGTGAGGGGCGTGAGGGGCCGCAGCCTAGCTCCTCGATTCGGCATGAGCATATAATTCTCCGCTATGTCCTTCCTGCGATTTCTCATGTTGCTATCGCTTGTGGTATGGATCGGCGGCCTTCTCTTTTTTGCCTTTGTCCTGGCTCCAACGGCGTTCTCGGTTTTACCAACATCCCACCTCGCCGGTAATGTGGTGGGACGCGCCTTGGGGAAGTTGCATTGGATCGCCATCATTTCTGGAATTATTTTTCTGGCCAGTTCCCTGCTCTACAGCCGCTTTACTAACGGAACTGCGCACCTGTTTGCTGCCCGTCATGTGCTGCTTTGCCTGATGCTGGTGCTTACGCTGGTCTCGCAGTTTGGTATCATTCCTCGCATGGACGCGTTGCGAGCCTCGCTGGGGGACGTCCGATCCGTGCCGATCGATAATCCAGAGCGGGTTCAGTTTGATGCGTTGCACGTATGGTCGACGCGCGTGGAAGGAGCGGTGCTGCTGCTGGGATTGGTGGTTGTGTACCTAACAGCTTCTAGCTTCTAGCGGCTGGCTCCTGGCAAAAACGTCCCACGTCCCCCTCGGCAATCTTCGCTTAGATCATTTATCCTGAAAGGTTGTCCGGCGACTGCTGGAACGCCTTGTGACATCCGCCTAGATTCGAGCCAGCGTCGCATCCACAAAAAGCTAGGAGCTCGAAGCTTTCCTTATGAAAACTGGCATTATCGGTCTACCTCAAGTAGGCAAAACATCGCTATTTCGCATATTGACGAAAGCGCATCTTTCCGACCAGGCACGCGCGAATCCGCGTGAGGCTCACATTGGCGTGGCAAAAGTCCCAGACGATCGACTCGACCGCCTGGCTGCGCTTTACAACCCGAAGAAGCTCACCCACACGTCGGTTGAGTATGTAGACGTGGGTGCGATTGGGCAGGAGGCGCTGAAAGACAGTGCTTACGCAGCGCATCTGCGCAATGTGGACGCGCTGGCGCATGTGGTGCGGGTGTTTGACGATCCTTCGGTGCCGCACGCCGGAGAGATCGATCCGCTGAAAGACATCAAGAATGTGGAATTCGATCTTCTGGTAAGCGATCTCGGGCAGATCGAAAAGCGGCTGGAGCGGCTGGAAAAAGATTTAAAGAAGATGAAGACGCCGGAGCTCGAAAAAGAATTCGAATTACTGAAGCGCGCCAAGGCGCAGGTGGAATCGGATAAGCCGCTGCGTGAAATGGAAATGACTCCCGAGGACAAGAAGCGCATCAAGGGCTTCATGTTCCTGAGCGAGAAGCCGATTTTTTATGTGCTCAATATTGGCGAGTCAACGGAGTTGGGCCGGGAACTGGAAGCAGCAGTGAGCAAATATAGGCTGACGGAGATTGCCGCGCGGCCGAATGCTGCGGCCACGGCGATCTGCGGCAAGGTGGAAGCCGAACTTGCCGAGATGAGCGACGCCGATGCCGCTGAATTTCTTTCGAGTTACGGACTGACCGAGAGTGGCTTGGTGCGGTTGATTCGGACTACGTACAAGTTGCTGGGATTAATCTCATTTTTTACGGCCGGCGAAGATGAGTGCCGCGCCTGGCAGGTTCCGGCGCATTCTCGCGCACAAGAGGCCGCGGGAGCGATCCACTCCGATCTGGAAAAACATTTCATCCGCGCGGAAACCATCCGATGGGATCAGCTACTCGAAGCGGGCTCGGAAGCCAATGCCCGCGCGAAAGGCACGCTGCGACTGGAAGGCAAAGACTATATCGTGCAGGATGGGGACGTGATGCACATCAGGCATAGCGGCTGAGTGCCAAGTCACGACTCCCTGGCAGCGACTTGCGAATTTGACTCAGTGCTCGGTACTCGGTACTTTCTTACTGCATGCATCCCATCGCTACTAGCATTCTGCTCGGGCTCACCGCTGCTGCCGCCAATGTATTTGGCGGCGCGATTATTGTGCAGCGCGATTGGGAGCGGCGGTACTTGCGCTACTTTGTCGCGCTGGGCGCGGGATTCATGCTGGCTACGGCGCTAATTGAGATGGTTCCGGAAAGTTTGGAACTCCGGGGAAGAAGCGCGGCGTTTTTAATTCTTCTCGGCTACCTCATCATTCATTTCTTTGAGCACACAGTTACTCCTCACTTCCACTTCGGCGAAGAGATCCACAAAGACGAGTTTATGCATTCGCAGAAGGGATACTCGGTGCTGCTAGGGCTGGTCATCCATACATTTTTCGACGGTATTGCGATTGCATCGGGATTCCTGGTCTCGAACGCCCTCGGGTGGATTATTTTCTTCGCCATCTTCCTGCACAAAACGCCGGAAGGTTTCACCGCGAGTTCCGTGATGCTCGCCAGCGGACGAAGTCGG
>JBEKUD010000130.1:0-14048 GCA_049515395.1 Candidatus Sulfotelmatobacter sp. | reverse complement strand
CTTGCCAAACCAGAGACTCCTTCGGAATGAGCGGGCCAAGGTACCGCGCGATCGGCCCCATGTCGCGGTGCGTCAGCTTGAACCACGCCCGCGCAAACGCGTCTGCAAACTGATCCGGATGCTCGTAGAAGCGCCGCGAAATCTTTTCGTAAGCAGGGTCGAACCGCAAGGCGAGGTCCGTGGTCAGCATAGATGGCGCGTGACGCTTTGACGGATCGTGCGCATCCGGCACCGTACCCTTGCCTCCGCCATTTTTCGGCGTCCATTGATGCGCACCGGCCGGGCTCTTCGTCAGTTCCCATTCGTAGCTGAACAGGTTCGTGAAGAAGTTGTTGCTCCACTTCGTAGGCGTCGTGGTCCAAATGACTTCCAAGCCACTACCGATGGTGTCACCACCAAAACCTTTGCCAAATTTATTCTTCCACCCGAAGCCTTGATCCTCGATGTCGGCACCTTCTGGTTCCGCGCCTACATATTGAGCGGGAACGGCAGCGCCGTGCGTTTTGCCGAATGAATGTCCGCCGGCAATGAGTGCGACTGTTTCCTCGTCGTTCATCGCCATGCGGGCGAAAGTCTCTCGGATATCCCGTGCCGCAGCGATGGGATCGGGCTTTCCATTGGGCCCTTCCGGATTCACGTAAATCAGGCCCATTTGCACCGCGCCGAGAGGATTCTCGAGGTCACGATCCCCGGAGTAACGCTCGTCCGCCAGCCACGTGCCCTCGTGTCCCCAATAAATTTCCTCTTCGGGCTCCCAGACGTCCTCGCGCCCGCCGCCAAAACCGAACGTCTTAAAGCCCATCGACTCGAGGGCGACGTTGCCTGCGAGGATCATCAGGTCGGCCCAGGAGATTTTCCTCCCATACTTCTGCTTGACCGGCCACAGCAGCCGGCGCGCCTTGTCGAGGTTCACGTTGTCGGGCCAGCTATTGAGCGGCGCGAAGCGCTGCTGACCGGCTCCAGCCCCACCGCGTCCGTCGCCGATGCGGTACGTACCCGCGCTGTGCCACGCCATACGAATGAAAAGTGGCCCATAGTGGCCAAAGTCGGCGGGCCACCACTCCTGCGAGTCCGTCATCAAGGCATGCAGGTCTTTGACCACGGCATTCAGGTCGAGCGTCTTGAACTCTTCCGCGTAATTGAACTCCTTACCCATCGGATCGGACAGCGGGGAATGCTGGTGCAGAACCTTGAGGTTCACCTGATTCGGCCACCAATCAACATTTGCGTAGGATTTGCGAGCGCCGTGCCCTACTGGGCACTTCGATTCGGTTGCGGTGTTTTTTTCCTTAGCTTCGGGGACAACACTCCCCGATGAAGTCGCGAGTGTATTTTCCATATGTTTTCGTCCTTCGAGTCTTGACTGCGTACTGCGTAAAAAAAACTACTTTTTGGCGCTGCACCGGCGACAGAGGCCAAAGACCTCGATCAACGGCTGCGTCAGATCAAAGCCATCCGGCAGTTGCCGTGTCAGCCGGTTGAAATCGATGAACTCTCCTTCGATATCCTGCACCGATTTGCAGCGGGAGCAGACCAGGTGGTGATGAGGTTCGAGATTGCCGTCCACGCGCAACGTGGACGCATGAGGAGTGACCTCACGCAACAACCCACACTCGATGAAAAGCCGCAGATTGTTGTAGACCGTGGCGAGAGAAATGGACGGAATGCGACGCCGGACCGCGGCGTAAATGTCTTCTGGAGAATAGTGACCGTGGGAAGCGACGACAGCCTCATAGACCACTTGACGCTGGTGCGTAACCGCCAAACCGTGCTTCGTGGCCAGCTCACGGAACTGTTCATGGGTGAGGCGCATAATTATCGGATGAGAGTAATTATAAAACGACCCAGAGCAGTGTCAACCGAAATCTTTCCTTTCACCCCGAAGACGGCGGCGCAAGACCAGACCGCGGCTCAGCTACCACGACCGGCATCCGGACCTGCTTTTGGATGGATTGTAAGCAACGGATCGAGATTTGCGGTTTTTGGAAGTTGGTTTCATGCGGCACGGAGGAACAAAGGCGGAGAACGGAGCAGGATCTGAGCGGCGGTGAGGGTCTGGATGATGACCATTGTCCCGCCGCATTTGGGACAGCGGCAAAGAGGACCGGGTTGCTGGGCGGCGGATGCTGTTGGTTCTATCTGCGGTTGTGGTATGGGGCCGAGTAATTGAAAGCAGAGGGGCAGGAGAGTTGCCCGCCGCCGGTTGGCGAGGAAGCCGAAGTGGCGGATGCGAACGAAGCCTCGGGGGAGTAGGTGCAGCAGGAAGCGGCGGAGGAACTCGTCGAGGGATAGGGGCAGCAGTTTTTCTTGATTGTTATGAGCACGGTCGCGCCAGCGAAAGGTAACTTGGTCATCGACGAAAGAAACGAGTCGAGGATTGGAGATGGCGACACGATGGGTGTAGCGGCCTAAATAGCACAGTGCTTGTTCGGCTCCTCCGAAGGGGCGTTTGGAGTAGACGTGCCAGTGGTGTCGGTATAGGGTTCGCAACCAGGCGGAGAAGGCTTTGGGGTGAGCCAGGGGTTTCAGGGTGCCATGGAAGCCAATCTTGCCCTGACGGAAGTTGCGTTTCAGGGCGATGACAAACTCGCGGCGAAAAACCTTTCGGGGCACCGGGATGGGGAGAAAGAAGCGGGCGTGCGATGGAACCCAACGGGAGTGATCGAGCGACAATCCGCCGGGGGGCACCACACAATGGGCATGCGGGTGATGTTCGAGTTTCTGATTCCAGGTGTGGAGCACACTGAAGAAGCCGATCTCGGCGCCGAGATGTTGGGGAGCGACTTCGAGGAGGGTTTCGGCACTGGTTTGCAGCAAGAGATGGTACAGGATCTTCTTGTTCTGCAAGGCGAGTGGCGCCAGTTCATGGGGCAGGGTGAAGACAACATGGCTGTGACCTGAACAGCTACGGAGATGAATGTCTGGTGAAAGGAGCAGACCGTTCGTCCCATCGAACGTAGCCTACGTCTGCGAACTGCAGGCTGTTGAAGATGATTGTCTGACAGGAGGTGAAAACAAATAGATCAGACCTGGTCTCCCATGGCCAGTACGCTAGGTGCTACGGCAGGGCGGCAACAAACTGTCTAAAGCGCACCGACAATGAATCCCGTAACCGCAAGGTTAGCATCGGAACTGTGAGGAACCGATATCTCTGCCAGCATCAACGTGGAGCGGGGCTAGCGTCGATACTATGGTGAGCATAAGCAAACTCTCGTAAGCGTCGTCAACGTGAAGGAGCGGAAGATGCTAAGCGCTCTTGTTGCAAGTGGGTAGGGAGGCTCGTAGGTCCTCCCTCATGGGCAATCCAACACTGCCGGCGTATTAAGAGCACCTAACGTATCGAGTCACTCCGACGGAAGCAGGGTAATACCCGTAACGTTCCCTGCATAGGGTAGAAACGCCGCAAGGCGGATCCACAGCGCTGCGGGAGTGCGAAAGGAAAAGAAGCGAATGCCACGTTGTAACGACGTGGATACCAGTTGCGTCAGCTACACCGACAACATCACCGGACGCGAAAGCGGGCAGACGTTTCCTTGGTCCTTCACACGAGAGAACTCGAGGAATCGACTCAGGAGGCAAAGCAAATGACGACGGTGCAAACCGTTGGTGCGGTCTCCGGCGCTGCGGCGGAATGGTTGGCCATCGATTGGCAATCCGTCAACCGTAACGTTCGACGACTTCAAGTGCGTATCGTGCAGGCGTGGAAGGCCGGCCGATGGAACAAGGTGAAAGCCTTGCAACGTCTGCTGACCTGCTCGTATAGCGGCAAAGTTTTTGCCGTTCGACGAGTGACGGAAAATGCTGGCAAACAAACCCCAGGAGTGGACGGAGAAATCTGGGACACTCCGGAGAAGAAGGCACGGGCAGTCCATGCACTGAAGCGGAACGGTTATCAAGCTCAACCGCTCAGACGTGTTTACATCCCGAAAAAGTCAGACAGCAAAACGATGCGCCCCCTCGGAATTCCCACCATGAAGGACAGAGCGATGCAAGCACTACATCTGCTCGCCCTCGCTCCCGTTGGTGAAACCATTGCGGATCCAAACTCGTATGGGTTTCGTGAGCAACGGTCCTGCGCCGATGCGATTGAACAGTGTTATCTTGCACTGCGAAGCGCAAACACGCAGTGGGTTCTAGAGGGAGACATCAAAGCCTGTTTTGACACGATTAGCAAAGATTGGCTTTTGAGCCATATTCCCATGGACAAAGTCATTCTAGAAAAATGGCTAACCGCGGGTTACATGGATAAACACGTCCTCCATGAAACAACGGACGGAACCCCGCAGGGTGGAATAATCTCCCCCGCGCTCGCTAATTGCGCGTTGGACGGACTTGAGCGAATCCTGAAGGATAAGTATCCAACGGGAAGAGCTCTCAAGTCCTTTGGAGGTCTATGTCCCTCTGTGAATTTCATCCGTTATGCTGGACGACTTCGTTATCACCGGCAGGACGAAAGAACTGCTGGAAGGAGAGGTTAAACCCATCGTTATGCAATTTTTGCAAGAACGAGGGCTCGAACTTTCTCCTACGAAGACGGTCATCACAGTGGAGAAAGGCTTTGATTTCCTCGGGCAAAATGTGCGCCGTTACCCTAACGGGAGACTGTTCACTAAGCCCTCCAAGAAAAACGTCAAAACTTTCTTGGCGGGCATCCGAACCACGATCAAAGCCGCGCTTGGCATGTCTGCCGCCGATCTGATTGAGGAACTCAACCCCAAGGTTCGGGGCTGGGCCAACTATCATCGGCACGTGGTCAGCAAGCGTACCTTTAACCGCGTCGATACAGCCATCTTCTCGTGTTTGTGGCGATGGGCGCGAAGAAGACACCCAGATAAAAACCTCGGTTGGACCAAAGCGAAATACTTTACGTTCCACCGGGGGCGGAACTGGACCTTCTTTGGGGAAACAAGCGATGAGGAGGGGAAACCGCAGAAAGTGTGGCTGTTTCCCGCCTCCCGCACACCCATTACAAGACACGTTAAAGTCAAAGCCGAAGCCAACCCGTATGATCCCGTCTATGAAACCTACTTCGCAGACCGGGAAGGGGCCCATATGCGAGATTCATTTCGGGGTACGACCACTCTTCGCTTTCTCTGGCGCGAGCAAGACGGACGCTGCCCCGTATGCCACGAGAGAATCACCCGCCTCACCGGATGGAGGCTTCACTACCGCCTTCCCCTGGTGATGGGTGGCTCGAAAGGCGCCACGAACAGCGTTCTTCTTCACCCAGAGTGCTGCGACAAGGTTCATCGCCTCCATTTTCCCATTCCTCAACCGCGTCTTCCCCAAAAGGGCGTTCGAAGGGCTTGAGCCGTATATGGCGAAAGTCTTAAGTACGGTTCTGAGAGGGCTGGGCCCCAGTAATGGGGTCCGGCTACTCGGGAGACAGAGCGGCGAGGCAACAGACCGTTCGAAGCCCTCGGACAATGTACCCCCACTCGCAAGAGTGGCATCGGAGCCGCGAGGCAATGGTGCATCTGCTAGCAGCGAGGCGGAGGTGGGACTAGGGTGTAGATAGCATGGTGAGCATATGCAAACTCTTGTAAGCGTCGTAAGCTTCAAGGAGCGGAAGCTGCTTTGCGCTCTTCTTGCAGTGGGTACGACGCTCCATGTTCCGTCGACATGGCACACAACACTGCCGGCGTATAGGGAGCACCTAAACTATCTTCTTGTGGTCATCTCCGCGGAACAGGGTAAGCCCGTATCGCTCCCCGCAAGGGGAAGATCAACCGTAAGGCGGATCGATGGCGGTGCGGGTATCGGAATTGCGAGGAAGCGAATGCCGCCCTGTAATCGGGCATATAGAGGTTGCGTCGCCTCGATGGGACAAGATTACCTCACCAGAAACGGAGCTGACTTCGCGATGGTGTTCAAACTCGATAACATTTGTGGAACCGATGTCGGAAGCAAAGCAAATGACGGCGGCGCAAGCCGATGGTGCAGCTTCCCACACGATGATGGTTTTCCTCCACCGTCGTGTGAGTTGGCCGCAGACCTGTATCGAGCAGGTTTTATTTGATGTGGAATAAAGCCGCGTCCTCGTTTTTCAGGTGGGCGTTATTGAATGCTCGAGCCGGATGAAGGGAAACTTTCAAGTCCGGTTCTTAGAGGGCCGGCCCCCAGCAATGGGGGCTGGCCACTCGGCACGTAGCGCGTGGGGAGAAGTTCCTGACGACGCGCTTCGAGCCAACGGTCGCGAGCGTTGGCTTGACACTTTGGGCAGTGCCGGCCCCGACAGGTAATGGTGAGCTCACCATTAGTTGCCTTTTGTGTCGTTAGTGATTTTGTGGCCGAGGGCGCCGGTCGGCGCGTGGGCCGGGGCGGTCCGGGTTCCGAACGGCACATAACGATCACAGCGAGTTGAGCCATTTCAGGAGTTCCTCATCTTTGCGCCATCCGTCACTTCGGCGTGATCGTATGGTATCGAAGTTGTAACGGGAGGAAGGCAGGCGGCAACAGCGGCCATCTTTCCTCTCAGGGTGATTTCCGCATAGCGGCAGGTCGTTTCTAAGCTGACATGCCCCAGCCATGCCCGGATGATAGGCCGTGGCGTGCCCCGCCTTGCGCGCCAGGACTTGAAGTCGTTCGCGCTTCCAGTCAACATCATCCAGAGTCAGCCTTGCGACCTCATGCGCAGGCCACAGGTCACCAACAGAAGCAAAATGGCGTAGTCCCGCCGTCCTCGAATCGTTCTTCGCTCCACTGCTTCCAACATACGTCGGACTTCATCCCAGGTAATGGAACGTGGCACATCGTCGAGGCGATATATCTGTGGAGTCCTCACGGCTCCGCTGACTTGTGATTCCCTCGCTTGACAGAACCGCAACAACACTCGCAAATGACAGCAGAGACCGAGGCGCGTGCGCGGAGCCATTTTCGGCGTGTGTTCCACGACGAAAGCGGCCAGAACTGGCGGGGACAACTGGCTGAACGAGGTGAGGCCTGTTTGACTGAGGTACTGAGCAAACTCACTTAGGTGACGACGGTAGTTCCGAATGGTACTTTCGGCGAATCCACGTTCGCTGCGCAAATACTCAGCAAACCCCGGAACTGCTGCTTCCAATGGGAACGGGAGACGCCGGCGATTGTGCGTCACTGGCTCCTTGGAGGCCAGTTGGAGCATCTGTCGTACGCCACACTCAGCATCAATCGCATGCTTCAGTACCGCAACTGCTGTCATTGCCTGGGCCGCGTGCTGCTCCAGCCATAGCGATACGAACTCCTCTATATAAGCCTTGCAAAAATGGATATCTCTTCAACCCTTCTTGCGTGCGGCAAAATGAAAAGCAGCGGCAGGCGCCGATACACAACAAGGCGAGAGTAACCTTGTGTTTGCAGCCATTCCAGGTAGCTCTCTATTTGCGGAGCTAGCCAACTACTACGGACTCTGTCGACGGTTGAAGGCTTAACGTAATAATCTTCGAGCATGAAAACCCTCCATTCGGAAATCTCCGATGGAGGGCCATCATGTACCTAGCTTCACCCGTGCAAAAGCCTGACCTTGACCAGAGTGACAGATTGAATTCCTCTCGCTTGCCCGACATCCAAACCGCGGAAACTTCAACTTCAATACTGCCGACAATCAGGGGATTAGCAACGATAAGCGCGTTCAACGGTACTGATTACCAACGATTCTCAAACAGCGGCAATACTAGAAGAGGGCTAGAGATGCTTGCCAAGCGCTTCGTGTATCATCCGACTCCTGCAAAAGCGCAGAGATCAAGAGATCAAGAGATCAACGAATGAGCGACGAGTCCTTACCCGGAGGTGTCGAAGTCAGCGCGGCGATGACGCCAAGCGCGGACAGCGTGCCCGGCCCAAGTGAATCCGACCTCGACTATTACGGCTGGCGCGTAGTGTTGGCGGCGTGTCTTGGTGTGATGGCGGGCTTCGGTTCGCTATTCGTTTATACATTTTCCGTGTTTGTAAAGCCGCTGGCTGCGGAATTCGGCTGGAGCCGTGAGGCCATCTCAAGCGGCTTTGCCATCGCCGCCGTCACTTTGGGCCTCGTTTCTCCATTGCTTGGCCGGTGGATCGATCGCTATGGCCCGCGCCGCATCATTCTTACCTGCATGACGATATACGGGTGCGCCATCGCATCATTGTCGCTGTTGCACTCCGGATTGTGGCAGTTTTACGTGACTTGCTTCGCGCTGGGCGTCGTTGGGAACGGTGCAGCTCATCTGGCGTACTCGCGATCGATTTCCACCTGGTTTCGGCGACGCTTGGGGATGGCCCTAGCCTTTGTGATGGCCGGAGCGGGTTTGGGCGCCATGATGTTACCAGTCGTTGCTCAATCCATCATCAGCCAGTCTGGCTGGCGGGCAGCGTACGCGTCTCTCGGCGGCTTTGCATTGTTACTCGGCCTGCCCCTCAGCTGGCGCTACGTCCGAGAGCGTGGAGTGGTCGGGCACAAGGCCGCTCCGGTTGCCCATTCAGGAATGACATGGCAGCAAGGCCTGCGTTCTTCTGCCTTCTGGATTGTCACCGCCATTCTTTTTTGTGAGTTCGATCAGCATGAACGGAGCGATCACTCACCTGTCGGCATTGCTGACCGATCGAGGACTCACAGCCGGAAATGCAGCACTCTGCGCGTCCATACTCGGTGGATCAAGCCTGCTTGGCAGGATTGTGGTGGGATGGCTGCTGGACCGATTTTTCGGGCCGCGCGTTGCGCTTGGAATCAACTTGATTACGGCGCTGGGCATTTTTCTTCTCGCTCGGGCGGCTAGTTTTCCTGCGGGCTGCCTTGCTGCTGTGCTTATTGGAGTCGGCGCCGGAGGTGAAGCCGCCATTACACCGTACCTGCTGACGCGCTATTTTGGGCTGCGCGCTTTTTCCACTCTATACGGTCTCACCTGGACGTTTTATGCGGCTGCTGGAGCCATCGGTCCCGTGATCCTGGGGCGTGCATTCGATGCGACTGGTTCCTACGCTTCTTTGCTGACTCTCCTCGCAACAGCGCTGGGACTGGCAGCCGCGACGAACCTCTTACTTCCCCGCTATTCAGATTCTTTTGCGGTCGGGACTCAATAGGCAAAGATCCACGTCAAGGTAAGTAAGGCACCCCAGACTGAATCGAGAGAGACGATCGCTGCGGTGTCTCTGGAATGGAAGTGAGCCTATCAGCCCGAGGTCCGGAAGATGGCATCGACACTCAAGGTGTCAATTTCCCGGTTCCGAGGTTGTCCTGGGAAGGAACACCGAATGCGTCGCGACACGATTGAAAAAGGCAAACAAGGCTGTGATGTATACCGCTTCCGAGATCTGTTCTTCCTTCCAGCCGGCGATTCGCAGTTTGTCCACATCCTCGGGAGTAGATCGATAAGCAGCGTGAGTGATCAATTCCACATATTCCAACAGCGCACGCTCCGCGGTCGTAAGGCTCGCCTCGTCAAGCTTGCCTTCGACGATTGCCTTTACACATTGCTCGGACGCTCCCTGAACCCGCAGGAAGTAGGCATGGCTGTCCAGTCAATACGGACACCGGTTCAGGTAAGAGACATAGCTAGCGACCATCTCCTTATGGTGGCGGGAAAGATGCCCTTCCGAGAAATGGATCGTGTTCCCTAGTTCGATAACGCAACGTAGGAAGTCAGGCCGAGATCCGAAGCACTTGATGATGCCGGGAACTTGCTGTCTCCCGACCCGGCTCGCCAAAAGTCGTAAGCCGCAGCCGTTTCTCCGGTGGCTTTCGCGTCTTCAATGATCCTGATCTTCGTGGCCGGCTTCGCGGTTGAAGTGCCATCTGCGCCTGAAGGCTTCGCATCGTTGTCTGCGTTCATATCGTGGAATGGCCGGTTACTCCTCCTCCAGCGCCTCGATTTCCTGTCCGCCTCCGACTGATACGACAGTAACGAATAGAGATTGGAGTGGCGACAAGTTAGTTGGGGGAAGAGTCGCGCGCAATAATACGAAAACACTACGAGCGGCTTCTTTTTCACTTGGTGATCGACGCCAGTACTGCTTTCCGATTATTGACACCGCTGCAAAGCGTCCCTATAGTCGCCGCACTTCACTCTGTGGGCGAATTCTCGCGCGTGTTCTCTAAAGCGCCGACGAGAAACTGTTTTGCGAAATCAATCTTGATTCTTGAGGACAAATGGGGGAAAGCATGCGTAGCGCGAAGACGCTGACGTTGTTCCTGATGGCCCTGCTTACAAGTTTGAACGTTGCCGGACAGCAAATCACAGGGAGCATTCGCGGAATTGTAAGCGATCCGAGCGGCGCGATTGTCCAGGCCGCTTCCGTTACTGCAAAGCAGATCGAAACCGGATTGACACGGGTTGCGATCACAGACCGTCAGGGAGAATACGTGCTGGTCGAACTCCCGATCGGGCATTACCAGTTAGAGGTTCAGGCGAAAGGTTTCCAGAAGTACTTGCAGCAAGGAATCTCGCTGGACGTGAACCAGACTGCGACGGTCGGCATTCGCCTCAAACTCGGGTCGGAGACGCAGCAGGTGGAAGTGAGTGCCAATGCGGCTTTGGTGCAGAGCACAGTCAGCAGCCTCGGCGAAACCGTGATGGAGCACGAGATTCTCGACCTGCCACTGGATGGTCGAAACTTTTCCCAGTTGGGACTCCTTCAGCCCGGGGTCGTGCCCCTGACTCCTGGCCTTCTCGAAGCCGGCGGTCCGGCCCGACAGAACCAGGCCTACGCCGTCGATGGCCAACGGCCTGAATCGAATAACTTTATGATTGACGGCGCCGACAATGAGAGCTCTGTGGACGGTGGATTCGTGCTCAAGCCGCCGATCGACGCGATCGCCGAGTTCAAAATTCTTAGCCATAACGCGAATGCAGAGTTCGGACGCAACACGGGCTCCACGACCAATATCCTTACGCGGTCAGGGTCCAATTCGTTTCATGGGGCCGCCTGGGAATTCTTGCGGAACGATGCAATGGATTCGTCCGATTACTTCACGCAGAGCGTGCAGCCGTTGAAGCAAAACCAATTTGGCGCCACGTTTGGCGGACCGATTCTTAAGAACAAAACTTTTTTCTTCGGATACTACGAGGGCTTCCGAAACCGGCAGGGTGAGACCGTGCCTGCAACTGTGCCTTCTGCGGCGGAAAGGCAGGGTAACTTCGCGGAGGAATGCACGGCTGGTTTTGATTCCAATGGTCTCTGCAACAACGCTCAACAACAACTCACATTCTTTGGAACACCGGTTCCGTTCAACCAGATGACTCTGTTTACACCCATCGATCCGACTGCGACGAATGTCTTGCCGTTTTTTCCGTTGCCGAACGTTGGAGAAAATGGATTCATCGCCACACAGACCCAGAGCGAGAATAACGACCAATTCGGTGTGCGCGTGGATCATTATCTTTCGCGCGCGGACACTCTGAATTTCCGCTATATGTACAGCAGTGGCCCCACGAGAGATCCGCTTTCGCCGGTAGGCGCGAATGTTCCCGGTTTCCCGGTGGGAGAGTATGACCGAGCGCAGAATTTCGTCACTCAGGAGACGCACATCTTTTCGCCAGCTACCATCGGCGTCGTGCGCTTTTCCTTCCTCCGCAATACGTTCCTTCTCGACGAGCACCTGAATCACGAATCGCCGGCGGACTTAGGCTTTCAGTACGCTCCAACTCTGCCTTCAGCTTCCGGCCCTCCATTTATTCAAGTCGGCGGATACGCCTCGGTGGGCGACCCGATCACCGGACCGCGTAACACGTATCAGAATACATTTGACTTCTCCGGCTCTCTGAGTTGGGTCCACGGCCGCCACGAGCTGAAATTTGGTGGCGGCTACCGGCGTGATCAGATCAACGCCTTGCAGGGTATCGCGAGTAACGGCTTCTTTGTGTTCGAGAATTTCCCCTACAGCGACGGATTTGCCAGTTTCCTTTCAGGCAATCCGGTGGTCTTTCTGCAGGGCGGAGGTAACTTCGCCCGTGAAATCCGTGACCGAGCTCTGGACGCTTACGGCCAGGATACCTACAAGGTCAATTCTCGCATGACGTTGAACCTGGGACTTCGTTACGAGTTGCCATTCCCTTCCACCGAGAACAACAACGAGGTGAATCTCTTCGTTCCCGGAGCGCAATCGACAATCGTGCCGAACGCTCCCGCGGGACTGCTTTACCCCGGCGATCGTGGCGTGCCAGCGGGCTTGATTCCAACGCAGAAGACGGCCTTCGCTCCGCGATTCGGCTTAGCTTGGGACCCGCGCGGCGACTCCAAAACCATGGTCAGCGCGGCTTACGGAATTTTCTACGAGCCGTACTACACCGGCGAGGGCGGTCCACTGCAAGATCCGGTGAGCTCACCTCCTTACCTCAAGACTCAGCAGATAAGTTTTCCTGTGAACTCATTCGCCAATCCGTTTTATATGCCAAATCCTTTCAGTCAGGCTTTCCCCGAGCCGATGACGTTGCTCGTAGTGGCGCGCAATCTGCATCTGCCCTACGCGCAGGATTGGAATCTGAATATTCAGCGGTCCCTTGGAGAGAACTGGCTCTTTCAAATCGGGTACGTGGGCACGACTGGTGTGAGGTTGCCGCGATTCATTGAAGGGAATCCACCAGTTTTTGTCCCTGGCGTGGACACTACTAGCTCTGGATGTTCGGTGGCAAGCCCGTGTCCGATTTCCACAGAAAACAACGTGAACCAGCGGCGACTCTATTCTGGATGTACCTTAGAGAACCCGAACAATTGCATCTACAGCTCGGTCGGGGAGATCGCTAGCATCGCAAATTCCAGCTATAACGCCCTGGAAACCAGCCTTCGAAAGCGCTTCAGCCACGGGCTTTCGTTCCTTGCTTCCTATACTTGGTCGCATGCCATCGATGACGTATCTTCCTTCAACATTACTGGCTCGGCTTCGCAACCGGTAGCGGGAGAAAACGATCTGGCTCAGGATCCCTTTGGTCTCGCGGCCGAGCGCGGCCGGTCCATGTTCGATTCCCACCATCGTTTTGTACTGAGTTATCAGTGGATCCTTCCCTTCTTACAGCATTCGAGTAACTGGTACGGCAAAGTTTTCGGCAACTGGCAGCTGAACGGGATATTCACGGCGATGAGTGGCGGGCCATTTACGGTATTCGACTCGAACGACGTTTCGCTGCAAGGGCAGGCACCGGAGATCACCGGATTCTCCGCGAACCGTCCCAATCTGATTGGTAACCCAAACTCCGGCCCGCGCACGCCTCAGGAATGGTTCAATGTAAGCGCTTTTCAGCAACTCCAGCCGGATCCTCTAGGCCGGTTCGAGGTATTCGGGGACGAAGGCCGGAACGTAGTCCAGGGCCCGGGATACGTGAACTGGGACGCCTCGGCCTTCAAGAACATTCGGCTGACGGAATCAAAAGAGCTTCAACTCCGCGGTGAATTGTTCAATCTGCTGAACCATACCAATTTCCGGTTGCCGGTCAGCGACATCGAATCGCCGACCTTCGGGCAAATCCAGTCGGATGTAAGCTCGAGGGTGATTCAAGTGGCGCTGAAGTTTTTGTTTTAACCATTTTGAGGAGCTCAACGTCATGGCTCACATCAAAGTTCCCGATAATCTGCCCGGCATTCTGGGCCCGATGGCAATCAGCCCCGAAAGTACCAAAGCTCTACGCGAATTGGTAGAGGTTCTGCTGCGCGGTCCCAACACGCTGACTCCGGCGGAACGCGAAATCATCGCAACGTACGTTTCGTCGCAGAATGATTGCTGTTTCTGCCAGCTTTCCCACGGTGCGGCGGCAGCCGAGCATCTGGGTGGAAACTACGAACTGCAGAACTTCGGCACAGCGGAGATTTCGGAGAAGCTGAAGGCATTGCTGGCCATTGCGGGCAAAGTCCAAAAGGGCAGGAAACACGCGACCGGCGAAGATGTCGAGCGGAAACTGCAGCAGGGCGCAACCGACAAAGAGATACACGACACCGTTCTGATCGCAGCCGCATTCTGCATGTTCAACCGTTACGTCGATTGCCTGGACACATGGCAGCCGACCGACCCAAACGACTATCGCGAGATGGGACAAATCATGGCCCACGTCGGCTATGTCAGGCCAAACTGGGAAAAGACAGGCGAGGCAGCTTAGTTTCACCAA
>JBEKUD010000129.1:0-14106 GCA_049515395.1 Candidatus Sulfotelmatobacter sp. | reverse complement strand
CGAGGCCAAGGCGGACCAACTCTGGAAGATCAGATTGGAAGGTGATGAGAGCTGTGGTCAACGGCCAATGGTGAGTGAAGAAGAGATTTTCTGACCACTCGCCACTGACCAGTTTGCTCTAGGTTCCGAGGTACATTACGTGGACATAGGTTCCTAGCCTGACGTTGTAAGCGAGGTACCAGCCGGGGTGGTCGGGATCATCGTAGATGACGACGTCGTCGCTGTCCCAAAGCCAGTCGTTGCAGAAGCCGATGTCATCGGGGGCGATGCTGAAATAGAAGCCACCGAACCAGAAGCGATTGGGACCGCCTCCTGCGAGATGCCAAACGTGGCCGCGGCCAAAGCCGCCGGTGAAGTGTCCGTGCTCCCAGGGGTGATCGAGGTGGTAGTGAGGATCGTTTGGGCCGGTGTCGTGGCCGATCCATTTGCCGTTGGCGTGGACGTGAGGCGCGTCGGGATGACCGGCCTTGTCGTTGAAGTGACGGTTTTCCTGGGCGGGAGCGGGATGCGAAGCACGGGCAGGAGCCGGGCCATGGGAGGGAATGTGGGCGGTTCCACCACCGACCTCACCATGATGCTGAGCAAATGCTATTACAGAAAACAGAAAGCTGATCGCGAGCGGTCCGATTCGTTTTCTCATGTTCGTCCTTTCGTAGAGCAACGGAAGATTGTAGTGGCGGACGGTGGTTGGGGCAATTGAGGTGGAGTTGCTTTTGGTGGTCGCTTGCCGGCAGCGGAGCTTCGCTGCGCGCGCAGCCGAGAGCCTGCCCTGCGCGAAGTCGATGGGCGGCTGTCCCCACATGGATCCCTTCGGGCTCACGCTTCACCTCATCGATGGCTCTGGCCTTCAGCGGAGAATAGGGTCCGCCCCGCGCAAGCAAAGCCACCGGAGCAGATCAGAAAATCATTTTCAGACCGAGTTGGATTGGGGGGCGAAGACGGCGTTGGGCTTCATAAAATTTGGGGGCTGCTGGTCGTAGGCGGGATCAGGAACGTTGCCGACCGTCGGGAGGGAGTGGTGGGAGTGAAGGTGGTGGCTTCGGCGGTGAGGCCGTTGGAAGTGATGGTGACACGCTGGTTGTCGCGGTTGAACAGGTTGAAGGAAGCCGCATGGCATGGAGTCCGACCCTTAGATCGATGAGGCTCGGAGAGAGCCCGCAGGGCTCTACCGGAAGCGGTGCTGAGACTGAGGGAAAGCAAGTTCTGTATTAGCATCGGCGGAGCGAGGAAGAGTGTGCCGGCGCGAAGTTCTTTTCGGGCCGGGTGCCGGAGTGGGAAATGCATTTTTGCCACTCGGGTTCGACCCGGGTCCTGCGGTATCAATGTTCCGCTTTGGGGGTAGCCCCGCGCTTCGAAATTAGCTGTGCGATTTAGACAGTCCAAGATGAGCGAATGTAACCGCTGGTGTGCCTCAGAGGCGGAAGCCCTGAACAATCGCAGGGGCTTTAACGCAGCGCTGAGAGCGCTGCGTCACCTCAAAGCGGAGCCACTTCGCAGAGCGGGAGATCAGCTCTTTGTCCGGATTGCGATCCCCAAATCGCGCAGTTGCGAGTCACTGACCGGGGTAGGCGCGTCAACCATCAAGTCGACGGCGCGGGCGGTTTTGGGGAAGGGAATTACTTCGCGCAGGCTTTCGGCTCCGGCGATGATCATGACAATGCGATCTAGGCCCAGAGCTATTCCGCCGTGTGGAGGCGTGCCGTATTCGAGGGCCTCGAGAAAAAAACCGAAGCGGGCGCGAGCTTCTTCCTCCGTCATGCCGAGGGCGCGGAAGATTCTGCTCTGCACGTCCTGGCGGTGAATACGGATCGATCCCGAGCCGAGCTCTGTGCCGTTTAAGACCACGTCATAGGCCAGCGCGCGTACCGCGCTCAGCGGCGATTGCGGATCATTCAACGACTCGACGCCGCTCTCGAGCTTGGGCATATCTTCTTCATGCGGCGAGGTGAAGGGATGGTGCGCGGCATTCCAGCGCTTGTCGTTTTCATCCCACTCGAACATAGGGAAATTCGTGACCCATAGGAAACGGAAATCGTTGGCGGTATCACCAGTCTTTTTGAAAATGCCGTGGCGATCGGCGTATTTCTGGGCCAGCGCCAGGCGCAACAGGCCAGCCGATGCGTAAATCGCCAACTCCTGGGGAGTAACCTTGCGGTGCGCGGGCATGGCAGTTTGCGGGCCGGACTGCGCCGAGCCGGCGACGAGGACGATGAGGTCGCCATCTTCCATGCTGGTTTTCTTCGCGATCGCAGCAGAGGCTTCGGGAAATTTATTAGCGATACGTTTGAAGTCTTCGAAAATCTTTGCTCCGCCCTTTGAGTGGAACATCGGCTTGATGTCATCGCGCTCTTTGCGCGACAGTTCGCCGACCGTGGGCGTGCGGATTGCAATCAGCGGAAGGTTGGGATTGATCGCCAGCTCCTGCAAGTTTTCCCCCGAAAAGCATTCGCGAACGTCGGTGAACGCGGGCAAGCGCAGATCGGGCTTGTCGATGCCGTAGAGGCGGATGGCTTCGTCATAACCCATGCGGGGGAATGGCGTTTTGATTTCTGATCCGGTGGCGCGGAAAGCGGCGGTGAGAAATCCTTCGACCACTTCCCAGACGCGTTCGGGCTGCGGATAGGACATTTCCAAATCGATCTGGGTGAACTCGGGCTGGCGGTCGGCGCGGAGATCTTCATCGCGGAAGCAGCGGACGATCTGAAAATATTTATCGAAGCCGGAGATCATTAATATTTGCTTGAACATCTGCGGCGATTGCGGCAGGGCGTAGAACGTTCCGGGCTGCACGCGGCTGGGAACGAGATAATCGCGCGCGCCTTCGGGTGTGGAGCGGGTCATGAACGGGGTTTCGATCTCAAAAAATCCCTGCGCCGAGAGATAGTCTCGAATGGCCTTGGCGACTTTGTGCCGGGTCTCAATATTGAACTGCATCACGTCGCGACGGAGATCGATGTAGCGGTATTTCAGGCGCGTTTCTTCATTGGTGAGGGCGGTGTCGCTGGGCAGGAACGGCGGCAGTTTGGACTCGTTGAGGATGCGCAATTCATCGGCGACGAGTTCGACTTCGCCGGTCGGCATATTTCTGTTGACGGTGTTCGGATCGCGAAGCTTCACCGTACCGGTGACGGCGATAACGTACTCGTTGCGCAGGGCTCCAGATTTTTCGTGAATGGTGGTGTCGCGCTCGGCGTTGATGACCACCTGGGTGATGCCGGTGCGGTCGCGCAGATCGATGAAAAGCAGGTTGCCATGATCGCGGCGACGGTTGACCCAGCCCATGAGCACAGCCTTTTTGCCAGAGTCGGAAGCGCGGAGCGCGCCGCACATGTGAGTTCGTCGTAGATCGCCTAGAAAATCGAGCAAGATGTGTCCTTACAGTGAGACTAGAGATGAGTGCTGAACCAAAGATTATAAACGGTGGGCACCGGGCCCGGCGGCAGGTACGATAGGCGCGAGGTCCTTGGCTCCGCCTGAAGAGCGGCTTCGCTCAGGATGACGCAGTAGAAAAGACGAGTACAAATTTACTTCTTGCTGGCTTTTCCTTCCATAACGGTCGACCACTTGGCGCCGTCTTGCGACATGTCGAAGGTGAAATTGTAGGCGCTTGCCGAGGTCACCTTCATGATGAAACGGCCCTTCATGGTCATGGCGCCCATTTTTTCGTCGCTGGTCCAGGTCCAGGTGTCGCCCTCGACGCTGCCGCGGGAGTCGTCGAATTCTCCGAAGCTGTTGAACTCGCGGTAGGTGTAAACTTTGTCGTCGGCGGAATATCCGAGGACGGACAAGCCCACGCCATTACCCATGGAGCTCTTGTAGTCGGAGTGGCAGATGACGTAGAAGCCGCCCTCCATCCACTCGCATTTTTCGCCTTCCGTCATCGATCCGCCGGGGCCCATCGCACTCGGTTTCATGGTACCGTCCAGGGTCCAGGTACCGACGAAGAGGTCGAGCTTTTGGAGTTCCGGTCCGGGCTTGGGAGGCTGCGTCTGGGCGATCGCGGTGGTCGCCAGCAGGAAAGCCGAAATTAGAACCAGTCCAAGTCGTTTCATAGGCGTTTCCTCAAGGTGCAATTTGGCGAAACTCCGGCTGAAGAATTTGACGGTTTGCATTCTACACCGCGAATCGAATTGCACGGCAAACTTTACCAGTCACCCCAATGCGCCGCCGTTGCCTGGTGAAACTTGAGCTTCCACTGGCCCGCCGGTTTTACCCACGCCGAACTGAAGTGCTGATAGCGCGGAGGCGGTCCCTGATCTTCTTCGGGCTTCTCACCCACGATTGCGTCGTAGGTGACGATGGCGGCATCGTCGGCCAGGGCCACCACTTTCATGTCGTATGGCGTAAGTTCCAGCAAATTAGAGTCGCCCAGATTGGCGGCTGCCTCCTGTCCTTGGAGCAGCTTGCCATCGACGCCAACGAGAGAGAAGTCCTGGCTTAGCGTGCGCTTGAAAAATAAGGCGTCATCCTTTTTCTTAGCTTCGATCAGATTTTTTTCGTTGGCGAGGGCGCTTTGTTCGAGTGGGCTAAGAGTTCGGGGGGCGGCGGGAGTCTGTGCTGCGAGCGGGGAAGTGGCGATGTAACCAAATAGAAAGACCCGGGAAAGCCAGGAGGATTTCATTCGATTCCTTTGGGATCGAGGGACTGAAAAGATATTCCGGGAAGCCCATCGATGCTGTGCTTGTTCTTACGCTCACGGTAAGCCCGCAAGCCTTCCGGCCCTTGCTTGCGTGCCCAGGCAGCGAGCTGGTCGCGCTCGCCTTCATACTTGAAACGCGGAACGCCGTAGCCGCAGGAGTCGGTAACGCGGGTGAGTTTGACCACGACGATCGACCGGATGCTGTCGTAAGCGGGAAAGTTTGCGGCAAGGGCTGGAAAGTCCGGCTCGTGAGCTTCGACGACGCGGCCGTTGCCGTAGAGCCGAAAGATATTCGGGGGACCTTCGAAGGCGCAGAACGTTAGAATGATTCTTCCATTCTCTTTCAGGTGAGCCATGGTTTCGACTCCGCTTCCATTGAAGTCTAAGTAGGCGACGGTGGCTGGATCGAGGATGCGAA
This sequence comes from Candidatus Sulfotelmatobacter sp., assembly GCA_049515395.1. Lineage (GTDB taxonomy): Bacteria > Acidobacteriota > Terriglobia > Terriglobales > Acidobacteriaceae > Sulfotelmatobacter. The sequence continues at coordinate 9,049 of JBEKUD010000129.1, read as the reverse complement.
ATGTGTCCAGGCCTTTCGGGGAAAGGTTGATGTGACCAGCGGCGTCGAGCGGAGCGGACGCGACGAAAAATATATGCTGCGCTTCAATGAAGCCCCGCGCAGGGTTGTCGATTGTGGAACGGGTTTTACCCACGGCTACTCCTGAATTTTCTGTGGCAACTGCCGGCGCGGAACCGAGACTTGCTGGCCGGTTGCTAAATTCTTCAAAGCAAAAGCATCAGCCTGCACTTCATTTTCGCCGACGATCAAAATATATTTTGCCCCGGCTTTGGTTGCGGTCTCGAAGGATTTCTTCAAGCGAAAAGATTCATCTCCTAAATCAACGATGACATCGCGGCGGCGCAATTCGCGCGCCAGACGGGCAGCTTCGGCATTCATGCCGTCGCCGAGCGGAGCCATATAGACATCCGGTTTCTTGAATACGCTCGCGGCGGAAGCTGACTCCTGCAGAGACATTACAAGGCGATCCTCGCCGATTGCGAAACCGATTCCGGGGGCCGCGGGGCCACCGAGAGCTTCGGAAAGGCCATCATAGCGGCCGCCACCGAGGATTGCGTTCTGCGCGCCGAGGGCCCCGTGTGTGAACTCGAATGCCGTGCGCGTGTAGTAATCGAGTCCGCGCACGAGACGATCGTTCAGGGTGAAGGGGACGCCGACCTTCGTCAAGATTTCTTTTACCGCATCGAAATGAGTGCGGCATGCTTCGTCCAGAAACTGACTGATGCGCGGCAGAGTGTCGATGATGGGCTGATCAGCCGGGACTTTGCAATCGAAAACACGCAGGGGATTGGTGACGGCACGGCGCTGGCAGTCCGCGCACAGGTTTCCGACGACCGGCTCGAGAGCTTTGCGCAGGGCATCATTAAACGCGGCGCGATCGTTGGGGCAGCCGACGGAATTCAGTTCCAGATTCCAGCCCGTGGTTCCCAGGCGATCGAGCAGCGTGGCCAGCATCTCGAGCACTTCGGCGTCGCGTGCGGGAGACTCGCTGCCTGCGGAGGCAGGGCCAATCACTTCCGCGCCGATTTGATAGAACTGCCGGTAGCGGCCCTTCTGCGGACGCTCGCGGCGAAACTGCGGGCCGATGTAGTAGAGCTTGTTCAAGCCGCGATCCCAGAGCTTGTGTTCGATGTAGGCGCGGACGACACCGGCGGTGTTCTCGGGACGGAGAGTTAAGGAGTTTCCTTTATCGCTTTCAGCGCGACCGCGATCTTCCCAGGTAAACATTTCTTTCGAGACGATGTCGGTCTCTTCGCCGACGCCGCGGGCGAACAGTTCCGTGCTTTCGAAAATCGGCGTGCGTATTTCCTGGAAGTTGTAGGCGCGGAAGACGTCGCGCACCGCCGATTCGAGGAAGTTCCACAGTGCCGTGTCGGGCGGGAGCAAGTCGCGCGTTCCTCGGACAGCTTTGATCATTTGATTCTCAGTTCTTGTTTTCCGTTGTCATCCTGGAGCGAAGACTTGTCTTTTCGCCTCGCGCAAGACGAGTCGCAGTCGAAGGATCCCTTGCAGCTGAATTCCTCCGCCGGAGTCTCCCGGAGTTCTCTCTACATCGCCCCGTCTTCCGATGCGGTTCGAGAGGAGCTCGACACGTATGTGCCCCGTGACCGGGATCCTTCGACTGCACAATGCGGCTCGCTTCGCTCTCCGTTTTGCTCCGCTCAGGACGACAGTTCCTACAAAATGCTTACCGCTCGCGCAAATATTCTTCTGTGTACCCCAGATAATTTCTGGCGTAGCGCATGATCATATCGTCTTCGGCCTTTTCCAGTGGGCGGCGGAACTTTCCGGGACATCCCATCCACAACGATCCGGCCTCGACTACGGTGCCCTCCGGGATCAGCGTGCCGGCGGCGATGATGGATCCGGCGCCAATCCTCGCGCCATTCAGGATAATGCAGCCCATGCCGATCAGGCAGCGGTCTTCGATTGCGCAGCCATGCAGGGTTACAGAATGGCCTACCGTGACGTACTCGCCGACGGTAACGCCGTAGGTATTCTTCATGCCGTGCAAGACGCTGCAATCCTGGATGTTCGAATGGGAGCCGATGCGAATGGCGTAAACGTCGCCGCGGATGACGGCGTTCATCCAGACCGATGCATGCTCGCCGAGAATTACATCACCGAGGATTTGGGCGGACTCGTCGACGTAACAGCTTGCGGGAATTATTGGCCGCAGGCCTTTAAAAGAACGGATCATTCACGCTCCCGAAAGACAAACGATGCACAGGCACCAGGAAGAAATAGTACCAGCAGCGAAGGCCTGGGCTGAAGAAGCCCCAAGGCTGAAATCGCGATCCCCCACGGACAAGAGATGCTGCGCGGAGATGCTCCGCTTCACGCGTGCAAATAGGCCAGCACGGCTCGCGTGATTTCTGCTTTCGCGTCGGCGAGGGACAGACCTGCGGGCCGGCGAAGAGCTGCGCCGTGGGAGAGGGCATCGACCATTTGAGTTACGACGAACACAATTTTGTCGAGATCGCGGCCCTTCTTTAGTTCGTGCTCCCGCGATTGGATCGCGAGGCGGAAGGCGCCATGAAGGCGTGTCGCGAAGTCCTGCGTCCCCTCCGTCCTAGGCGGAACTTCGGCTGCGAGCAACTGAAAGAGTTCGGGGTCGGTAGTGTGAGCGTCGACCATGGTCTCGATCATGGCCCGCATCAGCTGGTCCAGTGACGACGCGGCATGTTCGAAAAGCTTGGCCTCGACCCGGCGATCGATCTGCTCGATGTGGCGTTGGTGCAAGGCAATGAAGATGGCGCGTTTGTCGGGGAAATACTGGTAGACAGAGCCGATACTGACGCCAGCGACCTCGGCAATGCGGTTCGTGGTGACAGCAGCGAAGCCTTCGTGCTTGAGCAGCTTGATGACGGCATCGAGTACAGCTTCGACGGTTTGGCGCGCCCGCCGCTGCTTTGGCCGCCGCCGAATGGAGGTCCTTATGGGTTTCGATGCCATCGAAACCAGCATATCATAAATGTGAGCAAATATCACATTGTATGGACATCCCTTTGCGGGTATTGTGGGCACGTCATCTATGGAATGCGAGTATACATTGCACGAAATCACGTAGTAGCCTTGGATCAGTTTATGAGCAAACGTACATATTAAGTGCGATTGCAGTCGAAGGAGGCTACATGACGTATCTCATTACAGGGGCGAACCGGAGACATTGGATCGAAGGTTGTCGAACACTTACTCCGGCGCGGGGAGCGGCCACGGGTTTTTGTGCGTGACACGGAGAAGGCGCGGTCGCGCTTCGACAACCGGGTTGATCTCTTCGTTGGCGATCTCGCGAATCCGGCTGCTCTGCGAGCGGCGCTGAAGGGAGTCGACGAGTTTTTCCTAGTAAATACCGGCCCGCAGATTCCCGCCCGCGACGAAGCGGCAGCGACGGCGGCGAAAGCTGCGGGCGTCAGGCATCTCGTAAAGCTTTCGTCGCTGGACGTGGAGCAAGGGCTGGCGATTGGGGCATGGCATGAGCGCGGCGAAGCTGCGGTTCGCGCGAGCGGAATCCTCTTTACTTTTGTGCAACCGACAGGGTTCATGTCGAACCTGCTGGCGTGGGCGGCGTCGATCAAGGCGGAAGGAGTGGTTCGGGCGTCTACCGGGGAGGGCAGAAGAGCGTTCGTTCATTCCGACGATATCGCTGCGGTTGCCGCGGAAGCGTTGACATCTCGTGAGTATGAGGGCGAATCGTTGCCGATCACCGGGCCAGAAGCGCTCAGTTTTGCGGAAGTGACAGCTAAAATTGGAACTACGATCGGGAAGCAGCTCATATTTCAACCGATTTCCGATGCGGAAGCACGGCGCCGATATGCAGCCACGGGAGCGCCGGAAGCGGAGACTGAAGCCCACGTCTCGCTATGGCGTGCAATTCGCCAAGGCCGCCTGGCAACCGTCACTGACACGGCGGAGCGGGTTCTCCGGAGAAAGCCAATTGCGTTGGAGCAGTGGGCAGTGGAGAATGCGGCGGCCTTCCGCTGACGGGCGTATGGGGAACCAATGTGTGGCGATGCTTCCAAGTCGGCAGTTTCCGAGCACATTTCGATTCATGCGGTTGTTCAGCGGGCTTCCTTTAAGCTCTGTTCCAGCCATCCCTGTCGTTGCCATCTTTGCCTTCCGCTGTGGCATCTGCGAAACTGACGTTATCCTCGACAGCTGCTGAGAACTCAGAATCGGGAACTCTTTCATGGGGCGCATTCACGTACTTTCCGAGCAAGTCGCCAACAAGATCGCCGCGGGCGAGGTGGTGGAGCGGCCGGCGTCCGTGGTGAAGGAGTTGCTGGAGAACGCGCTGGATGCGGGCGCGACGCGGATCAAGATCAGCGTGGAGGCGGGCGGGAAGAAACTGATTCAGATCGCCGACAACGGATGCGGCATGGTGCGCGATGACGCGATGCTGGCCTTCGAGCGGCATGCGACGTCGAAGATTAAAGATGCGGAAGATTTATTGAGCGTGGCCACGCTGGGATTCCGCGGGGAAGCGCTGCCCTCGATGGCTTCCGTGTCGCGGCTGCGGCTGGAGACCTGCGCGGGTGTGGAAGCAAACGAGAAGGCCGTGAGCGGAACCGTTATTGAGATCAATGGCGGCAAGATGGTACGCGTGGAAGAGGCCGGACTACCGCAGGGGACGTCGATTACAGTGCGGGATCTTTTCTTCAATACTCCGGCGCGGAAGAAATTTCTGAAAGCCGAATCGACCGAGTTGTCGCACATTGCTTCGCTGGTGACGCATTATGCGCTGGCGCATCCGGAGAAGCATTTCGAGTTGCATTCGTCCACGAATGCCATGCTGGTGGCGCCTCCGGTGGCGGGATACAGCGAGCGCGTGTATCAGGTGTTCGGCAAGGAAACGCTGGACCAGTTAATCGCGGTGGCCGCAAGACGGAATCTGGAGCATGTGGGATTACCGCAACCTCCGCCGTGGCGGAGGGAAGTGAGCGAGGACGGGGCGGAGCCGGTTGAACCCGGGGAGATGAGGCTGCACGGGTTTGTTTCGAAGCCGGAGATTCAGAAGCTGAATCGCAACTCGATTTACGTGTTCGTGAATGGGCGGCTGATTCGCGACCGGCTGGTGCAACATGGATTGACCGAAGCCTATCGAAATATTATTCCGCCGACGGTGTATCCCGTTGTGCTGCTGTTTCTGGAATTGCCGGCGGGCGAAGTGGATGTGAATGTGCATCCCTCGAAGACCGAGGTGCGGTTCCGGCAATCGACGGTGCTGCACGACTTTGTGCGGGACACGGTGCGGGCGGCGCTGATGAAGGCGCGTCCGGTGCCGCAATTTACCACCGAGATTCATGCGCACGCGACAGCGAGTTCGGGATTGACACCGAGAGCGCGAGAGTGGGAGCCGCCTTCTGATTTGGCTGTGCCGTCGGCACCGCCAGCGCGGGCGTTTTACGAACCGGCGGGAGCTGGATTTTCTTTGCGGGCTCCGGTGGCGCCTCCGATTTCTGCACGGTTTCAGTTCGAGGGCGGAATTGCGCTGGCAGCAAATGCTGCGATTCCGGTGGCGCGCGGACTTGGGTGTCCGTTCACGGAGGCGGTTCCGGATAACGGTTGCGCGCCGGAACTCGAGGTACGAGAAAAAGAGCCCACGCTAGAGGCGCTTTCAACGTTGCGTCCCCTGGGGCAGATTCGAAACTCGTTTATCCTCGCCGTGAATGAAGATGGGTTATGGATCGTCGATCAGCATGTGGCTCATGAGCGTGTGCTGTTTGAACGGATACTCAAGCTGCGTGCGGCGCAGAGCGCGGAGAGTCAGCGATTACTGATGCCGATCGTCTTGGAGCTTTCTCCGGCGCAGCAGGCGGTGTTTGCGGAGATTGCCGGTGAATTGCAGCACAACGGATTCGAGGCCGAGCCGTTTGGTGCGCGCAGCGTCGCGGTGAAAGTTGCCCCTGCGGGAGTGGATGCGGCCGCGGTGGAGAAAATGCTGCACGAACTGCTCGATCAGATTTCGCGGGAAGAGCAGTCGCTGAATATGGAAAAAATTCGCGGGCGCATTGCGGCGTCGATTGCGTGCCACGCCGCGATCAAGGTCAACATGCCGCTGGAGCAAAATAAGATGGAGTGGTTGCTGGCGCAACTGGCGAAGACGGACCATCCCATGTCCTGCCCGCATGGCAGGCCGGTGGTGCTGCGGTATTCTGTGAAGGATATTCAGAAGGCGTTTAAGAGAATTTAGCGATCGGCTGTCAGCTTTCCGCTCTCCCTAAAACCTGATGTTGCTGAGAGCTGACAGCTGACAGCGGTTTATGACCGAACAGGAACTACAGCAACTGCGGCGCGAGAAGTGGCGGCTGGATGGGAAGGCCATCCGGACGATCGAAGAAGCGCGCGCGTTTGTGGAGGGTGTGGGATTCTGCCTGATGTATCCGGTGCGGCCGGCGATGCCGGTGCCTACGTTCATTGGGGCGTTTGTAGGATCGGACCATCGGCTGCCAACGTGGCAGCATGCGTACTCCGATCCACGTGCGTCCGAGGCGACGGAGCTCATGGTGCGATTGCTACGAGAGCGCTCGGCTTATGAGGCGAATCTGTTTGAAGAGAATAATGCGTTTCTCGTGGCAGCCTCGGTGTTTCCTTATTTTTATGCGCTGGTGGGCGAGCGCAATCCTAAGTTGGCGCCCAAGCAAGGGCCGCGCTCTCCTTACTCGCCGCTGGCGTGCGATGCGTTTACCCTGATCCGGAGGGACGGGCCGATCTCGAAGCAAAAGTTGCAGGAGGCTCTGGGCGGAAGCGTTTCTCTGGCGGCTCTCGATAAGGCCCTGGGTGAATTGCTGGCGAAGCTGCGCATCACACGAGTCGATTACCGGGCCAAGGAAGGGTCTTATTGGGACGAGTTGAACCGTTGGTCTCCCGATGCGGTGCGCGAGGGCGTGGGATTGTCGGTGCAGCAGGCGCTTTCTGCTCTGCTCTCGAAGTATCTGGATTGTGTGATGGCCGCGGACCAGACGGAGCTGGAATCGTTCTTTGGAAAATTTGTGGCGCGCTCTCGCGTAAAAGAAGCTGTAAATGCGCTGCTGGCGGCGCGGGAGCTGAGTTTTGTGCACGTGAACGGGAGGTCGATGCTGCAGATTACGCCGGAGAAGGAAGCGGCGGTAACCTCGGGAAGGCCGCATCGTGTAACGAAGTAGGTTGCTTTCTCGCTTCGCGATCGCGTGTACAATCTACTCGCGAAATGACCGACAACGCCGACCACAACCACGATCACTTCCAACGCAAACTGATCATCGCCATTGACGGCCCGGCGGGCGCGGGCAAGAGCACGATCGCTAGCCGCCTGGCGCGCAAGCTGGGCTACGTGAACCTGGAGAGCGGTGCGATGTACCGGGCCCTGGCGTTGAAAGCTATCGAAAAGGACGCGTCGTTTGACGACGAAGCTACCCTGCTGAAACTGGCGGAGGAGTCACGCATTCAGCTCGAGCCCACGCGGGAGGGGAACCGCACGCTGCTGAACGGGCACGACGTTTCCGCGCGCATTCGGGAGCGCGACGTGACTGAGGCGGCTTCGCGAGTCTCGGTGCATCCCGCGGTGCGGGCGTGGATGGTGTCGCATCAGCGCGCGATGGGTGCAGGAGGCGGGGTGGTGATGGAAGGCCGCGACATTGGGACCAAAGTTTTTCCTGATGCTGATCTGAAAATTTTTATTGACGCCGACCCGGTGGTGCGCGAGCAGCGGCGCATGGAGCAACAGAAGATCAAGGGCGAAGTGGCGGCGAACGTGGCCGCGGACTTGCGCGAGCGCGATCATCGTGACCGCACCCGCGCCGCCTCACCGTTAGTGGCGGCCGAAGACGCGGTGGTGATCGATTCAACCAAGCTGGGCGAGGATCAGGTGCTGGCGCGAGTGGAAGAGCTGGCCAGGAAGAAATTAGGAGATTGATCCATCGTACCTTCCCTCTTCCGGTGCTGCGGTAGTTCAAGCGCCGGATTGCCCCGGGGACAGCCGAGGGTGGCTGTCCCCGCATCAGCAATCTCCCCACTCCATCGTCACGTGCTTTAGTTATCCGTGGGTTCGACTTTGGCTTTCGGAGCGGGCAGGGTCTTGGCAGGCTTCGCCGGGGGCACAGGTGGGATTGGCGCTGCCGCGGTGGAAGCTTTGCGAATCTCGATGCCATCGTGCTGGTTGTTGATCACGATGTGCGACGTCCCCAGGCCCACAGTTCCGGTGGCGGCGGCTTCGTGATCCCCGCTCTCGATTTTTATCTCCGGAAAGTCGGATTGAATTTCGCCGTCGCGCGTGCGGGCATCCAGGCGGAAGCCGGCTTTGTCGGGCACGCTTACCTGGACGTCGCCGTTGCGGCTGTCGATCTGCACGTTGCCGAGCGAACTCATCGCCACCTCGATCCCGCCATTTTCATTCTGTAGGCGCACATCCCCAGAGACGTCCTGCAGGCGAATCTGTTTGGAGCGCGTGGTCAAGTGGAGAGGGCCGATGATCTTATCGGCGTGCAGGTCATCAGAATCCAGATCCAGTTCGCCATCGATGCGGGAAAATTCGAGGTCGGTGCGGGAGGACTTGAAGCTTACGTTCTTGGCGATGTGGCCGAGTTTGACGCTCTCCTGAAACTCCCCCTCGAGTTGCGCTGAACCCTTCACATCCATGATGGAGAGTTCATTCAGCCGGCCCTCGATGTGAACATCGCCGGTGATCTGTTCGACTCGAGCCGAGCCTTTATCGAGATTCAGCTTGACGTTTCCGTTGACGTCCTCCACCGTAACATCGCCATGCTGATTGACGATTTCGACTTGTCCGTCGCGGCCGGTGACCGAGACTTCTCCCTTGCGCCCGGTGATGTGCAGCTCCATTTTGCGCGGAATCGAGACATCGAGATCGGTCTGGACGGGATGATTGCCGGCGCCATGGGTTTTCGCGTCGAGAACGATTGCATTGCCGGCGAGGGTGATCTCGGGCCTGGTCTGCTGGTTATATTTATCGGCGTCGCTCTGATTTTCGGCGCCCACACGCTTGCGGACGACCACAGTAATTTTGTTGTCGTTGGAGCTGCCAACCCGCACTGCGCCTTCATCGTCGTTG
>JBEKUD010000128.1:0-14168 GCA_049515395.1 Candidatus Sulfotelmatobacter sp. | reverse complement strand
CAGAGCGTATTTGATGGCTTCATCCTGACGATGGGCGAGATCGCCCTGGCCGAGAATCTTCATGCCGACTACGGCTTTGCCGGCGGCTTTCATACTTCTCAAAACCCCAACCACGGTTTCGGGGTCGGCGTCCATGTGCGAGCCGACGGGATTGATGCGGGCGAAATCGACTTCGACCCACGGGGATTTCGCGGCGGCGCGCAGAGCCTCGATGCTGTGGCAGGAGCAGCCGTGGGCGCGGATGATTCCCTTCTGCTTGGCTGCGGCGAAGACATCCATCACGCCTTTGTAGCGCTCGGTCCAATCCGGTTCGGTGACGCAGTGCAGGAGACAGATGTCGAGGTAGTCGGTGCCGAGTTCGCGGCGAAAGCGGTCGAGGTCGGCGCGGGCGGAGGCAGGATCGCGGGCCCAGGTTTTTGTGAGTACGGTGACTTTGTCGCGAGGGATGTGTTTGAGCGCTTCAGCGACGTGCGGATGGCTTCCGTAGGCGTCAGCGGCGTCGAAGAAACGAAGGCCGTGATCGTAACCGTTGAGGAGAAGATCGGAAAGTCCCTTGACGCCGAGCGCGGTTTGATTCGAATGATGACCGGAGCCGACGGTTCCGGTGCCCATGGCGAGGCGGCTGGTCTGGATGCCGGTGCTGCCGAGTGTGACGGTGTCGGAGGCGGAGAACTTGGCGGGAAGCTGCTGGGTTGCGAGAGCGGCGAGGATACTTTTCGAGGTAAGCCAGCTGGCTCCTACGGCGGCGGTGGAGCGAATCAGGAATTCGCGGCGGCGCATGCGGGAGGACCTCCGGAGCGGGTTTCGGGCTGCGGCCCAAGTGCTTCCCATAGGCTACATCAGCGGGTGGACCACGCGGGCGGTAATTTTGGAGGCGTCGGCGAGAAGCTTAAACCCGGAGGGCACAGTGGAGCACAGGGTAGTTCGCGCTCGCACTATTCGAATTGTTTGCAGAAGGCAGAGAGTTGCTGCTGGATTTCCGAGACTTGCCTTTTCAATTCCAGGATTTCGTTTTCGAGGCTGGAGATGCGGTCAACGGTTGGGTGAGCGGCCAGGTCCGACACGCGCGAGGGCGTGCGCGCCACATCGACCGCGGGTGCTTCGCCGGAGAAAAGTTGCATGTAGCGCGATTCCTTTGTTCCGGGCTGGCGAGGCAGGATTGCGACCAGGGGGCGGTCGCGCTGGCTGAGGCGGTCGAGGGTGGAGACGATATCGTCGAGGGCTTCGAAGCGATACATGCGTTCGGTGCGGCCGCGGAGTTCTCCGGGAGTTTGCGGGCCGCGGAGAAGGAGCACGCAGAGGATGGCGATCTCGCGGCGATCGAAGTTGAAAACTTCCTGCAGGCGATGCTCGTACTTGGTGACGCGGCTATCGGCGCCGCTGGCGGGACCGGCGAGGCGTTTCTCCTGCAGTGTGGCGAGCGCGTGACTAACGGAATCTTCGTCGAGGGTCATCACGGGGTCACGATTGTTTTTTTGATTGCAGGCGTTGACCAAGGCGTTCAGCGACAGGGGATAGTAGTCCGGAGTGGTAATGTCTTTTTCGACCAGCGCTGCGAGAACGCGAACTTCGATGTCAGTGAGGAGATCCACGAGAAGCGATTGTACTGCAGCGGGGTGATGGGATGAACAAGGTATGCTAGTTGCGGCGCGGGGTGAACGCGATTGATGGCGGGTGAAATGGGCAGTGCGCTGGCCACGGAAATGATTGCGCGCTGGCTTCCGCGGGGGTTGAAGATTTCGCAGCAGATTGCCGTGGTTGCGGTTGTGTTTTATCTGCTGACAAAGTTTCCGCAGATATGGGAAGCGCTGGGGTTGGCACGACTTGAACGGTGGGGAAAGAAGATCGCGGAGAGAAAGTTACTTTCCTGTTTTCTGGTGGGGCTTTCTTTATTTGTAATTCGCGGGGCAGGGGCACTGCTTCTAGGCGTGCCGTTGCCGTATTACCACGATGAATTCAGTTATCTGCTGGCGGCCGACACGTTCGCGCACGGGAGGTTGACCAATCCTCCGCATCCGATGTGGATGCATTTTGAGACGTTCCACGTGATCTGGCACCCGACGTATATGTCGATGTATCCGCCGGGGCAGGGACTGATCCTGGCGCTGGGCGAGATCTTGGGGAATCCGTGGATTGGGCAACTGCTGGCCTCGGCGCTGATGTGCGCGGCGATTTGCTGGATGCTGCAAGGGTGGATTGCGCCGCGATGGGCGCTGCTCGGCGGAATGCTGGTGGTGGCGCGGCTTGGATTGCTGAGTTACTTCACGAATGGATACTGGAGCGCGTGTTTGCCGGCGGTGGGCGGGGCGCTGATCCTGGGGGCGCTGCCGAGAATTCAGCACGGCGCAAACAAAAGGCAGGCCACCGTCGTCCTTATGGCGATTGGATTATCTCTTCTCGCGAACACGCGTCCGTACGAAGGTTTCTTGTTGAGTTTGGGAGTGGCGATTGCCCTGTTGGCGTGGATGTTCGGAAAGAACGGGCCGCCGGCGCGGGTCTCGCTGGGTCAAATTGTATTGCCACTGATACTGACGCTGGTTCCGCTTGCCGCATGGACAGGTTATTACTACTACAGAGTTATCGGAAGTCCCTTCCACATGGCGTATGACGTGAACCGGGCGACGTATGCGATGGGGCGTTACTTTATCTGGCAGAAACCGTGGCCGCAGAAAACGTACCATCACGCCAGAATGCAAGCGAAGTATGAGCAGGAGTTGAAAGAGGCGGGGGAGAACCAGACGCTGCGAGGGTTTATAGGGCGCGGCCGAGACAAAGTCTCTTCGTTCTTTCGAGTCTACCTGGTTCCACCTTTGCCGTTCGTGTTGATTGCGCTGCCCTGCGCGGCGCGCGACCGGCGGCTGCGCGTGCCGTGGATGATTGGCGGGATTTTTGTGATTGGGCTGGCAGTCGAGGTGTGGTTTCTGCCGCATTATTTCGCTCCGGCGGCGGCGTTGCTTTATTTGATCTTGATGCAGTGCATGCGGCATTTGCGATGGTTTCAGTGGAGAGAGCGTCCAGTGGGATTGGCGGTTGTGCGTGCCGTTTCGTTGGTCTACGTGGCAACAGTGGTGATCCGCATTGGGCTGGCGGTGACGCATGTGCATGCGGAGAAGGATTGGCAGCATGGTGACCTGGAGCGGGCAGCGATTGTGAAAGAGTTGGACCGGACGCCCGGGAACGACGTGGTGCTGGTAAGGTATGCGCCGGATTTCGATACGGATCGCGAGTGGGTTTTCAATGGCGCGGACATGGATGGGCAAAAGATTGTGTGGGCGCGGGACATGGGCGCGGAGAAGAATCGCGAGCTGCTGGATTATTATCGCGGGCGGCGATTTTGGGTGGTGGAGGCGGCTGGCGAGGCGCGACTGGAACCGTACGGAGAGCAGAGATAGTCGAGAGTTGAAGCCGTTTCAGTTAGATCGGTTCAGAACCCGACTCTCGCAAAAGGACGAGAGAATTGCAGCACTCGGCGCGGGCAGATCGCGATAAGTAGAGAATATCTCGGAAGTCAAAGACCCCATCCTTCGACAAGCTCAGGGCAGGCTCCTCTCGCACAAAAGGCGAGAATGGTGGGCCCCCGCTGCGTTTCTAGAAAAGCGCGGTGGGGCGGCGCTTCCAGGGGTTGCCTTTTTCCAGGGAAACTTTTTCTACGTCGTTGACGTACGCTCCGACCTGGGTGACGAGGTGATGGAGGTCGTTGCCGAGGCTGAAGAAGGTGAATCCTTTGGCAAGAAATTCTCCGACGCGCGGTGTGCCGAACAAGAAAAGGCCGAGGATGACGTTATTCTTGCGGGCGTGTTCGATTAACTTTTTTGTAGCGGCATCGAGTTCGGGCGAAGTGTACATGTGCGGGAACTCGTATTTGTCGTAAAGGCCCATCGACATGCAGAGATCGTTTTGGCCGAGGAAGAGAATATCAACGCCGGGGACGGCGGCGATCTCGGCGATGTTTTCAATGCAGGAGGCAGTTTCGACTTGCAGGGCGATGATGCCTTCCTTATTAAAATTCCCGGCGTAGCCGAGGAGTCCGGCCTTATTCATGGAACGCTGCGGAAAATACACGGAGCGCGTGCCGACGGTGGGATATTTGGTGCAACTGATGGCTTGGCGGGCTTCTTCGGCGGTGTTGATGTAAGGGATGAGGACGCCGTCGGCGCCAAGATCCAGAGCTTGCTGGATGCCGGGGCGGTCGTCGTATCCGCCGACGCGGACGATGGACTTCGCGCCGCCGTTGGCTATGCCACACAGCATGGCGGAAAGTTTTTCGTGGTCCATGGGGCCGTGCTGGGTATCGACCAGCAGCCAGTCGTAGCCGCTATGCGCGAGTTGTTCGGCGACCGTGGGACTGTGAGAGTTGAGGAACAGACCCACCTTGGGCGTGCCCTGATGCAGTTGCTTCTTGAATTCGGAACCGCTCAGAGCGGGTTCGGGCATGCGAAGTCTCTCCTGAAGAGCAAAGTTGAATTGTGTAGTGTACCCCAAACGGGCGGCAAAGACGGGAAACACGAGGTGAATTTATTGTGACGCCATGACCCCGGGGACACGGTTTGAGAATTGGTATAGTCTTGCGAGGAACATTCGTGGTAACGCGTGGGTGTGCAAGGAGCTACTATGCGGATGCTACTGAATTGGGTGCTGAGTGCACTGGCAGTGTGGATCATGTCGCGCGTGGTGCCGGGTATTTCCGTGAGTGGACCGGTGGCGGCGCTGATTGCGGCGCTGGTGATCGGCTTTATCAACGCGACCTTCGGTCTGGTGCTGAAGATTCTCACGTTTCCGCTGACGCTAGTCACGCTGGGTTTGTTCTGGTTGGTGATCAACGCGTTGATGCTGGAATTGGCTTCTGCTCTGCTGGCGCCGGGCTTTCAGGTGCACGGGTTCTTTGCGGCGTTTGTGGGCGCGATCGTGCTGAGCCTGGTGAATATGATTCTGAGGTGGTTGGTGCATCCGTCGGGTGAGCGCGGGTAAGCTCCAGCGCCTCAAGGCGCGGAATGATTGGTGGTTCTTGGGGCATGCCTGAAGGTATGCCATGATACGAATCTCCGGCATGCTCGACGCGAACCGCGGCGTGATGCGAACCACAGCATGGTGCGACCGTGCCCTGATGCGAATAGCGAACTGGCTACTGGTTTGTTTTGGCGGGCTTGCGCGGCTTTAGAGACTCCCAGTCTTCATTGGTCAGGGCGCGGCCCAGGTTGCTGAATTCGCCAGCGCCTTGCAGAAATTCTCCGCCGTCCATGCGGATGACTTCACCGTTGATGTAGCCGGAGCCGTCGCCGATGAGAAAGGCGGCAAGATTTGCCAATTCTTCCGTGGTGCCGAAGCGGTGCAGCGGATTGCGATCGAGAGCGAGCGCTTCGAGTTCGGGGCGCGGCAGCACGCGGGAGAATGCGCCTTGCGTGGGGATGGGGCCCGGGGCGATGGCGTTCATACGAATGCCACGATTGCCCCATTCGACGGCGAGACTGCGGGTGAGGGCTTCGACTCCGGCTTTCGAAACCGCGGAAGGAACAACATAGGCGGAGCCGACCGGGGCGTAGGTTGCCGAAATGCTGAGGACGGTGCCTTTGTGTTGGGCTTTAAGCCAGCGGCGCCCGCAGGCCATGGTGGCGTTGAGTGTGCCGAGCAACACGATGCCGATCACCGATTCGAAGGCCCGTGGGGAAAGTTCTTCCGTGCGGGCGATGAAATTTCCGGCAGCGTTATTGACGAGAATATCAAGAGGACCCTCTTTCCAGATGGAATCGATCATGGCTTCGACGGCGGCGAGATTGCGGACATCGCAGGGGATAGCGTGGATGGTGCCTTCGGTCGCGGCGGCCAGTTCGGCGGCGGTTTGCTCGAGCACGTCTTGGCGGCGGCCGCAGATGTGGACGGTGGCGCCGAGCTCGAGGAAGCGATGAGCCATGGCTTTGCCGAGTCCGGTACCACCGCCGGTGATGAGGATGCGCTTGGTGCGGAGAAGATCTGCGCGGAACATGAGTGCCTCGATTCTGCCAGGGAGCAGAAGGTTCCTCGCCGGGCTTGCGCCCGACTCGGAATGACAAAATTAAAGGGGCGATGCTAACGCCGCTTCCGGATTACAAAAATTATATGGGTTGAAACGAGTCGCGGTTGGGAATGACAAAATTATATTGGGTTGCACGCGATGCGGAAGCCGTAATCTGCGTAGTGGAAGTCGGGAGGAATGCTGGAGCGGGCGGAGCAGCGAGAGACTTTCACGTGATGGCGCCATGATCCGCCGCGGGAGGCCTTGCGCTGACTGTACTCTGGGCCGCGCGGGTTGCGCCCGGGCGAGGTGGCGTAATAGTTAGGATCGTACCAATCGCTGCACCACTCATGGACGTTGTCGCAAAGGTTATAGAGGCCAAGAGCGTTGGGTGCGTAGCGAGCCACGGGCTCTGGTCCAGTTTGCCAACGGATGGTGTAGTTGGGTAGAGATTGCGGGAGGTTGTTGCCCCAGGGAAAATCCTGTTGTTCGAGATCGGCGCGGGCGGCTCGCTCCCATTCGGCTTCACTGGGAAGACGGTAGACGCGGCCGGTTTGCGAGGACAGCCACTGGCAGTAAAGCTCGGCATCAAACCAGGAGATGCCGGTGACGGGCTGCTCGGGATCACTAAAATTCTTATCGGTCCAGAACGGCGGAGAGTGCGAGCCGGTGGAGCGGAGGAAATGTGCGTATTCGGCGTTGGTGACTTGGGTGGCGGCGAGCCGGAACGCGTCAACCAACACGCGGTGAATTGGGCGTTCGCAATCCTGGCCGGTGGCGGAGCCCATAAGGAATGAAGCCGCGGGAATCGAAACCAAGTGAGGCTCGACGAGCGACGAACCGTTGGGTTCAAAGTGTGAGTGGGCGGCCGACATGGTAATCCAGCATTGCCGAATGGAGTTGTTCTGGGTAAAGTTTACCAGCGCCGATGGAGGGCTGCATGGCGAAACGGAAGCTACGGTTCCGAGTGAAACTCGATGGCCGAGAGGCGAGCCAGGTCGCGGCGATTACTCCGCCGGTGGATGTGCCTGAAGTGTTTGGAACCAGGGCGCGAGTGCCGGTTCGCGGAACGATGAATGGAATTCCCTTTCGTTCGTCGCTGATGCCGATGGGCGGTTGTCACATGATGCCGGTGAATAAAGCTTTGCGCGAGAGTGCGGGAGTGAAGGCTGGGGACATCGTCGACGTGGTGATGGAGCGGGATGACGAGGAGCGGACTGTGGAGGTGCCGGCGGGTCTAAAAAAAGAGCTGGAAAAGAATAAGGCGGCGAAAGCGAATTGGGAGAAGCTCGCGTTCACGCATAAGAAAGAGATGGCGGAGCGGATTCAGGGAGCAAAGCAGGAGGAGACGCGGGCGCGACGGTTGGCGAAGGTAATGCAGGTGCTAGAAAAGGGAACGAAGTGGACGGGTTGAGGATTTAGTACCTAAGGGGCTAATGCCGGGCTCCACTGTCAGGAGAAATAATGGCGGCGCCGAAGCGCTGCGCCACCCAACGGCCAAGACCCATCCAGAAGCGAAAGACCCACGGAGAAGCAAAAGACCGGCCCGGCAACGACCCTCCCCAAGGAAAGCCATCCAGAAAGAAAAAGCCATACCCAGGCGAGGACTATCTAGACCGCGAGCCGCCTAAAACGAAGATTGGCAACACCAGAAATATCCAAAGGCGAACGACTAATGGCCGCGCAATGTGGCGATGATTGCGGCGATGTCGTTTTCCTGGAAGAGGCGGATTGCGGCGATGCCAGCTGCTCCAGGCTGCAGGCAGGAGTGGGCGTTCTGCAGTGTGACCCCTCCGAGTGCAAGGACCGGGATTTTGGAGCGGCAGGCCTGGCGAAGAGCTTCAATGCCGGTGGGGGCGATTCCGGGGGCATCTTTTTTTTCGAACACAGGGGCAAAGAGTGCGAGATTGGCGCCGTTGGCGGCGGCTTGGACTGCCTCTTCGGGAACGTGACAGGAGACCGAGATCAGCGGATTTCCTGGTGAGACTTCGCGGGCCAGAGCCTGCCCTGAGCTTGTCGAAAAGGCGCCCGCACTACACTTCCATACTTTTCGTACTTCGGCGGGGGATACATCGCTCGCAGGAAGGTGGACTCCGGCGGCGGTGGTGGCGAGAGCGATGTCGGTGCGGGAGTTGAGCAGTAAGACAGTGGCCAGTGGCCGGTGAGCATTGGTCAGTTTGCACGCCTGTCGTATTGCGTCGATGGCTTCGCGGGCCAGTGACTCAAGATCGCGGGAGGAGAGATCCTTTTCGCGGAGCTGGATGTAGTCGACGCCGGCGCTTGCGGCTTCGGCGATTTTGTCGAGGAGGCGGCGGCGGCAGGCCCGGTCATCGCCAGGGAAGGCGTTGCGGTCGGTGATGTAATAGAGGAGCGTGCTTTCAGCCCTTTCGCTTTCAGCTCTCAGTTTAGAGCAAAAATATGGCAGCCAAGACCTCAGCGGTAAAGCCGAGTTCATTCGGATGCTGAGATCGCAGCGCGGAAGCGCTGCGCCACCCAAAAGCAGAACCTGGAACACCCAGAATCAACGCTTGGAGCACAATGAAAATCTGCAACACCGATGAATCAAAGCCTGCGCCGGCCAGAATCAAGACTGGCGCTGGGAGGAGACGGAAGGCGTCGGGCTGCGCTCGACGGTCAGCCGAGCGCGGCTGTCCCCACATGCAAGCGAATCTACCCAGCTCACGGTCTGGTCTTGGCGATTTCGGGTAAGACTTCCTGTTCTTTTTCTTTTTTGGGGAGTGGACCGCCCAGGTGATATTCGGTCAGGCCGTCGCGGAGGAAGGTGAAGGCGTCCTCGGGGGAATCGACGAACTTGAACAAGTTGAGGTCTTGCGGGGAAACTGTGCCTGCGTCGACAAAGGCCTGGAAGTTCATGATGCGGTGCCAGTATTCGCTGCCGTAGATCACGACGAGGATTTTCTTTGCGAGTTTGTCGGTTTGGGCAAGGGTGAGGATTTCGAAGAGCTCGTCGATGGTGCCGAAGCCACCGGGAAAAATTACCAGCGCTTTGGCGAGGTAGGCGAACCAGAACTTGCGCATGAAAAAATAGTGAAATTCAAAATTCAGTGACGGAGTGATGTACGAGTTGGGATTCTGCTCAAAGGGCAGATTGATGTTCAAGCCGATGCTTTTTCCTCCGGCTTCGTATGCGCCGAGGTTGGCGGCTTCCATGATGCCGGGACCACCGCCGGTGGTGACGACGAAGCGGCGGCGGCGCGCGGGAATCTGAATGGACCATTCGGTGAGAAGAAAGGCTAGCCGGCGCGCGTCCTCGTAGTAGCGGGCCATATCGACGGCGGCGCGGGCGCGCTTCAGATTGTTCTGGTACGCGTCGGTCTGCCGGTCGTTGGTTTCTACGGCGGAGAGATGATTCTTAGCGGCATCTCCTCCCCGAAAGCGGGCTGAGCCGAAGAAGACGACCGTGTCCTGAATTTGCTCGCGGCGAAAACGGGAGAGCGGTTCCTGGTACTCCGAGAGGATACGGAGAATGCGTCCGTCGGGACTCTTGAGGAAGGGTTGATTCTCGTATGCCAGAGGTGCGGATTTAAGTTTATCGACCATTTAAAAGACTCAGGTTCTGAAGTTCAACTTCCTTGATTCGGGGTGTGGGTTTCGCGCATCACTGCTGGACTACTGACGGTCATGATAGTGGAGGGCCTCCCAGAAGCCGATCCAGATGTCGAGCAAACCCAGGCCGCTGCATAGGCCACGAAAAAAACCGGTTGAGACCAGGATACGAAGCGAGGGATAGGAAAGCAGCAGATAATTGTCGGTCCACTCGGGAGTCCATGGCAGGATGACGAGCAGAACGCCAGCGACGGCGCTAATCAACACGAACAAGAAGACGGAAGTGCGATGCAGCCAGAGTTGCATTCCGGTAGGGGTGGCCGGATGGACTAAGCCGGTCTTTGGATCGAGGAATCCGGTGATGGTTTCGCGAGGCGCGGAGGGAGGGACGGGCGCGGGACTGCTCTCGACGGGTAACTTGGGATCGGTGGTCAATGAGCGCTCCGCTCGGGCAGGTATGGAATCGCGCGGACGGGATCACCGTGTGCCGATAATGAAGAATAGGGCAAAAAACCCATCGGGCTATTCTACGACTTCAGGGGCTTGATGCGCTCGGCAACGTCGCGATAATCGATGTTGCGGCCGTAAACCTCCATGAAGTGTTTGAGAGCGGAGGGCCTGTCGCCGGCGGTCTCATAGGCGGCAGCAAGTTCATAGTGGAGCGCGGTACGCGTGTCTTCGTCAATCCCGGGAGCTACGAGAGCTTTTTGGTACCAGCGAATGGCGGCCTCGGGGACGCCCTTGTCGAGGAAACACTGGGCGAGCCAGGTATAGGTCTGCATCACTTGCGGGAAAGGATGTCCGTGTTCGACGGCCTGACAGGTTTTCTGCAATTCGCCGATGGCTTCATCGAGCAGGCCCATTTCCCGGAAGGCGATGCCCAAGTTGTAATGGGTTTCAGGGTCTTCTTCCGGAGCGGAACCGGATTCGAGATCTTGTCTTAGTTCGCCGAACATTTCGGCGAGATCGACGCCGGCTTTCTCGCCAAAGGGCGAACTCTTGGCGGCGGATGCACCCGGGATAGCGGGAGAAATTTGTGGTGTGGACGCGGCAGGTATCGCCGCCGATTGCCGGGGGACCGGGGCGGAAACTTGCGCCGAGATTGAAGCAGTGCCGGAGGAGGCTGCGGCTGCTGCGCTGGCGGCGATTCTCACGGCCGCAATTGGCTCTAGAGTTGGTGCCGGTACTTGCTGCGCTGTTGCTTCCACCGGCGGCGCCGTTTCCAGTGCGGGCTGCGGCGGCGGCGCAGGATCGGGGACTGTAGCGTCCCTGAGGAAGTCGCCGCCTAAGGACGCTTCGAGATCGGCTACGAACTCGCCAATGACTTCGGCTTGGGGCGCGCCGGAGGTGGAAGGTGCTGCACTTGCAACCGGCTCGAGTTCGGACCGGACGCTGTGCTCGGTTTGGGCCGCGTCTGCGGAAGCTTGCTCAACGGCAGGCGCGGCTTGATGCGAGACGGCTTCTGGAAGGAAACTTTCGCCGAGAGAGGATTCAAGATCGGAGACGAAGTCCTGAAGCATGCTGGGCGCCGGCTCAACAGAGGGTTCGGCCACGGGAGGCTCGGCTGCGACGCCTTCCACGTGGGGCACCGGGGAAATTTCCACCTGCGCGACCGGGGCGGCGATCTCCGGAGAAATTTCCTCGACTGGTTCTTCGGAAGCCTCGACTGGAATTTCGTCAGCGGTAGACCCGGCAGAAGGTTCGCCGGTGGTGAATTCAGCGATTGAATCTACGGCGGTCACTTCCTCTACAACCGGAGTCTGTTGCGAGGCGGCATCGATTTCAGCCCGAAGTGCCCTGACCGTCCCTTCGTCGCCGCTGAGAGATCGAAGCTTTTCAAAGGTCGCCGACGCCTGCTCGGGCATGCCGTGCTCGAGGTAGAAGCGAATTTCCTCGACGATTTCGGCGGTCTTTTCCGGAGTAAGCGTTCGCGGCGCAAGCGGAGCGCCGGGAACATCATGATCGCCGACGGCGTGAGCGATTTCCATCTCCGCGGCTTGAGCGGAGAATTCGTCGGCATCGATCGTGACGGCGTCCTCCCATTCGGAGGAAAGATCGATTTCCGCAGCTGCGCCTAGCTCGGGCTGAGAAGTGTGCGCGACTGCGCGGACGGGTTCGGTGGAATGAACTTCACCAAGAGGAACCTGGGGGGCATCGGCCTCATCATCGGCCACCACGGAAAATTCAACTTCTTCCGCAGGCTGGCTCGAAGCTGCAGACCAGGAAACTGCGGCGGCGGGAACCTCCTCTGCGGTCGCCTCTGCCGCGACACCGCCCGGCTCAGAGCTGGAGTGAGTAGCCGAACGGTGCTCATGGCGCTCGGCGAGCTCGCCGTAGCGGGTTGCTTCTTCGGGATATCCGGCTTCGGAGTACACGCTCTGCAGAGTGCGGCAGCAAACACCGGCGTCGGCAAAGCGGGCCGCGCGAGTGTGCAGGGCGGCAAGGCGCTGGTTGAGCCGCAGATCGTTGGGCGCCTGAAGCAGCGCGGCCATGAGTGGTCCTAAAGCCTTGGCCGGCATGTTGTAAGAGATGAAGAGTTCCGCATCCGTAAGAGCGGAGCGAACTGCAAGAGCCACGGCATCGGAATAATGCTGGTGGATGGAAGGCGAAGTAGCTTCCAGCTCGTCGACGATTACGGCGGCTTCCTCGGCGGAAATCAATTTTTCGGCGGAAGGTCCACCGAGCTGGCTGACCACCTGCTGATAGTGATTCAGGTGGATCGGATTGCCGGGCTCCATGGCGGCCAGCTTTTGATACAGATCGCGAGCTCGAGGAAGATCGCCGGACTGAAATGAGGAATGAGCCAACAACTCGACGACTTCGGTGACGTGGGTCGACTCTCCTGCTTTCTGGAAGAGATCGAGAAGCTTCTCCAGCGAAGCAGGATTGTCGCGAACATGCCCGATGACGGAATGCAGGTTTTTTAAGACTTTGTCGGAATCTTCGGCCAGCAGACGGTCCGCATGTTGGCCATAAACCTGGAGCGCGTTCTCAAATTGCCCGGCCTGCATGAGGGCGTCGGCGAATTTTGAGATAGACGCCAGGTCGTTGTGAACGGTGAGAAGTTTGCTCGCGAGTGTGCCGGCGTCTGACAAGCGGCCATTTTTGAGATAGGCACTGAGCAGGTCGCGCAAGCCATCGGGATTGGAATCGAGATCCGGAACTTTTTGCAGAGAAACGATGGCGGCTTCGGCATCGCCGGACTGGAGCAGATTGCGGCCCTGCATGAGCAGCGCGTAGCTATTGCCGGGATCGAGCGTGAGCATGCGCTGAATAACTTCTTCCGCGGGGCCGAGCGAACCCTTGGCACGCAGAGTTTCGGCGACTGCGGAGAAAATCTGCCAGGCATCGGTCTTCTTTCCGAGGCGGACATAGACTTCCGCCAGCCGGATGCGCATGTTGGTATTTTCCGGATCCATTTCCAGGATCTTCTGGAAGATGCGGACGGCATTGTCGAGTTCGCCGGACTTCAGGAATTCTTCGGCTACCTGCAGGTATTGTGCACGTGCGTCGTTGAAGAGTCCCTGCTGGGTATAGAGTTCGGCCAGCTTCAGCACGCTTTCGAGCGAAGGCTTGAGCTTGCTGATTTTCTTGTACATGGCGATGGCCTTGACCGTGAAACCTTGCGTGGCATAGGCATCGCCTACGGTCTTGAAGCACTCGGTGGCTTTGTCGGCTTCGCCGAGGCGGGAGTAGAGATCGCCGATTGTGTTGGTGACCGTGAGGTCCTTGGCATCGGCTTTGATGACTTTTGCGTACTCAGCGATGGCATTTTGCAGCTTACCCTGCTGGACATACTTCTCCGCAGCGCTGAGAGCTTTCTGTTTGTTGAATCCGAAACCGAACGCCATAAGAGTACTAACTCCAGCCCCTGGTGTGAACTGAGAAAGCCTGCCCCGGAAACTGCTGACTGCTCCTGGGAAGTGTTGACCCGGGACGTCACTTGGCCAAACTCCTTTTCTGGAGGTGGCCGGTTGGACAAGTGCAATTGTACGGCTGGACGGGTGGAATCGCATGGTTACCAAGGGTTACCAAAAGGGATTGTACGAACGAGTTACCAAGGGAATAGGCGGTGGGACAGGTGGGGGGTGCGTTCCTAGGGGCCAAAGCCGCATGAATCCTGGCGATTTACACGGCCCATTCGACTCCGCTCCGGGCAGGCTGCTGAAGCGCCGTTCTTCCACGGTACTGCTGCCAGTCCCCGGTTGTGCAGATCCAGATAGTGCAAATACGCTATGTGGCAGGAATGGGCAACCGTGTAATCTTCCCGCTGCGGGGATGCTATGGAAGCTTGAGAGGTAAATTGATTGATGACTTGGATTAAAACCGTGCCGTGGTCGGAAGCCGATGAGAATCTGCGCCAGGCGATGGAGGGGCAGCGAGCGTTGTATCCGAAGGAGTATGGCGATCCGGTGCACCCGGATGAGTCGGGAGGATCGTCGATCGTGGGGTCGCACACGCTGATTCCGGAGGCGCTGTATCACGCGTTTGGGACGTTTGGGGCGCTGATGTCGCCGGAATTGCCGCTGAGCCGGCGGCAGCATGAAATGATTGCCACCATGGTCTCAGTGACCAACCGGTGCGTGTATTGAATCGAATCGCACGCAGAGTT
>JBEKUD010000127.1:0-14245 GCA_049515395.1 Candidatus Sulfotelmatobacter sp. | reverse complement strand
GATCTACGAAATTGACGAGGCCGATGGGCGAACCTTCATCGCCATGGAACTGCTGGAGGGGCAGACACTCCGGCACCGGATCGCTGGCAAGCCGCTGGAGATCGAAACGATACTCGATCTGGGAATCCAGATCGCCGACGCACTCGACGCGGCACACTCGAAGGGCATCGTCCACCGGGACATCAAGCCTGCGAACATCTTCGTCACGAATCGAGGTCAGGCGAAGATTCTCGATTTCGGGCTGGCGAAGGTCACTCTCAATCAGCAGAGCATTGCCCTGAGTGCCCCGACCGTCGAATCAGAGGAGCATCTAACCAGTCCTGGTAGTGCGCTAGGAACGGTGGCTTACATGTCGCCCGAGCAAGTGCGAGCCAAAGAACTCGATAGCCGCACGGACTTGTTCTCGTTCGGGGCGGTCTTGTACGAGATGGCAACGGGGGCGTTGCCTTTTCGGGGGGAAAGCACTGGCGTGATCTTCGACTCCATCCTGAACCGGGCACCCGTTCCTGCCGTGCGGCTGAATCATGACGTGCCGCCCAAGCTAGAAGACATCATCAACAAGGCTCTGGAAAAAGACCGTAATTTGCGCTACCAGCACGCAGCCGACATGCGAACGGATTTGCAACGGCTGAAGCGGGACAGCGAGAGCGGGCACAGTGCGGCAAGCTTGGGCACGGCCGTGTCAGAAGTTCTTGCGGCTCGGGTTACACCGCTCTGGAAGATTGCGGTTCCCGTGCTGCTGATCGCCTTGCTCGTAGCGGGCGGCCTTTACTATGGTTCGCATCGCAGCAAGCCACTGACCGATAAAGACACCATCGTTCTAGCCGATTTTGCCAATACCACGGGCGATCCCGTCTTCGACGGCACCCTGCGGCAAGGGCTTGCAGCGCAACTGGAGCAGTCGCCTTTTCTTAGCCTTATTTCGGACCAGGGCATCGCGCAAACTCTTGAGCTGATGAGCCAGCCGAAACAGGCGCGGCTCACGCCAGAACTGGCACGCGACGTTTGCCAACGCACGGCCGGGGCAGCCACCATTGAGGGCTCCATCTCCAGTTTGGGCAGCCAGTACGTTTTGGGGTTGAAGGCGGTGAACTGCCGCACCGGCGATCTACTGTCGGAAGAGCAAGTAGCCGCCAACGGCAAGGAACAGGTCCTGGAGGCTCTCGCGAACGTCGCCACCAAACTGCGCGGGCGATTGGGAGAATCGCTGGCTTCGGTGCAGAAGTATGATGCACCACAAGAGCGCGTGACCACGCCGTCGCTGGAGGCACTGCAAGCGTATGGGCTTGGCATGCAAGCCTACGACGTGACCAACGATTACGCCGCGGCGATACCTTTGTTCCAAAGGGCCGTCAGCCTCGATCCCAATTTCGCGATGGCGTATTTGCGGTTAGGCCAAAGCTATCAGCCCCTGAGTGAACTCGCCCGCGCTGCCGAAAGTACGCGCAAGGCCTACGAATTGCGCGGGCGGACGAGCGAACGGGAGAAACTGGAGATTTCCTCGTTCTACGAGATCATTGTCACCGGAAATCTGGAGGCAGCCCGCACCTCATACGAGTTATTCGCGCAGACCTACCCTCGTGATGAGGATCCACAAGTGTTCCTTTGGGTCACTTACTTCGCATCAGGAGATTACGACAGGGCTCACCTTGCGGCGCAGCAGGCTGTGGACCTTAACTCGGCAAGTTCGAACAATTATGTAAGTCTCATCTACGCGGACCAATGGATCGACCGCTTGGATGAGGCCAAGGCGGCCGCGCAGGAAGCGCGCGCGAAGCATGTGGACTCGCCTTGGTTCCCGCTGGTTCTTTACAACGTGGATTTCCTTGAGCACGACAGCGCAGGGATGGAGCGGGAAGCCGCCAATGCGATCGGGAAACCGGGAGTTGACGATCAGATGCTTTTCCTCGAATCCGAGACTGCGGCGGATGGCGGGGAGTTTGCCAAGAGCAGGGGGTTGAGCCACCGCGCCGCCGATTCAGCCCAGCGAACCGGTGAGGCAGAAACCGCGGCGGAATATCTGGGGCACACCGCCGTGCGCGAAGCTCTGGTGGGCAAAATGGACTGGGCGAAACAGGAGGCCAAGGCCGCAATTATGCGAGTCAATAGCAGGCAGGGCAATGGATTCTCGGCGATTGCGCTCGCGCTGGCTGGCGATTCCGCGCAAGCCGCGCGGCTTTCCGACGATCTCCGCAAGAACTTCCCCGCAGATACGATCGTGCAGTATGACTACCTGCCAATGATTCGGGCCGCCACGGCGCTTCGGAGCGGCAATGCAGCACAAGCCGTCGAAGCGTTAGCGGAGGCACAGCCCTACGAATTGGGGCATACGAACACTTCCCTCACCTTCGCTCTCTATCCTGTTTACCTGCGGGGTATGGCTTATCTGGAGGAGAAACAGGGCGCCCCAGCGGCACATGAGTTTCACAAGATTCTGGACCATGCCGGCGTAGTTGGAAACGAACCGATTGGCGCGCTGGCTCTCCTCGGACTCGGCCGTGCCTTTTCCCTTTCCGGGGAGGTCGCGAAATCCAAGACTGCGTACCAAGACTTTTCACGCTATGGAAAGACGCCGACCCCGACATCCCCATCCTGAAAGAAGCTAAAGCGGAGTACGCGAAGCTGCAGTAGCCCAGTTGTCTGGCAGAATCCTTGCCGTTCTAGTTCGGACGTCTGGTCGTCGGCTTCTCAATTCACCGCGTTCGACCCGTTCCGTAAAATCGCGCGGAGCTATCGAGATGACATTTCTCTCCATCGATCGGCGATCTCTCAGCCGTCCTCTCTCCGTGGGACCTTACATGCATTGGTTAGGGGTTAGAGACAGAGCACTCTGAAACTGCCCTCCTTTGCCTGACATGCCTCAATTTGTGTGCATTCGAGTGCGCGAGCTCGCGCGCGGACGTGGCGGGCGGGGGTGCGGCGTGCGCGAGCAGGAGTATCCCCATTACTTGATTCACATTCCACTTGCCAACAGTTTAATCGCAACCCGTCTTTGCTCAGACGTCATCCCGTCAAATGCCGAATAGTTCTCGAGTTCGCTGAGGATTCTCGCTTTTAACTGGAGCAAAATCACAAGTTCAAGCGATAGCGCCGGTACATCCGCCTGAGCCGATTTAAGCGCAGTCTCTTCCGGACTGGGCAAGAGCACGAATGGTACGGCATTACGCTCAACTATCAGATGGACGGGAACAACAAGCAATCGCCCTACAGCATCTTCCTAGACAAACTCACCTTGTCTTATGAAACTCACCTTGTCTTATGAGCGCCCAGATGAATGAGAGCCAGGAATGAGTGAGCGCAGATCGTGAGAGATGCCCTCACTCCATAGTCAAGCTCCGCCGACACCTTGCGCGGGGTGAACCAGATAAATATCGGGAGTGATGCCGGTTGCGGATTTATACTCCTCGACCACACGATTTTGGAAATCGTCACTTTTCTTGGCGTCAACGAGGTTGATGGTGCATCCCCCAAACCCTCCTCCGGTCATCCGTGATCCGTAAGTGCCTGGCTGGCGTTCTGCGATCTCAACCATCACGTCCAATTCGCGACAGCTGACTTCATAATCATCGCGCAGGCTCCGATGGGACGAGCGCATCAACTCACCAAAACCATCGATGTCGTGGCGCTGCAAAGCGTGGGCTGCGGATTTTACGCGTTGATTCTCGCTGACGACGTGGCGAGCGCGTTTATAGAGGATGGGCATCAACACCCGACGATGACTTTCCAGTTCCATGGTGTCGACGTCGCGAAGTGCACGAACATGCGGCATGGATTGGGCGATGAGCCTGACCGCCTCTTCACATTCCGAGCGCCGCCGGTTGTACTCGCCGCTGGCAATTGCGTGCTTCACTTTAGTGTTGCAGACAATCAATGCGACGTTGTCCGGCAAAGCCAAGGGAAAATATTCCAGAGAACGACAATCCAGCAAGAGCGCTTTTCCCTTCTGGCCAAGGCAGGCAGTGAACTGGTCCATGATGCCGCATCGAGCGCCCACGAACTCATTTTCGGCCCGCTTGCATAGCTGAGCGAGCGGCAGCGCTTCGCCTTCGTAGCCCGAGGCCTTGAGCAGCGCGTATCCGACTGCAACCTCAATGGCCGCCGAGGAGCTGAGCCCGGCCCCAAGCGGCACTTCAGTTTTAATGTAAAGATTGGCGCCATGCAGAGAATAGCCCGCGTGCTGCAGTGTCGTCGCCACTCCGATGGGATAATCGCTCCACTTTTTCGATGGCTTCGGAGCCTGCCTTGCCAGATTTAATTCTGTTGAATCTCGCAGATTTTCCGAATAGAAGGCGAGAGTATGATCCTCGCGTAGCCCGATCGCAACCCAACAACAAAAATCAATCGCCAATGGCATTACATATCCTTCGTTGTAATCGGTGTGTTCGCCAATCAGATTTACTCTGCCAGGTGCACGATAAACTTCCGAAGCAGTGCCAAAGCGCTCCCTGAAATCGGCTTGCAAACGGTTCGACATATTGATTTTCGGAACTCCGGATCGCTCCGACTTGCTCGATAGATGGAATGAACATCCTTTGGCAGTTGCAAGTCCCCGCTGCGGCGGCGACAATCGTTCCATGCCAGTAAGCTCTCAGCCGGATGATACCAGCGCTGACGCGCAGCCGCATTCCACTGGCCCTTTCTCGTCAGGATCCATGGTGGTGGTAACGCTGGGTAATCCGCGGGACAAATTTTGGGGCATGATTCTTTCGTTGGCGCACGAAGGACTAAGCATGAGCGGGGTCGAGCTGGCCTCTTTTGAGGATCTGATCGTGATGGTGAAAGATGGCGAGCCGTTCACTCCAGCAGTCGTTTTTTTCCCCATGCACCGGATTGAACGAATCGAGCTTGACCTGCCGGATTGCAGTCTGCCTTCGCTTTCACAGCGTTTCTCGGCCAAAACTGGGCTCAACCCAGACGCAACGTTCGGCTCTTCGCTGAAGAATAGGTTCACTGAACATACGGAAACCGCGACGACCTCTGCAGCCCTCCGGAACAAGGGACCGGCATGAGGCTTTCTCAAATCTTCACAGCGCCCAACCAGCTCACGCTGCTGCGGATGATCTTCGTTCCATTTATTGTGATCGAACTGGTTGAAGGGCGCTATTTTCGAGCCTTGATTCTCCTCGTGATTGCCGGCTTCAGCGATGGCCTGGACGGGCAACTGGCCCGCAGGTTGCACCAGCAGACTCTTCTCGGCCAGTATCTGGATCCCATTGCAGACAAGCTGTTACTGAGCACCCTGTTTCTGGTTCTCTCTATTCTGCACAAGATTCCATGGAAGTTTACGGTGCTGGTCTTCAGTCGAGATATCTCCATCCTGGCAGCCAGCGCGGTGTTGTTTGCAATCGCCGGACTGCGGAACTTTCAGCCCAGCATTTTCGGCAAGGCCAACACTTTTTCGCAGATTGCCGCGGTCTTCTTCGTGATGCTGTTCAGCATTCGACCTGAACGCTGGGTTTGGATTACACGCACGGTTTTCCTTCGTGCCACCTTCTCCTTCACAATTATTTCCGCATTGCATTACGTTATTTTGGTGCAACAGCGGCTGCGGGC
This sequence comes from Candidatus Sulfotelmatobacter sp., assembly GCA_049515395.1. Classification (GTDB taxonomy): domain Bacteria; phylum Acidobacteriota; class Terriglobia; order Terriglobales; family Acidobacteriaceae; genus Sulfotelmatobacter. Next base: position 8,692 of record JBEKUD010000127.1, on the reverse strand, counting down.
GCACACTCACGCACTGGCTCCGCATTCTTCGGCGGATATACCCGCCAGTTGACCCTGTTTCGCGCATCACCCTAGAATTAAGGGTTCATCTCTGACCGCCACAACCTTCTATGGCCATACACCTTTACAACACCATGTCCTCGCAGGTCGAGGAATTCCATCCGCTGCGCGACGGGGAAGTCCGTATGTATGCCTGCGGCCCCACCGTGTACGACTATGGACATATCGGCAACTTTCGCACTTTCATTGCCGTGGATCTGTTGCAACGATTCCTGCGCCAGTCGGGATACACCATGGCTTACGTCATGAACATTACGGATGTGGACGATAAGATCATCCGCAATGCGGCTCGCGACAAAGTGAGCGTTCAGCAGTACACCGCAAAATACCAGAAGGCGTTCCTCGAAGACTGTGCCATGATTGGCATCGAGCAGCCAAAATTGGTGCGCGCGACAGAACACATTACGGAGATGGCGGACTTTGTCGCCAAACTCGTAGAGCGCGGTATCGCCTATCGCACGGATGATGGCTCTTATTACTTCCGCATCGCGAGCTTTCCGCGGTATGGAAAACTCTCGAAGAAGGATTTCGGCGGAATGCTGGATAGCGCTCGCGTGGACTTGGACGAATATGACAAGGATAGCGCGCGCGACTTCGCCCTATGGAAAGCGCCCAAGCCGGGGGAAGCCTCGTGGGAAACGTCGATCGGACCGGGTCGACCCGGCTGGCACCTGGAATGCTCGGTGATGTCTATGGAGGAACTGGGCGAGAGTTTTGACCTTCATGCTGGTGGAGAGGACCTGGTTTTCCCGCATCACGAAAATGAAATTGCGCAATCCGAGTCGCTCACCGGGAAGACCTTCGCTCGTTTCTGGTTTCACGTGCGTTTCCTGCTGGTCGAGGGCGAGAAGATGTCGAAGAGCCTGGGAAACTTCTTCACTCTGCGCGATCTTGTGCTGAAGGGACACAAACCCTCGTCGATCCGATACCTTCTTACATCGGTGCCTTATCGCAACCAGTTGAATTTCACCTTCGATGGGTTGAAGCAGGCGGCTGTTTCGGTGGAACGACTGCGAAATTTTCGGCAGCGATTGACGGCGGGAAATCTGCCGCCCGGTACAAATCCTGAAATGCAGACACTTGCAGCCGAAACCGTTAACCGGATGAAGTCCTCGTTGGAAGATGACCTGAACACAGCGCAGGCCCAGGCTGCAATTTTCGAGATGGTACGCAGCGCGAATGCCGCTTTCGACACGAATGGCATCAAACAGAGTGACGTGCCGTGCCTGCTGGTCGCACTAAAGAAATTCGATGAGATTTTCGCGGTACTTGAAGATGACGATGGGCCAAAGATGAAAGATGTATTGGAGTGGGCATCGACCGAGAGCCGCGAGAAGGAGATCAGCGAAGAACTACGAGAGGCGTTGCAGTCCGGCCGGCTTTCTGACGCCGACATCGAAAAGAAAGTCGCCGAAATGGAAGCTGCGCGCCGCGGGCGCAATTTTAAAGTGTCGGATGCGCTACGGGCGGAACTAACCGCAGCCGGGATTGTTATCGAAAATACAAAAGGTGGAGTGCGCTGGAGAAGAAGATAACTTTGAAGTTTCCGGTTGAAAGTTCACGATGAAATCGCTCGACGAATATCTTGTGGAGGCCGAGCAAGCCCACGGACATCTCTGTGCTGGACAAGTGCTCGGCGTGCGACTGGCGATGCTGGGCCTTGCAAAACTGGGCATCGACGATCCGCGCGGCAAAGATTGCAAGCGACTGGTCACCTTCGTCGAGATCGATCGGTGTGCCACGGACGCTGTGGCGGTGGTCACGGGCTGTCGCCTGGGAAAGCGGGCACTCAAGTTTCGCGACTGGGGAAAAGTGGCGGCAACATTTGTCGACGTAAGCACCGGTAACGCAATTCGGATTGCTGCGAAGGAATCGTCGAAGAAACTGGCGCGGCAAATGCATCCAGAGATCGCAAACAAGAACCAGCAACAGATGCTGGCCTATCGCGAAATCAGCGATGAAGACTTGTTCACGACACAACGGGTTAAGGTCGCACTGCCTCCGGAAGAATTTCCCGGGTACAAAGGCGAGCGAGTGGTGTGTGACACGTGCGGCGAGGGGATCAACTTTCGTCGGGAGGTGCCGACCGCAGAAGGCGTGTTTTGCCGCGCATGCGCAGGGGAAAGATACTACGAACCGATCTGAGAGGCCTTCTCGTAAGCGTGCGCCAGACGCAAAATCGTAACTTCGTCGAAATGCTTGCCTAGAATTTGCAAACCGATGGGGAGCTTCTCTTTGGTTTCGCCGCATGGAATCGAAATACCAGAAATCCCCGCCAGATCCGCGGTCACGGTGTAGATGTCTGCCAGGTACATGGCAAGTGGATCATTCGATTTCTCTCCCAGACGGAATGCTGCGGTTGGACTGGTGGGCGTGATGATCGCATCGACCTTCTGGAAGGCTTCCTCGAAATCGCGCGCGAGCAGGGTTCGTACCTTTTGCGCCTTTAGATAGTAAGCGTCGTAATAACCGGCGCTGAGAGCGTAAGTGCCGAGCATGATGCGGCGTTTTACTTCAGCGCCGAAGCCTTCATCGCGGCTGCGCCGGTACATCTCTGAAAGAGTCTTCGCGCCCGGCGCACGATCACCGTAGCGAACGCCGTCGTAACGAGCAAGGTTCGAAGAGGCTTCCGCGGTCGCGATCAGGTAATAGGTGGGAATCGCATAGGGTGTGTGCGGCAAAGAAACCGGCACCACCACACAACCGAGGCTTTTCATCTGATCGATCGCGGATTCAACCGCATGGCGAACTTCGTCATCCAAGCCCTCGCCGAAATATTCCTCTGCGACGCCCAGCTTGAGTCCGCGCACAGGCTTCTCAAGGTCCGCAACGTAATCCGGCACTGGCAAGTCGGCCGATGTGGAATCCATGGGATCGCGTCCGGCAATCGTTCGCAATACAATCGCCGCGTCCTTCACCGTCTTTGCCAGCGGTCCGATGTGATCGAGCGATGATGCGAATGCAATCAAGCCATAACGCGAGACACGCCCGTAGGTGGGCATCAATCCCACCACACCACAAAACGATGCCGGCTGGCGGATCGATCCTCCCGTGTCGGAACCAAGAGCAACGATTGCCATATCGGCTGCAACAGCAGCCGCCGAACCGCCGGACGATCCTCCGGGCACGCGGCTCAAGTCTCGTGGATTGCGCACGGGTTGGAACGCGGAGTTCTCGTTTGACGATCCCATGGCAAACTCGTCGCAATTGGTTTTGCCGAGCACCACCGCTCCGGCAGCCTCCATGCGCGCCACGGCGGTGCAATCATAGGGTGGAATGTAGTTACCCAGAATTTTCGAACCTGCAGTGCTGCGCACCCCGCGAGTGGACATCACATCTTTGATTCCAACGGGGACGCCAGCTAGAGGAGGCAAGGGCTTGCCCTCAGCTGCCGTGCGGTCGATGCGATCGGCTTGCTCGAGGGCACGCTCCTTGCACAGAGTCAGATATGCGCCGATCTGGCCGTCCTCTGTCTGTATGCGTGCGTAATGCGCCTCGGCGAGCGCGAGCGCCGTCGTCTTGCGCTCCTGTATAGCGGAACGCGCGGAGTCGATGGTGAGTTGGGTCAGATCCATGGAAGATTCTTGAGTGGCAAGTGATCAGGTGATTAGTGGGCAGTGAGGCGAATCAACCTGCGGTCGCAGACTGACCACTATCTCTCAATCACCTTCGGCACACGGAAGAATGTGCCGTCCGTATCGGGCGCATTCGCCAGTGCCGATTCCCGAGACAAGGATTTGCGTAGCCCTTCGGGCACATCTTCGCGGCTCGCATACGCGAAGCGCTCGCTTCCCTGTTTGGATTCGTCTAAGCCATAGCGGTCTGATACTTGCGCCATGGGTTTGACGTTCGATGTGTCCAATTCATCGAGTCTTTCGATGTAGTCGAGAATTGAGTTCAGATCCCGAACCATGCCTGTTCGCTCGTCGGCTGAAAGTTCGAGGTTGGCAAGATCAGCTACGTAGGTGACGTCTTTTTCTGTGACTTTCATCTTTCGCGTTTGTTCTTATTTCTGATGCCGAACCACGAACTCAATTCTTTCTATTTTTTGACCCGCATAACGATTCAGAGTGGCTAGATAACGAGGAGCAAGGCTTTGCAACTCGCGTTTCCAGCCGGCGTCGGGAACTTCGACCCGCAGGACGGCGGCGGTGAACTGCAAGGCTCGCGTGCGTTCAGCAACCGCCGAACCACACACCAGCGGCCAGGCGAGACAGGGAGCGTCCGCCTGCGGCACTCGTCGCAGCGAGCTGATGACAATTTTCTCTAATCCCGAACCAGCCTGCTCCAAATGCAATCCTCGTAGAGTTAATTCCCGGATCTCAATGGCGACCACTGAAGGTCCGATTCTAACATTCGATTCACGCTTGCGGAGTCAGCAAATGGGCCAATTCAGACGGGGAACTCTCGGCGGACAAACTCGAGTGCCGATGCGTGAGAGTGCAGTCGCCCTTCGAGTTGAGCATCTTCGACCGTCTCGAGAATTTCGCGAAACCGGGGTCCCGGGATATAGCCGGCTGCGATCAAATCGTCGCCGGAGATCAGCGCCGCGGGGCGAATCTGCTGCGGTGGAATCTCCTGAAGCTTCTTCTGGAGGAAGTGATACGTGCTCAAATTGCGATGACTGGCCAGGCTATCGGCGCGGTGCAAGGCGAGATGCTGATCGAAGCCGGGCAGGCGCATGAATTTTTTCAGCGTCGATTCTTTCATCCGCCAGACATGTCCAAACCGCATGTGATTGTCCACCAGAGCGAGCACCTGGGCAGCGTCGTGATTGGAAAAGCGGAGACGCTCACAGATGTCTTCCGCGATCTTTACCCCCACTTCCACGTGTCTATCAAAACGGATGCGATCAGGGGCGACGCGGAATGTAGCGGGTTTACCCACATCGTGAAGCAAGGCGCCCCATGCCAGCGTCGGCGGGCAGGGATAAGGTAAGTTTTCGAGTAGCAGAAGCGTATGCACGAACACGTCCCCTTCTGGATGGTACTCAGGCGGCTGCGCAATACCTTTCATCGCAGAAATCTCCGGCAGCACTTCTTTGAGCAAACCGGTTTCGTCCAGTAAAAGGAATGCCCGGCGAGACTGGCCTTCGGTGAGCATCTTCGTGAGTTCATCCCGAACGCGCTCGCGCGAGACGGCTTGAATTTCACGGGCGCGCCGTTGGATCGCGGCCAACGTCTCCGCCTCGATCTCGTACTCAAAGCGCGACGCAAAACGGACGGCCCGCAGCGTGCGCAATTTGTCTTCGACAAAGCGACGGTCGGGGTCGCCGATGGCGCGGATAAGTTTTGCTTCCAGATCCGCGCGCCCGCCAACGAAGTCGAGAACGTTGCCGGTCACGGGATCGAGCATCATTCCATTGATGGTGAAGTCGCGGCGGACAACGTCCTCGCGCGGATCCTGGCTGAAGCGCACTTCATCGGGATGGCGCCCGTCGGCGTATCCGAGATCACTGCGGAATGTGGCTACCTCAACCGCTTGGGCTTTCGGAATTGCATTCTCGGCGGTACCCTCGCGTTCCGACTCTGGTAACGGAACAAGCACAACTCCAAACTGTGCTCCGACGGCGTAGGTGTCGGGAAAAAGATCCATCACTTGCGCAGGGGTTGCGCTGGTCGCGACGTCGAAATCTGCAGGTGCGCGTTTCAGCAGCAGATCGCGCACACATCCACCGACGAGGTATGCCTGGAAGCCATGGTGGCGCAGGGTTTGGATGATCGTCTTAGAAAAATCTCTCGACATGATCAGCGGCTGGCGAAGAGTCTCGTTCGAAGTTCATCATACCGCCGCAGGTTTTATTTGGTCTCATCCAGTGATACTGCCGATCGGGAAAGGAAGTACCGGCTGAGGATGTCACGATCACATCGCAGCGCGTTCGATTCCGGCTTCTTCTTTTTTCACGGTTTTGCATCCCCACGCCATGCGCGGAGTGTTGTGCGCGATGCCGATCTGTCCTTGCGTATTGAGGACGATAATGCCGCCGTGGCCATTCAGCCGCTGCTTAAGATAGTTCATGGCTTCCTGCGCGGCCCACGCGGGAAGATTGCCGGCTGACACACGGTCGGCGGTCCACTTCGCCAGTACCAGTTTCATGATGGGTTCGCCCCATCCCGTGGTCGAGGCGGCCGCGCTTTGGTTATCGGCGTAGCAGCCGCAACCGATCAGGGACGAATCGCCGAGGCGTCCGGGCGCTTTATTCAGCGTGCCACCCGTGGAAGTTGCCGCTGCAATGTTACCCTCGCCATCAAGCGCTACGGCTCCCACGGTATCGTGAGAGATGGCGGGCGCGAACAGGTCGTTCCCGTGACCCGCCGCTTCACTCTGATACTCGCGCAGACGTTTCAGTTCGCGCGCAATGACCAAATCTTCGTTCCTGCAAAGGTTTAGGCCGTGTGCCGCAGCAAATTTCTCAGCACCTTCCGCCACGAAATATACGTGCGGACTCTCGCTCAGGATCTTGCGTGCCGCCCTCACGGGATTGGGCAAACGCTCTACACAGCCCACGCCTCCGGCACGCAGCGTGGCGCCGTCCATGATCAGAGCATCCAGTTGCACCTTGCCCTCACGATTCAGAAAACTTCCCCGCCCCGCGTCGAAAGTTTCGTCATCCTCCATGATGACGACGGATTCTTCGACCGCATCGAGTGCCGTGCCACCGCGCTCCAGCACGCGCCAGCCCGCCGCTAGAGCATTTTGTACACCATGGATATGCGCTTCCACCATGTCATCGGGCATGGCCCAGGCGCCGCCGTGAACAACCAAAACAGGATCAGTAGGCAAGGAGAATCCCCAGATGAAGTAAATCGACTGAATAGTCTAGCATCGCACCGGGAGGAAGCATCGTTGCTTAAGCGGCGTGGCCCGCTTTGGCGGTAACGGAAGGAGGCGCGTCCTGGGTGCGAGTCCAGGTGTAGCGCACGCGATGAATCACGGTGAGGGTCGAAAGAACTGCGATGATCCATAGCACCGGCGCCATGCGGTTGAAAAGCGCGCCGATAATCACCAGCACCAATCGCTCCGGGCGTTCCATAAATCCGACGCGGCAGGATCCTATGAGTGACTCGGCGCGGGCGCGGGTGTAGCTAACCATGATGGCGCTGACCATGCCGAACGCCGTAAGCACGACATAGAAGAAGCGGTCACCGCGCGCGTAGAAGACCAGCAGACCGAGAAACTGCGAAGCGTCGCTGTAGCGGTCGACGACTGAATCGAAAAACGCTCCGAAGCGCGTAACGCGGTTGGTCGCGCGGGCCACCTGACCATCGACAAGATCGAAAAAGCCGGAAAAGATAATCACTAGTCCGGCCAGAAAAAACAGATGCCTCTGATTTGCTGCGGTGGCGGAGCCGAACAGGATTGCCGCCCAGGTATTCACCACCAGGCCCATGAACGTTAGCACATTGGGATTAATGCGGGAGAGAGCGAGCCAGCGCACAATGGTGTCGAGCAGCACTCCGCAGGCGCGACCGAAAGCGCTCGTCCACGACAGTGACACTAGGCTTCCGCCTTCTCGGGTCCGGCTTCGTCATGAACAGTGCTCAAACTTAAAATCTCCAACTCGCGCTTGCCGTTCGGCGTGATCACCGTGGCCTCGTCGCCCACCTTTTTGTTGAGTAGTGCGCGGCCAATGGGGGAGGTGGTCGAGATTTTGCCGGAGGTGACATCGGACTCTTCGCTGGTCACGAGCTTGTACTCTATTTCTTCATCCTTGGTGCTGTCGTAGACCTTGACCGTAGAACCGAGTCCCACTTTGTCGCGCGGGATGTTGTTCATGTTGGTCAGGGAGAGATCAGCAAGGCGCTTGCCGAGTTGGCGGAAGCGCGCTTTGACGAACTCCTGGCGCTGCTTGGCCATGTGATACTCGGCGTTTTCGCTGAGATCGCCGAGGGCGGCGGCACGTTTGATTTCTTTGGGCAGCTCGTGAACCAGTTCGTGCTCGAGCGCGTCGACTTCTTCCTGCAGTTTTTTTCTAAGTTGATCCGTCATGCGTGACTACAGCCTTCAATAGAGCTTCGAAGATTATAAACCTGTTGGGAATGGCGCGTATCGCAGCCGGAAGCATCGGGAGCTTACTTGCAAGTGCGATAACAATCCATGCATAACATTGTGGCTCGTTCAACCACCTTCGGCGTAAGTCATTTGATTTCAGATATATCTTCTAGCCCACTCGCCGAGCTTGATCCAGTGCGCAGTACCGGTCGATTTGCGCCGACGTCAGTGCCTGAACGCATCTTAGGGCCCTCAGGATGTGGGTTCTGACCAAACGCGCAGCGGTTGTACTCGGAACGGGGCTGCCTTTTGCAGCGAGGTGGCGGGGGCATTATTTTATGCCAGCCGCTGGGTGTTGATCTAGTTCTGCTCGCAATCTCTTTCGCCGATTTGCTAAAGCCGTTGGTTTTGCGGTGGCAATGAGGATGACAAATTCTTCAACTACCAGAAAGATACCAATGCTGCGGAGGCTTTCAGTTCAGTTTTTAAGAATGGACATCCCGAGTTGGGTACATGACTTTTTCCGCTCTACACGAGAAACCGACGGGACCCTTGATTTTACTGGGGTTTGGCTTTTTGAGGCTTTGGGGGTTCAGTTCTGGGGTAAAAGTAATCCAGCCGTTGTCGTCGCTGTGGGAAT
>JBEKUD010000126.1:0-14311 GCA_049515395.1 Candidatus Sulfotelmatobacter sp. | reverse complement strand
GTTTTACTCGCTTGATTCCATCTGTAATTCCGAAACGCAGAAAAAGTCGATTGAAATGGGCTTTTACGGTTCTTCGGGCCATCTTGAGTTGTTTGGCTATTTCGGCGTTGTCACAGCCTTGCAAAAGCAATTCCACGATTTCTTTTTCGCGCGGTCCTAGCCGAACGGACTGCTCGTTTATCACTTTCCTGCCCCCCTGGTCTAAATAGGTTCCTTGCCATTTGCAATACTGGCTTATTTCCAAATTTGGTAGCATCTACCGTGCCATTTTCTAGACTTGGGCCGCTGTGACCGAAGAACATGCATCCCCCCAAGGGTTTTACGGCACGAAAACGGCGAATTCACTGCTATTTCAGGCGCTGATGACGCCCCATCCCGGAGCTGCGGACGTCCCGCGTCCTCCAAAAAGCGTTGAAAAACACATCGTTAGCGAAGTTTCGTCGATTTAATCGAGCACTCTCCAGTTCAAGGATTCGAACATGAGCGATCCGCCCCAGGGTGGGCTGATGGCGCAGCCTTCCACAAAAAAAAATAGTTTGATGGAATGGAACGACGGGCTGGAGCCTACTCAGGTGAACACCCTAGGTGAAAACTACTGACACCCTAGGGATGACCCAGAAGAAATTACATCCATGGGTTGTGGAGGTGAAAAAGGCTGCGGGACAGCACGTTTGCAACCATAACTCGATTGCACCGTCTATTTCTCGACAAAAAGGGAAGCTATCACGCTGTTAAATCTACATTTGTCCGAGTGGCCAGCTTTCGCCTCATGCAGAATGCGAAGACTCGTTGCTGCGTGCGTAGTAAGTGGGCTCTCCCGGTTCCAGTTTGCGTCCCTCGCCATTGAAACGCCGAAGTTGGATGAGCCCGATCCTCTGGAGCCAATACTGCAGAGTAGTGCCGAGAACTCCGAAGCCATACTCCACGCTTCGGCGGAAGTTAATGGAGGATGCTTCTTTAAAATATTTCGTGGGGCAGGAAACTTCGCCGATACGGAATCCAAAATGTACGCACTGCGCCAGCATCTGGTTGTCGAACACGAAGTCGTCGGAATTCTCCAGCAAAGGCAAGGCAGTGAGAACCTTGCGACTGAAGGCTCGGTAACCGGTGTGATATTCGGAGAGTTTGACGCCCAGAAAGAGATTTTCAAACGCCGTGAGCAGCCGATTGAAAATGTATTTGTAGATGGGCATGCCACCGCGCAGTGCTGTTCCGCCGATAATGCGCGATCCCAGCACAACGTCATAAACACCGTAAGCCACCATGCTGGCCATGGCAGTGACCAGGAGCGGCGTGTACTGATAGTCGGGATGAAGCATGATCACCACATCAGCCCCGGCGGCGAGCGCTTCGCGATAGCAAGTCTGCTGGTTGCGTCCGTAACCGTAGTTGCGGTCATGCTGGAAGACACGCAGACCCAGGCGATTGGCCAGCGCGACTGTTCCATCGGAACTGTTGTCGTCAACCAGGATGCAGAGATCCACGAGGTCGGGCAGTTCGCCCGCGGTGGCCGCAAGCGTCTTCTCCGCGTTATAGGCGGGCATTACAACCGCAATGCGTTTGCCGTTAATCATTTTCTCGCAGCTTCAACGATTGACTAAGATGTTCGATGATACTTTCAATGATACCTGAGTGCGGATGTATCTCAATCACCGTTACGCCAGCGCTGTTCTGCCAGCAAGCCGATTATTAAGAACTTGCCGACTCGTTGGTTCCGCTGGTTGAAGCTCCGAAGGCACCGCACCGTGAGCGCATTCTTTGGCGGAAATTCTCGCGCTCCCCGGGCGTCCTGTGCTCCTGGCATTCCTCTGTTGACCGCCGCAATTTGGAGCGATCTGGGCCATGCCCGCGGCCCAGGTGTCCGAACAGAATCCGACAGAGAAGCAGCAATCCGATAGCCTGCCAGAAGGTAACCTGCCGCCATCCGAACAGAGTCGACAGCAGCCAATTCCACAGATGCGTCAGAAATTCTCCGCCATTAGCAACGAAAATCACGATCGCTGGAGGGACCAGAAAAAAGATTCATCTCTTCTTCAAATTGTGCTCCTCTTTCCTCGCAACCTCGTCGTGAATGCCCTGCAATCGCTGGTGCAGGAGAAGCGCCGCGTAGCGCTTTTGCAACAAGAAGGCATTGACGTTCGCACCGTTTTCGCCAAAACTCGCCGAAGCTGCGACCCTCCAGCTCTTGAGCTTCGAATACTTCGCGCTACTCCTCGGGAAGTTCGCCGAGCGCAAATTTCACTCTAGTCCATGAGGACAATCGCGATAATCACAACAGGGATCCGCATATTCCGGGCAGTTCGTGAATTGCTGTCACGGCTGGATCGTCGGCGGCGCAGCGGGAGACGCGCCAGCAGCGGGCTCCTGAGCCCCACCGCAATAGGGGCAGAACTTATCGCCGGGGTCTATGCCGCGTTGGCAATGGGGGCAGACAGGTTTCAGACGGTTGCGGCAACGGGGGCAGAAGCTGAAGCCCGGCTCGACCTCGGCGTTGCATTGCGGACAGCGGACGGTGAGCGGTTTGCGCAGGACGAAATAGAGGAGGATCCCCAGCCCGTTGGGGACAAAGATGGCAATCAGCGTCCAAAGCAGGCGGCTCATGCTGCGCCACCCCGCGTCCTGGTTGATGTAACCGATCAGCACGGCGTAGCAGCCGAGCACGGTTCCCGCGAGGACTCCCAGCAGGCACCGAATCGGAAGCCGAGGTGCGTGGGGATCCCTGCCCACGACGGTCACAAAGAGCACAGCTATCGTCAGGAAGACCAGGGTAAATAAGACGTAGGCCCAAGGTGCAAGGATGCGGATCTCGTCTTTGGATCGAGTGAAAATTTGATTTCTGATTGTCATCTAGGATCTCCTGATTCCGTACTTCGTTCGAGCAAGAAACTTGTTGTCGGTTCAATTAGCCCTTGTTCAATCAGCCATGGTAAGAACCGGTCTGATTTGCCAGATGCTTGTCCTTGGCCAGCAGCAAGATTCCACCCACCAGGGCTGGCACCACGCAGACGACCAGGAAAGCCACTTGCCAGACCGATGAAGGCCACTGTGCTCGGGCGCCTAACCATTCAAAGCCGCGCCACAGAACGAATGCGCTGAGTAGCGCGCAGAGGGTAACGGCCGTACAAGTGACCGAAACCAGCCACAGGCGTTCGCGATGGCGCTGCAGTTCCAGAGCACGGCGGCGCACGTTCATCTGCGTCGTCGAGACCAGGCTGCGCTCGGCGGCGATGGGGATTCCGCGCAACCCGTGAATCGTCTCCGCGGCGTTCTCGGCGAAGGCGCGGCACGAGGCACAGGCTTCCAGGTGTGCTGCCAGCCACGCATTCGACGACAGTTGCTCGGAAAGCCCATCGGCGACGGAAAACGCCTCGGGGCCGGCCAACGCAATCAGTTTCCGTGCCCGTTCATGTGTGTCGTTGGTCGGAGTGAGGTTCACAGCTGCGCTCCTTTTAACCACGGCTCGAGCGCGCTCAAACCGCGGTAGATTCTGGATTTCACAGTTCCCAAAGGCACGCGAGCCACGCTTGCGATCTCTTCGAGAGACATGCCCTCCTGAAATCGAAGCACCAGCACTTCCCGGTATTCCGCGGGGAGATGTTGCATGCCGGCCGCGATCTGCTCGCTTTGCTCGCGCCGCAGTGTCAGATCAAAGGCCGAAGCCCGCCCGGTGGCAGGCACGACGAAGGACGCGTCGTCGTTACTATTGTCACTCAATAAACCGTCGAGGCTGGCGGGCTGTTTGCGGCGCATATGATCGATTGCCAGGTTGCGCGCCACTGTGAAGAGCCAGGTGCTGAATGCGTACTTGTCGTTGAACTGGTGGCCGCGTTCGAGCACGCGGATCCAGGTCTCCTGGAAGAGGTCTTCGGCTAATTCGCGGCGTCCGGTCAAGTACACGAGATAGCGGAGAAGGCGATGCTGGTATTGCTCGATGAGGCGGTCGAGCAAGTCGGGATCTCGACGTCGAAGTCCACGCGCGATCCCGGTGCTCTCTTGTGCCATCGAGTTCTCGAAAAAGAAGGCAGCCGCGTTCATACTACTGATACATACGCAGGTGGGGGCAGAAAAGACGCAAGCGATCCAGAAGAGGGCCGCAGCGGGTTCTAAGCGAATGAAAGGAATTGGCCTCTCAGCATCGGCCGACGGATCACTTCCGCGTTGCTCCCGCATCGAACTGCTCGGAAGCAACTGTTCTGATCAGGCATTGGCGCTGATCGACGCGCCAATGAGCAGAAGGCGCGAAGCGGGCCTGCTAAGCGCAGCACAGATGGTGCGGGGCACAGGACTTGAACCTGCACGGCCTTGCGGCCACTGGCTCCTAAGGCCAGCGCGTCTGCCAGTTCCGCCAGCCCCGCTCAGCCTGCGATGTTATCACTTTGCCGCGGGCCTCGGTGTGGCCAGCAGCAAGGGCCCAGAGCTTCGCTCGATCCCTAATCAAGTTAAGTATTGATTGCCTTTTCTCGTATCGAACACCCCTATCTCGAAGAAATGATAATGAACTGCTGCCCGCAAACTTTCGGTGAAAGCATCGAGGACTCTCTCAGGCGAGCCAGAATGTATTGTATAAATTCGAATCTTAGAACCCAAAGTTAGTTGGCTAACATTATGGGTGAGGCAGCCAGTAGTCCAGCGGCGAGTTCCAGATCGTGCAAATCTTCGCGGCTGAAGTCCTGAGTAAATCGAGGATCCAGACCTTTCCGTGAGATCTGTAGGACTCCCAGAACGGTCGAATTGTGATCCAGGATCGGTACGGACATCAGCTTCTGAATGGGTGCCGGCGGTGCCGGAGACTCTTCTTCGAATCCCACCGGTTTGATCGTCTCGAAGATACTGGCGTGTTTTACGCGGGCGAAATTATTGAAGATTTCCGGCTTCTTACTTAAAGCAGTATGGGCAGCCACGGCTTTGCTGGAAATCGGAATCGCTCCCGTGGTACGCAGATGTTCGGGGAAAACAAACTTGAGCAGACCGCCTTCCAATCGCAGCAAGGCCACTTCGGCATACTGGACATGAAATATTTTGGCCAGAGCCATGCTGACCTCCAGAGGACTGGCGCCCTCCCCCAATACAGGTCCTAGAGGGAGAAGATTTTCAGGGAGAATCGTCTCTTCTTCGATGGCCGCGTCCTGAGGCTTATGGGTCATAGAAATGCTCGTGAATGCTACCTACGAATCCTATCTGGATTCGCATTTTCAACGCCAGATGACACCTGTAATGACATCCTACAACTCCTTTGGTTTGAGCAAAGTAGCTTCCGACCATGTCCTTTCGCGGCAGAGCGCCAAAGACTTTTTGCCACAAATATGCGGCAGATTGACAGTAATTGGCCAGCTGAACTGTGCGCAGCAAGCCGAACGCGGAAGGCCCCGCAAGGGTGAGGGGATTAGGGCTCTGCAGCTTCCCTTTCTGCCCTTAAAGTCATTACACTGCTTTCCTATGAGTGTTCCGCCACAACCCAATGTCAAGCTTACTAACGCCCCCGATTATCGGGAAACGTATGCCAACAGCGTTCAGATGCGAGTCAACGTTTGGGATTTCTTCCTGGTCTTCGGCACGGTGCAACAGCAGAGCGAAACTCAAGTGGAGATTCGTAACTTTCAAGGCATCTATCTCAGCCCGCAACAAGCCAAGGCGCTTCTGGGACTGCTGCAGCAAAACGTCTCCGGCTACGAAACGGCGTTCGGCGAAATCAAACTGGACCCGCGCATGAGTACCGGGGGGCAGGTGCACTAGAACTTCTACCTCTGCAACAAGTGCAGGAGGGAAGAGGGGAAACACCTGACTTGGAGCCCCACTAGAAGTCTTGAAGTAAAGAACTTGGTGCAAATGAGTCAAGTTTTATGCGGCTAAACGTGCGTGTTGGATCCAAGCCGTGACCTCCTGATCGAGTTTATCGAAGCTGCGCCGAAGAGAAGAGTTGGGTGCGGAGATCTGCGGCAGTACGGACGCGAGTCCGGGACGGAGAATGCGGTTATAGGTTCGGGTGCAGAACCATAGGATTCGCAGGCCGGGGTTGGTAATTCGATAGCGGTGAGTTTTTGGGATGCGTTCGATGATGCCGTGAAGGCGGAGGCGACGCAGGTGATAGGTCATTTGACCCTGGGAGAGGCTTTGGGGTGGTTGTCCCAGTAGGGAGGCAAAGTGCTGGCGGAGCTCACTGTTGGAAAAGCCAACAGGAAGGAGTTGGAACAACAAGAGGGCGCGCCAGAGAGCTTGCACGTTAGGATCGGCGAAGCGAAGCGCGGAGGCGCGTTGCGTTGTCACCCGTACGGGACGATTGAGTTTTTGAAAAGCTTCTTCGGCGAGGATGCAATCGTGGCTGATGCGCTGCACTTGGAGCAGTCGTTGGTTGGCTTGAAAGCCGATGCGCCGTAGCGCGGGCAAGTTGCGCAGGTTCTTGCCGATGTAGAAGTCATAGGTATTGTTGATAGTGGTTTCCGTCCGCAAGGCCCGGCCTTCCTTGTGGTACTGCTTGATGCGGGTTCCTTTGTAGTCGATGTGCAGAGAGGGGATCACTCCATCGGTGATGACCCGGGTACGAAAAGGGCCGGGCGTGGCCTTCGTGACCCTACGATCGAAGATGAGTTGAACTTGTTTGGGACGGCCGATGTCCAGGTTTTCTCGGATAACGTCTTCAAAGAAGATACGGCCGCTTACAGGTTGATCCAGAACCTGGGTGAGGGAAAGTTCGAGCTGGAGAATGGAGAGTTGATAACGATATCCCGCCTGACGGTCTTGGGCGGCGAAGGGATGGGGCAGTCGTTCCAACTATTTGCGGAGTAGGGCATCGATCTTCCCTTCCGAGAGCTGGTCGCACAGGAGTTGCAGTTGATGGGGATCTTGACACGATAGAATCCCATTCTCCAAGGCCTCGTAGGCGATCCCTTTCTGTTCCAATTGTCGTTTGAGGTATTCGTGTCCGTTGAAGCAGAGCTTGGCGTTATAAGGAAAATAGGAACAGAATTTTAAAAAGAACGGCCCGAAGGCTTCATCGACGCAATAGAAGTAGTAATGGTTTACCAGGGCGTTGGACTTGACGATCCAGGGATAGGTGCGTTTGGTCTTAGGATTGCGCCGCTTCTCGGTGCGATAAACCCGGCATTTCTCCTGGGCCTTGCCGATGAAAACCACACCTTCTGGCTGGCGGAACTGCTTACGCTGCTCTTTGGCGAAGTCGTCCTTGCGTTGTCCCTTCTCGAAAAGGATGAGAGGAATGTTGTTGTTCTGGGCAAACCGCTCGATCGACCCGACGAACTCGCGCGTGATGGGTTCCACCATGAGAGTGTCGGCCACCTTATGCCCGCGGTGGATCCGTATGAACTTCAAGGTACCCTCGGACGGCTTGGAGTTCGGGCACATACACGTTGAGGTACATTCGATCGATGCTCTCCACTTCCAACACAACGTACACAACGTGCTTGCTCAAGACCTCGGCGACAGACTGTGGTACGCTCATCGCGGCTCCAGTTGTGGGGTGCCTTTACGGCCAGGCGATTCGCCTTACGGCGGTCCCATTCAATGGGATTGGTTTACCATTCCCAACTCAACGCACGCAACTGGAGCTATCCGTCGACCTATGCACGTAACGACATGCTTGTCGGTCTGAGGCGAAGCCTCGCTGGTTTCTTGCTCGAGGAATGGTGATCGGGAGGAGGGCATCTGAAAGATTACCCGACGGCCGAAGGTCGGGTGGTATGGACCGGCACCCACCCCGCTCCGGTTTTTGCCGCCATCTTTATATTCACACTTCTGCTCCACTTGCCCCTGCTGCGGCTTCCCTACTTCTGGGACGAAGCTGGATATTACGTTCCTGCCGCGCGTGACATCCTGCTGACGGCGAGTTTCATTCCGCATTCCACCGTCTCCAACGCACATCCGCCTGTCGTGATGGCATGGCTGGCATTGTGGTGGAAATTGGTCGGGTTTGCTCCGCTGGTAACGCGAACAGCCATGCTGATGCTGGCAGCATTTTCACTTCTGGGGGTGTTCCGCCTAGCCGAATGCGCAGCGAACACAAAGGTTGCGACCGCAGCCACGCTGTGCACGGCGGTGTATCCGGTGTTCTTCGCGCAAAGCTCGCTGGCTCATGTGGATTTGACGGCGGCTGGGCTTATTTTGTGGGGACTCTCCGCGTACTTAGAGGGGTGTGCGACGACGACGATGGTATGGTTCTCACTCGCGGCGATGGCCAAGGAGACCGCGATTCTTGCTCCGTTTGCGCTTGCGGGATGGGAGATGATCGGACTGCTCGTAGGGAGGACATCTCTGCGCAAATTGTGGCATGGCGAAGCTGAACGAAGTGATTCGATATCAAGCGGACGCCATGCGAGGCGCATCGGCTCGCTCTTGCTTCCGGCGTTGCCCCTCGCGCTCTGGTATCTCTATCACTACACTCGCATGGGATACGTTTTCGGCAATCCCGAGTTCTTCCGTTACAACGTAGCTGCAACGCTGAGCTCGACCCGCTTTCTTCTGGCTCTGGCCCTGCGGGTGTGGCAAGTCAGCGGCTATCTTCATCTTTGGGTTTTGACTTTGGCTACGCTGCTGGCGATGTGGATGCTGCCGCCGCGACGCGATGCGGATCTGGATCGTCCTAGGATCGCTCTTCCGGTGCAGATGGTTTTCTACGTCGTGGTGCTGACCTATGTGGTAGCGATGGCGCTGATCGGAGGCGCCGTGCTGGCTCGATACATGCTTCCAGCGGTTCCTCTGGTTATCATCCTTTCGGTTTCCACGTTGTGGCGCCGATTGCGCTTTTGGCGCGCGGCGGTAGCTTGCGTTGTGCTGGCATTCGTTGTCGCGTGGTTCTGGAATCCTCCGTATGGATTTTCTCCGGAGGATAACCTTGCTTATCGAGATTACATTGTGCTGCACGAAAATGGTGAGCGCTTCCTGGAAGCGCGTTATCCGATGGCTCACGTGCTCACGGCTTGGCCCTCATCCGATGAATTGACACGACCCTGGCTGGGCTACACCACTCGGCCGATGCGGGTGGTGCGCATTGAGGATTTCTCCTTGGACGAAGTGCTTTCCGCGGCTGACTTTCGTTCCAACTATGAAGTGGTCCTTATTTTCTCGACAAAGTACGAGCCCGGGCCGGCAAGGTGGGATCGTTGGCGGACCTGGACAGAATGGAAGACCCTTTTTTTTGGCTTCCACCGCGACCTGCCGGCAGCCGCCGCAGCGCAGATTCTCAGCGGCCACATCGTTTTTTCAGAACGGCGCAAGGGACAGTGGATCGCCGTGATTGAGATGGATCAAGAAGAAGAGCAGAACGCGGAAGTCAGAATGCAAAGTGAGAAACCAAAATGACGTTTTCCCGAACTCTGCGGCTTTTCTTCGCGTCCTTGGCGATTACGAGCTTTGAACCGCAGAAAACGCTAAGAACGGCCGCAAAGGGCGCAGCGATGGACCACTTCGGCATTCCAACTTTATTTTTGCATGAGGTGGCACGAGTGGGTTTTGATTACCAGCCAAACCTCCTGGCCGGCTTCCAGTTGCAATGCGTCGCGTGCGGCAAGGGTTACGTAAACTTCCATCTCGACGCCGCAGTCGACGCGCGCGGAAATGATCATGTCGCGCTTTTCCAGAGAAATCAGTCGGCCCGCCGTTACGTTGCGGGCGCTGAGGTCCACCGGTTTTGAAGTAGCCAGGAGGATGTCGCCGGCACGAATTCCCATTCGCAGCCCCGAGGTCGCTTCGACGCGAATCAGGGGCACCTCCAGGAGGACCCTGCTCCCCGCTTCGCCGAGCAAACGGCACATCATGGTTCCCCGATCTTCGTGTATCGACTCTACAACGGCATTGAAGATATTTTCAAAACCGGCCAACTGCGCCACGGTTTCCTGAAGCGGAGCGCGCAGAACTTCATGCGGCGTGCCTTGCGCGATGATGCGGCCATGATCCATCACCAGCACGCGTTCGCCGAGGGCCATTACTTCCTCGCGGCTGTGTGTAACATAGAGAACGGGGATGCGATGAACCTGGTTCCAGCGGCGAAGATCTTCAATGATTCTTGCCTTGGTCGAGACGTCCAGAGCCGTCAACGGTTCGTCGAGCAATAGAACGCAGGGATCCGTAACGAGAGAGCGCGCTAAGGCGACGCGCTGACGTTCGCCACCGGAGATTTTTGCGGGAAATTGATGGCCCAGATGATCGATGCGGAACTCTTGCAGCATAGCGGCGACGCGTTCTTTTATGGCGGTGCGCGAGAGATGCGCCAGGCCATATTCGATATTTTGTTCCACCCTCAGATGCGGAAACAATGCTAGATCTTGCAAGACGTACCCCACGGCCCGTTTTGCAACCGGAACATGAGTGCGAGTGCTGGCGTCAAAGAACACGCGTTTACCGAGTGAAATCCTTCCTGCGTACGGTGTGGCAAGTCCGGCCACGCAGTCGAGTAATGTAGTTTTTCCCGCGCCCGAGGGGCCAAATACGATCGTGAATCCGGGCACAGCGCTGAATTCCACCTCGAGCGAGAACTCGCTTTCCCTGGCAGGAAATCGCTTGCGAATGGACACGCTCAACGCCGGTTCAGTGCAAGGATTTGCGGATTTTGATTCCGCGATTGTGGTCATTGAGTTTATTCGGTCGGACCCAGGGGCCACGATTTCTGATTCAACCTTCCAGAGTTCGGCGCTCTCCGCTGCAGCCCATATACGAGGGCTAAGACGACGAAGCAGAAGACTAACAGCAGCAAGGCCATGGCATTGGCTCCGGCATAGTTTGAAGCCTCAACCTGATCGTAAATACTGATAGAGACGGTGCGGGTCACGCCGGGAATATTGCCTCCGATCATCAGCACCACTCCGAACTCGCCCATGGTGTGAGCAAAAGCTAGGGCCAGACCCGTGATAAGTCCTGGGACAGAGAGCGGGACTACGACGCGAAAAAAAGTGCGCATCGGAGAAGCGCCCAGCGTGGCCGAGGCAGCCAACAGTTTGCGATCGACCAACCAGAACGAGGCCGCAAAGGGCTGCACCGCAAACGGCAAGCTATAAAGAATGGACCCGATCACCAATCCGGTAAAGGTGAACGCTAAAGTGTGTCCGGTCAACGACTGCCACCAAAGTCCCAGCGGGCTGCGGGAGCCGAGAGCGACCAGCAGATAAAATCCGAGCACCGTTGGCGGCAGCACGATCGGTAACGCAACCAGAGCTTCCACCAGGAATTTCCAGCGCCAGCACGAGAAGGCGATCCAATAGGCCAGCGGCAGCCCCACTACGAAAAGAATGGCCGAAACAATGAAAGCCAATTGTATGGTAAGCAGGAATGCCTGCCAGTCGATAGACATTTACTTAGCCAGTCCCTGCTTCTGCTCGGGGAGGGTGAAACCGTAGCGCTGCAGCACGGCTGCTACCTCCGCGGATTTCACGTAGTCCAGGAATGCCGTTGCGTCTTGTTTGCGAGGTGAACTCGAAATTACTAGCACACCTTGCTCCAGCCGCGGATAGGCCTCTGCCGGAACAATCGAGTACTTCCCTTTTCCTTGCATGGCGGGAGCTACCGCATGAGCCAACGCAACGAAGCCGACCTGCGCGCTTCCGGACTCGACGAACTGCGCCGCCTGCGAAGCATTTTCTCCCAGAACTAATCGGTCGCTCACCTTTTCGTAAAGGCCATAATGCTTCAGCGCGGCCACGGCGGCTCGACCGTAGGGCGCATGCTCCGGATTGCCGATAGAAATTTTTTTCACGAATGGATCCAGCAGAACATCCATCCCCTTCTGTACGACCTCGAGTGGAGAAGCCTTGGGGACCCACAGCACCAATTGCCCCACTGCATAACGATACAAGGTTGTGCCATCCGCCTCGCCGCCGGCGATCAACTGGCGTGGATAGTCCATATCAGCAGAGAAGAAGAGGTCAAACGGCGCTCCATTCTGAATTTGCCGGGTCAAAGCGCCCGATGCACCGAATGAAAGTTTCACGGCAACACCCGATCGCTTTTGATAGTCAGCGGCAATCTCCTGTAAAGCGGAGCTCAGGTCGGCAGCCGCAGCTACTGTGACCTCGCGGTCCGCATCCTCAATCGGCGGGATTGAAATCCCACACACGAAGATCAACAGAATCATCACACTCATCGCTATGAGATGCCCCATGTCGCTCCTCGAAGATTTTGCTATCAATAAAGAATCCGTGGAGATTGTACAGGCACCGCACGTTACGGCTAAATGAGCGCGCTCCGGTGCAAAGCAAATCACATTCCCATCATTGCATCCCAGAAGGGTTCTGAGCGTGCGTTTATTTGCTTTTGAGGTTAACCGCGCTTTCCTGATAGCGCTTCGAGACTGGCCTCGGCGTCGAGAGACTATCAGCTCACCCATTCCTAGTCAGGTCACTCCGGCAATAGCTCCGCTGCCGTGGGTGATGAGCATAACCACCACTGCGAGTTCATCCCGGTCTCCATACGTCTATTGCTCTGTGGCTGTCACTACCCGGATTTGCTTTCTAAAGCTCCAGAAGGCGTGGAAGAAAAACACGTTAGGCGTAGGTTGCCCACTTCACTGCTCGCCTTATTCTTGCTGGCTGGATTGCTTCCGCCCTGGGGCGGTGAAGCAACGGAGGTGGGTTGGAGGGGCGGTAGCCAGCAACAGGGCATAGCACCCGGAACCTATACAATTACCGTGACTGGCACCGGGGGCACATTGAGCCATCAAGCTGCCAAAATAATTCTGATCGTTAACCGGTGAAAGTCGCCAAAAAAGCGAAAGAGCGCCCATCGAATGGAATGTTGCGGGACCGATTAAGGCACATCGCAGACCATGACAGATTCATGCTACAGCGTCATCATTGTAGGCGGGGGAATCGTCGGGCTCGCAGTAGGTCTCGAAATCACGCAACGATTTCCGCGGCTTCGCCTGTTGTTGTTGGAAAAAGAAGACCGTGTTGGCCAGCATCAAAGCCGCCATAACAGCGGCGTGATCCATTCTGGCGTTTACTATAAACCGGGATCGCTGAAAGCGAAATTGTGCGTGACGGGCGCGACCGCCATGGTGGAATTCTGCCGCGAACACGGCATCCCCCATCAAATTTGCGGCAAAGTGATCGTGGCCACTCATGAGGAAGAATTTTCGCGCCTCGAGGAATTGCGACGACGTGGCGAAGCGAACGGGCTGACGGGTCTGCGATCCATTGGGCTAGAAGAGCTGCGCGAGATTGAGCCTCACGCGAGTGGGCTGCGAGCTCTGGTGGTGCCGTCTACTGGCATCACCGACTACGAGGCCGTCTGCGGCAAGTACGCGGAGATTATTGGCGGTCGTGGTGGAACGATTCTGACTTCGAATGCTGCCTTGGCGATCAAGCGGACCGCGAATGAGATTGTGGTCGAAACGAACCAGGGGTCGTTCTCCGCGACATCCATGATCAACTGTGCCGGACTCTTCAGCGATCGCATCAGCCACATGGCGGGGGACGATCCGCGGGTGATGATCGTCCCTTTCCGCGGCGAATATTACGACCTCATCGCGGAACGTTCTTCACTGGTGCGTTCCCTCATTTATCCCGTGCCCGATCCGCAATTTCCGTTCCTTGGGGTTCATTTCACGCGGCGTATCACCGGCAATGTGGACGCCGGACCGAGCGCCGTGCTTGCCTTTCGTCGCGAAGGGTACCGGCGCACGGACTTCAGTCTGCGCGACTTAGGTTCCTCTTTGGCATTTCCGGGGTTTTGGCGGATGGCGGCGAAAAATTGGCGCAGCGGGCTGGACGAATTTCACCGGTCATTTTCCAAGCCGGCCTTCGTTCGCGCGCTACAGCGACTCGTCCCCGAGGTGCGCGACGACGATCTCGTGCCGGGTGGTTCAGGGGTTCGTGCCCAAGCTCTCACGCGCAACGGTGCGCTGGTTGATGATTTTCAGTTTGTACCTTCAGGCAGGATGTTGCACGTGCTCAACGTTCCTTCCCCGGCAGCAACGGCTTCGCTGGTAATCGGGCGCAACATTGTGAGCACAGCCGCGGCCGGTCTGGGATTGCAGTAAAGCGCTCCTTCGCCCGGAATCGCCTTGCGTTCTTCAGTAAATGGCTCAAAATATTTGGCTTCTTTACAAGGGTAGTTCTTTCCGCGATTGTCTTTCGGGAGCGATGTCATTTCTCCGGCGTTTTATCGAACCCTTGCGGGAGCTATTCTTGGCCCGTTCCGCGGTACGGACTCGTCCCTTACGAGGGTTTGTAACTGACTTGCGCAGAGAGGCTCCGGGCAAACCGAAGGCGTACAGAACTACTTCTACCCTGCTGGAAACATCCAACTTCTCGAAAACGCGAAAGAGGTAGTTCTTGACGGTATGCTCTGTCAGATTTAAGCGGTGGGC
>JBEKUD010000125.1:0-14419 GCA_049515395.1 Candidatus Sulfotelmatobacter sp. | reverse complement strand
TGGATCATCATCGACTCTCCGCCGGCCGTGCCGGTTTCCGACGCCAGCGTGCTGGCGAAGGCCTGCGATGGTGTGCTCATGGTAGTACGTTCCAACGCGACGCCCGTCGATATGGCGCGCCGGGCGCGACAGGAGTTTCCCGATGAGGCGCTCGTCGGAGTGGTGCTGAATGGCACCAATATGGATGCGATGCCCTATACGCGTTATTACTACGACGCCTACCAGAAGAGTGCGACCGAGTCCAAGACCCCCGGGAAGTAGGAAAACGTGATCCGGCTGTTCAAAATTTATTATCCGCTGCGCACGTTGGTTCTGGTGGCAGGCGAGGTGATGATCGTTTGGACGTCTTTCCTGTTGGCGACGATGTGGCGGAACCCCGACAGTTGGCTGCTGCTCAACGTTGAAGGTGGATACCTTCAAGTGTTAGCGGTGCTGGGACCGAAGATTCTGGTGGTTACCGGGGTGGTGCTGCTGCTTTCACACTTGTTCGACCTTTACGACTCTGCCAATCTCGCCGCGAGTGGGGAGCACGCGTTTCGCCTTCTTCTGGTGCTGGGATTTGTGGCTCTGGCTCTGGCCGCCCTGGCCAATCGCTATCCCAGCCTTCTTCCCGGGAATAATTCGGTTTTTTGGGGACTCATCATCCTCACCTTCACTTTGTTTTGCTGGCGCGTGATTTATGCCTGGATGGTGAAACAGCCCTTCCTGCGCGAGCGGGTTTACGTCCTGGGGACGGGAGAGCGCGCCGAGCGCCTGGTGAGAGGTCTGCGCAAGCGCTCCGAGCTAGGGATTGAAGTGGTGGGATGGAGCGGGAACGTTGATGGCGAACTGACTCGGGAGTCTGTGGCATCGCACCTGTTGAGCTTGGCGTATGGCCAGGGAGTGCACCGTGTAATTGTTGCCATGCCGGATCGTCGGGGCACATTGCCGGTGGAAGAACTGCTGGACTTGCGCTTGGGAGGCGTGAAGGTCGAAGAGGCGACGTCCTGGCTGGAAAAGATCTACGGACGAATCGAAGTGGAAAACTTGAACCCGAGCTGGTTGATTTTCGCCGAAGGGTTCCGCTTCAGCACCTCCTTCCGCATCATTCGCCGGCTGTTGAATTTTTCGTTTGCGCTGATCGGGCTGCTGTTCTCCCTGCCCTTGCTTCCCTTTATATGGTTGGCGGTCAACCTGGATTCGTCCGGCCCGGCGCTCTACCGGCAGAAACGAGTGGGCCGCGGAGGAAATACTTTTTACTGTTACAAGTTCCGCACGATGCGTCAGGACGCGGAAGCCGATACCGGCGCCACTTGGGCTGCCGACGATGATCCGCGGATCACGCGCGTGGGCAAGTTCTTGCGCGCCTCGCGTCTCGATGAGATCCCGCAATTGTGGTGCGTGCTGAAGGGCGACATGCATTTCGTAGGTCCGCGCCCGGAGCGGCCCGAATTTGTCGAGTGGCTGAGCAAAGAGATTCGTTATTACGGCGTGCGGCACATGGTGCGCCCCGGCATTACCGGATGGGCTCAGGTGCAGTATAAGTACGGCAATACGCTGGACGACGCACGCGAGAAATTACAATACGACCTCTTCTATATCAAGAACGCCTCTATTGGCCTGGACCTCTGGATCATGTTCCAGACCATCAAGATCGTGCTGCTGGGGCGGGGTGCACAATGAAGTGGGTTTTCTGGGGAGCGGTGCTTTTGATCGCGTACACCTACGCGGGCTATGCCGGCTGGTTGTGGTTACGGGCCAGATTGTTCCCGTGGCCGGTGCTTCGGGCGCCCCAGGAGCCTTACGTTTCCATCGTAATGGTGGTGCGCAATGAAGAGCGATGGCTCGAGGGCAAACTCCGAAATCTGCTGCTTCTGGACTATCCCCCGGAGCTTTGCGAAATCGTGGTCGTCTCAGACGGGTCCACCGACGGGACGGAAGCGATTCTGCGCGAGCATAAGAACGATCCACGCATACAGGTCGTTATGAACCAATTTTCACGGGGAAAGGCATACGGGCTGAACGATGCATTGCAGTGGATTCGGGGAGATATCGTAGTTTTTACGGATGCGCGGCAGAAGATTGAATCTGGTGCACTTCGCCTATTGCTCGAAAACTTCGCTGATCCGGAAGTGGGGTGTGTAAGCGGAGAACTGATGCTGGGGGATCCCGCTTGCGGAGAGAGCCAGCAGGGTATGGGACTTTATTGGCGCGTCGAGAAAAGAGTGCGTGAACTGGAGGCGGCCTCGGGTTCGGTTGTTGGTGCCACGGGCGCCTTATATGCCGTGCGGCGCGAGTTGCTGACCAAGGTGCCGGTTGGAACGATTCTGGACGACGTCTATATCCCACTGCAAGTTGTGCGGCAGGGGCGGCGTGTGGTGTTTGAGCCGCGAGCGCAAGCCTGGGACAGTTCAGACTTGGGCGGTGGATTGGAGTTCGCGCGGAAGGTGCGCACCCTGAGCGGAAATTATCAGTTGGTGCAATTGGCGCCTTGGGTTCTAAGCGGTCACAATCCGTTACTCTTTCGGTTCGTGAGTCACAAGTTGCTGCGTCTTGCGATTCCGTTCTCCCTAGTCGCAATGCTGGTCAGCTCATTGTGGCTAAAGGCTCCTCTGTACCGGCTGGCGCTAGTTTTGCAAGTGGTCTTCTATGGACTGGGATTGGTGGCTTTGGCGCGTTTGTTGAAGCTCGGGCCACTGGCGCGAGCGGCCGACGCCGCCGCGACGTTCGTATTGCTCAACACAGCGGCGGTCGTGGCTTTTGCGAACTTTATTTCCGGACGGAAGGCTGCCTGGATCCGATGAGGTCGATTGAGCCCATGTCAAGATCAACGCGGATGGCCCAAGCTGAGTACCTGGGCGTTGCGCCCAGAGTTCGGGGTGGTTCTGAAATCGATACATCGTCATGTAGTCCAAAGGCTACCATTTCAGCGAGACCAAACTCGTTGGCGGATTGGGAGCAAGAATGAACTCACGCCGATGGGGAACGGAACGAATTCGAACGTTCGCAGCCGACAGCCAAGCCAGAAGTACCCTTTCGTACCGCGCCTTGCTCTTTTTTTCATGGATCTACTGGTTTCGTCCAGAAGATTTCATTCCTGGACTTGACGCTATTCCCATCAACAAGATCGCGGGTGGCATCGCTTTGCTGGCCTTGGTCTTCGGAGTTCCCGCAAGCCGCCGCCACCGGCTGACCATCGAACTGAAAGTTCTTCTCCTTCTTCTGTTCCAGATGTTTTTATGCATTCCGTTTGCCGTATGGCGGGGTGGCGCTTATGATGCGGTCGTAAACAAGTTCTCCAAAGGCGTTATTGTAGCAATCTTAATTTACATGGTTGCGACGTCGGTCGACGAGGTACGTAAGCTGCTGGTTATTCAGGCGAGCGCGGTTGCGCTCGTGACGATAGCCTCAGTGTTTGTTCACCGTACAGAATTCGGCAGGTTGATGGGCATTCAGAAAGGCATTCTGGAAAATCCGAATGACTTGGCGATCAATATCGCCATCAATTTTCCTTTATGCGTTGCCTTCTTTTTCGCAGCGAAGGGCAGGGCTAGCAAGCTGTTTTGGGGCGTTAGTCTCATCTTCATGGCCTATGGGGTGGTAGCGACCTACTCCCGCAGCGGTCTACTTGCGATGCTGGTTACGGGTGTAATTTGCATATGGGAGTTCGGTATCAAAGGAAAGCGCACGGTCGTGCTGGTGACTTCAGTCCTCGCGGGCTTCATTGGCGTCGGAGTAATACTCGGTACACCGCATTATCTTATCCGCATCGAGAGCATATTCAGGGGCAATATCGAAGGCTCCGGGGACAGAAATTCTCTCGCGGCACGAGAGGAACTACTGAAAGAAAGCCTTGTCGTCATGGCGAAGCATCCCCTTCTGGGGATTGGACCGGGCAACTTCCCAAGCTATACGGAGAGTTGGCGAGTGGTTCACAATACGTACACCGAGTTGGGAGCCGAGGCTGGCCTGCCAGGCGTTCTTCTTTATGTGCTGCTGCTCGCACTCACCATGCGCAAAATAAAGCGGGTTCGAAAGTTGCCCGGTTATCAATCCAGCGAAGACATACGCTTATGGACCAGTGCGCTGTGGGCGGCGATGGCGGCTTACGTCTCCGGAGCCATGTTCGCATCGACGGAATACAACCTCTTCCCTTACTTCATGGTGGGCTACATCTGCTCGGTTTATCAGATAGCCAGTGTTCCAGAGCTTGCAAAGAATTCCCAACAGGATGGGGCCGGAAACAAAGGAAAAAAGAAACTTGGAGATGCAGCAAAACGCGAACGTGAATTGGCCTGGACTCGCTAGGGAAGTTCTGGCTATCTTGCGCTGTCTGGGATGCCAAAGCCCACTTCAGCAGGCAGACGGACTTGTGTGCTTGGGCTGCGGAAGGCATTATCCTGTGCTGAACGGGGTCATCCGCTTCGTGGATCAGGAGAATTACGCTGGCAGCTTTGGTTTTCAGTGGAAGCTTCACGCGCGGACGCAACTGGATGACGCCAGCAGCCAACGCTCCGAGAATGCATTTCGCCGGCGCACCGGATTCGGTCCCGAAGACCTGAAGGGAAAACTAGTGCTGGATGTTGGTTGCGGCATGGGGCGATTTGCGGAAGTGGCCACGCGCTGGGGTGCCCACGTGGTTGGTATCGACCTGAGCCTGGCTTCGGAGGTCGCGGCCGAAAATCTTGCAGGCAGGAACGCCACCATTTTTCAGGCCGATGTGTTTCAACTGCCTTTTGCCAGCGGTAGCTTCGATTTCATCTACAGCATTGGAGTACTGCACCACACTCCGAATTGCGAGCAGGCAGTGAAAGTATTGCCAAAACTGCTGAAGCCCGGCGGCCGCATCGCAGTCTGGCTTTACAGTGCCTACAACCACTGGTATCGCATGAGCGATGTCTACCGCAAAGTCACTCGGCGTATGCCGCCGCCGTTGCTGCACAAGCTGTGCTATGCAGTAATTCCTCTGTACGGCATTCATCAGGTTTTGAGAAAGATCCCGCTCGTTGGCAAGCCCACGAGTGCTGCTTTGGCGTTGCTGATACCCATGGCTTTTAATAAAGACGCCAAGTGGAGAGTATTGGATACATTCGATTGGTATTCGCCCTGGTATCAGTCCAAGCATACCTACGAAGAAGTTTTCCGATGGTTTGAGAGCTGCGGACTGGAAGACTTGCGAGTGATCGAGCAGCCTATCGCCGTGCAGGGACGCAAGCCACTGGTCGACAGGTCCACCCCCATACCCGAAACGTCTGAGGTGCATCAGTGTGCGGAATAGCCGGCATTGTCGGTCGGCAGGGCGACGTCATTGATGCCGCCGAAGTCCGGCGGATGTGCCAGACCATTGTCCACCGAGGTCCCGACGACGAGGGGGTTTATGCCAGCGGCCCGATAGGGCTGGGCATGCGGCGCTTGAGCATCATTGACCTTGCCGGGGGACGGCAGCCGATTCACAATGAAGACAAGAGCCTTTGGGTCGTCTTCAACGGAGAAATCTACAACTTTCCTGCGCTCCGTCAGGAGCTTGAGGGCCGTGGCCACCGTTTCTACACCCACTCTGACACCGAGGTCATCCTTCACCTATACGAGGAAATGGGGTCAGACTGCGTTCAAAAGCTGCGCGGGATGTTTGCCATTGCCTTGTACGACCAGCGCCGGCAACTTCTGTTACTCGCGCGCGACCGGATGGGCAAGAAGCCCCTGCACTATGCTCTGTACGAAGGCCGATTACTATTCGGATCGGAGCTCAAGGCCATCCTAGAGGTGCATCCCGAATTGGCGGAAATCAATCCGGAAGGCCTGCTGCAATATTTTTACTTCGGATATGTTCCTGATCCGCACACCGCCTTTCAGCGAATTCATAAGCTGCCCGCCGGACATTTGGTGGAATACTGCAAAGGCGAGGTGAAGATCAGCCGGTACTGGGACTTACCCGAATATGGTACCCATCCGCCCATAAGCGAAGAGGACTGTCTGGAAGAGCTGCAGGGGCAACTGGAAGACGCAGTTCGCATCCGCTTGATCAGTGATGTGCCCTTGGGTGCGCTGCTGAGTGGAGGGGTTGATTCCTCTATCATCGTGGCTCTGATGGCGCGGGTGAGTTCAGAGAAAGTGAAGACATTTTCCATCGGTTTCGAAGCGCAGCAGTTCAATGAATCGGAATATGCGCGCCTGGTAGCGGAGCGATTTGGCACGGATCATCACGAACTCGTTTTTAGTCCGAATATGGAAGAGACCTTAACGTATCTCTCCCACATGATGGAAGAGCCTTTTGGCGACTCTTCCATGCTTCCCACATACTATGTGTGCCGCATGGCAAGGCAGCAGGTGACTGTTGCGCTTTCCGGGGATGGCGGAGATGAACTATTCGCGGGATACGACCGATACATAACCGCATTGGACCGACAAAAGTTCGACCGCGTACCGGACTGGGTGGGTCGACTTTATCGCAACTCCGTTCACGCCCATATTCCCGGCGGAATGTATGGAAAGAATCTGGCGTGGAATGCGTCACTGAATAAGCGCGACCGTTACCTCGATGGAATGTCGTTCTTTCCGGCATTACATCGTGAGCGAGGATTGTTTACAGACTCCTTTTTGCAGGCTGCCGGCCTGCTCCCCGACCCCTTGCTGCAATGGCGCAGGTTTTACGATGACGCTCCTGCCCACGATGCGTTGAGCCGTTTACTCTACCTTGATACCAAGACCTACCTGGTCTCCGACATTTTGACCAAAGTAGATCGTATGAGCATGGCGACTTCACTTGAAGTGCGCGTGCCAATGCTTGACCACAAGTTCGTGGAGTGGGTTACCTCTTTGCCCGTGGAGTGGAAACTTCGAGGCGGTACCCGCAAATATATTTTGAAAAAGCTGGCAGAACGACTTGGGATTCCATCTCCGCTATTGCATCGCAAGAAGCAAGGCTTTCAGCTACCGCTCGTAGAGTGGATGAGGAACGAAGTTAAGGATCAGTTTCTTCGTGTGTTGCTGGAGCCGCGGACGTTGCAACGTGGATATTTCAAGCCAGACGCAGTCAGGTCACTGGTGGACGAGCATGTGCGCGGACGGCGAAATCGCTCGGGACTGCTGTGGCGGATGCTCGTGCTGGAATTGTGGCACAGGAACTTTATAGAGTCGGCGACCCAACGACGCTCTACACAGAGGCCGCCGGACATTTTCGCAGTTGAAACGAGGGAAGTTTCCCGGCCGTGACGTCCGCGCGGCGGGAAGCAGCGCCTAACTGAGGCGGCCAGAATTAATATTCTCTAATATGCAGAGCGCAGAAAACACAATGGGGGCGAGGAACCCGGAGGTCAGTTCCCGCAGCAAGGCGCCGGTGTTCGTGCTGGGCTGCGGCCGTTCGGGTACGACGTTGCTGTATCACATGTTGCTGTCTTCCGGTAATTTCGCGGTCTACCGTACGGAATCCAATGTGATCAACCTGTTGGAGCCGCGCTTTGGCGACCTCAGTGTGGCTCGCAACAAAAGGCGACTCTTAGATGCCTGGTATAAAACTCGTCTCTATACTTTATCGGAACTGGAAAAAGGCCCGCTGGAAGAGAGGGTGATGGCGGAGTGCAAGAATGGCGGCGACTTCCTTTGCATCATCATGGAGCAGATGGCCGGCAAACAAGGAGTGGAACGATGGGCCGACACCACGCCGGAGCACCTGCTCCACCTGCATCGAATCAAAGAAACCATCCCGAACGCGCTAGTTATCCATATTATTCGCGATGGCCGCGACGTCGCGCTGTCCACCGACAAACAGGGCTATATTCGCCGCTTGCCTTGGGATAAGACTCCCTCGGTCATGGTAGCAGGTATGTATTGGGAGTGGATGGTGAACAAGGGCCGCAAAGATGGGCGCGAACTTGGCGCAGATTATACGGAAGTGCGGTTCGAGGAACTTGTGGAACGGCCGCAACAGACGCTGACGAGACTGGGCTCGTTTATCAATCACGATCTCGACTATGACCGCATCCAGAGAGTGGGGTATGGGTCAGTCAGCGCTCCGAACACATCGTTCAAAGAGGGCTCATCCGTAGCATTCCATCCGGCGGGACGCTGGAAACACAGCTACACCCCCGAGAATCTGGCGATGTTTGAAGGGCTAGTTGGCGGAACACTGGAAGCACTAGGATACGAGTTGGGAACGAAGGATCGAAGTGTGCTGGATCGTGCCAGCCTGAGGCGCATGCGGGCAACTTACCTAAAGTATTTCGACAGCAAACTCTATCTCAAAGCGAAGACGCCCCTGGGAAAATTGCTGGTAACCCGCGACCTGTCGTGGATCTGAAGAATTCTCCGCTGCTTGCGGGGGCTCGGCCTCTCAACTGCGGTTCCCGCCTTTCAGTTCTCGATAGAAATCAAGCACCGCCTGGAGATTGCTATCGTCGCTAGCCGATTTCACTTTACCGCTCGCGGGCTGGGCGAGTCTCTCTTCGATCGCACTCAGGAGGGCCTGCAAGTCTGACTTAGGAATCAAGTGGACTCCGGCAGGCCGCATGCCGTTGTCGCTGGCGATAACGGGTGTGCTCAAATAAAGCGCCTCACGGACGGAGATCGCGTCTCCGTCAAAAAGAGTGGTGCGGAGCATCAGATCGGATCGAGAAATCGCAGCCTTGGTGATGGCATGCGGCACATCGCCACAAAGCAGGACATCCTCGCCGTACGGACATGCACGGATTTTGCTGCGGAGTTGCTGTTCCAAGCTTCCCGATCCAATTAAAACCAACCCAGCAGCAGGACATTTCTGGCGGACTTTTCCCAGAACTTCGATCTGCAGCGGCAGGTTATATTCCGGTTCCAGCAGCCCAACGGAAATCAGCACGGGATTGTGCTCTTCGAAAAAGGAAGCGAGAGGCTCTGGAAAGGGCACCAGTTGTTCTTCGGACAGAAAAGAGTGTGGATAAATTAAACGCGTGCGAGTTGGCGCGACACCCAGCCTTTGGAAAAATCCAATTATCTCAGGGTTGACACCGATGAGGCCGTCGAAACTCCGAAGTGCAAAGCCAGCAAAGGATTTCGGTCCGGTAGATTTGCCTTCGTCGGAGGCCGGATACCCGCCAGAATGAAATGTCATTACCGACTTAGAGCCACGTTGGAGCGCGCAGAGAAGGGCTAGACCTAGGACCCTTTGGGTCAGCATTCCTCCCACATGAAGGTGGACAACATCGTAATCCAATCGCAAGAGAAGCCGAATCAGTCCCGCTGCGCTTCTGGGATAGTAGACTTCATCTGCCTCGGGCTTTCGATGCCGGGTGACGTTGATAACTGCGCAGGACACGCCCTGACGGCGGAGGAAGGTGCGGATTGCCACTAAATGGCTCTGGACTCCGCCATGTGGCGGGGGATAAGGACCTAGCTGGAGCACTCTCATTGCGACGGGGAAGCAAGAAAGTCTTCGATGTTGATGGACTGTGGCGCGCGCGCGCGCGCCGACTGCAACATACAGAGGCAGCCGAGCGTAGCCCGCACTCCATCGCGAACCGTGATGGCAGGCGGTTTGCCCTGTTTCAGAGCCGCAAAGAAAGCTTGCATCTGAGGCACATAGCCCTTTTCCGCAAACCAGCTCGCGCTTTTGCGGACCGCTCCGGTTCGCACAATAGATTGCTTGAAGTCCTCTGCGGAGGCTCCCACTCCGGGGCTAAACACTTCCACCCGTTCACCTCCCGAGGTGCGGCTTCCGACGGTGCAATAGGTCAAATTCGCGATGGAGTAGTCGGCGAAACGAAAGGCGGCAACACAGTTATTTTCTCCGATGGGATCTTTCTTATCGGTAGGAAGCGAGTAGGCTGAGACCTCGACCGGCTCAGAGTCGAGGAGCCAGTACATCAAATCTACGAAGTGGCACGCTTCCCCTAGGATGGCGCCACCGTTAGCGGGATCGGCCATCCAGTAGGATCCGGAAATTCCAGGCGAATTGACCCGGCAATTTAGCACCACCGGACCGGTTCGCTTCGCCATTAGTTCTCTCAGCGCCAGATAAGTGGGCGCATAGCGGCGGTTGAATCCAACAGTAAGTTGCTTTCCCGTGTCTTCCACAGCTTGAGATAATTCGCGGCACTCCTCTTGCGTGAGGGCCATCGGCTTTTCGACAAAGACGTGTTTACCAGCTTGTAGGGCCGCTAGTGCCTGGGAAGCGTGTTGCTGGTTGCGGCTTACGATTACGATTGCCTGCACTTCCGGATCCTTCAGAATTTCGCCATAGTCACTGGCACAATAATCCGCGCCGAAGCGCAGGGCGTAGCTCTTGCCGCGTGATCCACTAGCGGAGTAAATGGCGCGCAGACGCACCCCCGGGGTCTTCCCAAGGTTCGGAAGATGAGTCCAGCGGGCCAGATTACCTGCACCTACCAGAGCGACGCTGATTGCTGAGGACGCACTGACCTGACTATTCACGTTTACGCGGCGTTTCGGCCGAAACTCTGCCAAAGGCGAAGCCAAATCCGCAGCAGGATACTTCACGAGAACTGCCAAACTGTTCGTGGAACCATCGATGATGGTTTCATACGCTTTGGCCGCATCTTCCAGCGGGAAGCGGTGAGTAATTAGGGGGTTGATTTGTACGCGGCCCTGTGACACCAAACGCAGAAACTCTTCCATGTTGCGATTTTCTGTCCAGCGCACGTAGGGCAGCGGATAGTCCTGTCCCTGGAGTTCATAAGCGGGATCATAACTTCCCGGGCCGTAGGCGCGCGCCATCAGCACCTGAATCTCTTTGAGGTAAGCTTCATGCCAGGGGAAGTTGAGTTCGACCGCGCCCACGTCAACGATTCGTCCGCGGTCTCGGCAGATGTCAACAGCAATCCTGCAAGGTGCGTCCGATTTCGCGGCAGCAGCAATAATTACGCAATCCACGCCGTTGCCGTTGGTGAGAGAGCGAATCTGCGCGGACAATTCTGAACTCCCAACGAGCGCCCCGTCGCAACCGAGCTGTCGTGCCAGTTCGACACGATCGGGCTTGAGATCGGTGGCGATAATGAAGCCACCCTGAAGACGCGCGAGCTGGGCAATCAGTTGACCGACTAGGCCGAGGCCGATAACGGCAACCTTGTCTCCGATGGAAATATTCGCAATGCGTACTCCATTGAGTGCGATGCTGCCCAGAGTCGTGAAGCAGGCATGATCAAACGAAACATTGTCAGGAATCCTCGCAACGAGGTTGCGCCCGACGCGAACGGTCTCTCCGTGACCCGTTCCTTCGCCACCGTAGGCGGCTCGTTCCCCGACTTCGATACCCGTGACCGTTGCGTGTTTTTCCAATACCAAACCTGCACCGGCATATCCCAAGACAGCATATTCGCTGAATTTTGCTCTCACTTCAGCCAGGGTCTTAAGCGGACCCTGAGCGTTAAGCACATTCCAGAGTTTGCTAAGTTGAGAAGGATTGTCGGCGACTGCCTTCAGAACTCCTTCGTGGTGGATGCTGGCAGTTTCCGTTCCGCTACTGATCAGGGAGTAGATCGGCCGGATCAGAACGTGATGGGGGCCGACGAGCGGGTCGGGGACCTCGTCGACGATGATGTCCTTTAGTCCTTTTCGAAGAATCTGCTTCATTGATCTTTGGCAAAACGATCTTCAAAGCGCAATGCCGATGCTAAAGGGCGAAAACGCAACTATCAGCGAAGATCACAATTTGCCCTAAATATATCAGAGCCGTCGAGTTGGCACAGGTTACGCCGGATGCCGCGCGGCAGTCTTTCTTGGGATGGCGAAGGTCAGGGTGCGACCCCCTTAGTGGCCTCTAAAACTGCTCCGATGTCAGCCCCGATATCTTTGCCGTCCGATCCAGCCTTTCGATAGTGGCTGGAAGGGGAAAAGTGATAGTCTCCTCCGATTCCATCGCGATAATCGACAAAGCGAACAGCTTTCCAGTCCGTGGGGAAAAATTGCTCGCAGCTATTGAGAGCGCCACAATGGGGGGTCTTGGGATAGGGGTCACCGGGCAATTTAGGTTTATCATTTGTCTGCACAATCACATTGTTGGTGAGAATCCAAGATTTGCCGAAGCAGCGCTCCATAACTCCAAGGGCTCCGTCCAGCCCTAGGCACGTGGGACGCCCCCCGCCTGGGGGGAACGCGCGAATCCCCAACTCGCCGGATCCTACGAGGTTGTTGCGGAAGGTGAATTTTTCAATCTGTACTTGGGGACCATCGGAAGTTACCAGAATGCCAGCGCCGGTCGGAAAGCCGGTGTTGTGCTCAATGATCACGTCATGAGGCCAGTTTTTTTCCTGGTTTGTCCCAATCGACCAAAGCCAGCCATTCGAACAGCAATCGCCCGGAGCGAAAGTATGGGTGTTGACGTCTTCCAGAACATTGTCGTGAATATTCACGTTGGCGATTTCGCCGGATAAGAAGTTGCAGTGCCCAGTACCATTTCCCGGCTCGCCGCGGCAGGTGGTGGCAGAGGTTGCGGCTATCGTCATGCCATTCACAGTGTGACGAACAATGTTGTAGCGAAAGGTCAGGTCGCGCACAACGCAGGAAGGACACTCGCCATATTGGTTCTTGGGATAAAGCAAGATTGCGGTGCCTTTTTGAGACTGTGCCCAGTTGTTTTCGAAGATGTTTCCCTCGATCAACTCGCGCACCGAGTTCTTGGTCTCATATAGATTTTTCACGGCGAACTGAGTTCCAAAAAAGCTGGGGTTCTTATGCCACCAAGTGAGGGGCTTAGATACGTAATTGTGTCGAAACTCGATATCCGATAAGGTAGTGTCGGATCTACCCCCGCCCCAGAGCACATTCTCGCCAGCAGCCTCAAGGAAATTATTCACGATCTTGACCGGCCCGATGCCGGTAACCGAGCCGATGGCGGAGGAGTCCGCTCCGTTGGCGGAAGCCTTGGAGTGAATGTCAGAAATAAAAGAGTCAACGATCGCAATGTAGGAACTGGATTCGAACTCTACTCCCTTAATATCTTCCCCAGTGGGCGAGCCGTGAATCCAGCATCGGTCGAAGATGATGTGGTCGGCATTTTTCAACAACACCAGATCCCAGAAGCCGCCGTTGGGATCGTTCGCGCCTGTGTCCCCAATCTCAAGACCAACGAAGCGGTAATGATTAGCGCCGGCGTCATTGCTCACAATCCTATTCTGGCCCTTAGAACCGGTGATTTTGGCCATCACATTCTGAGTGAGATTGCAGTGAAATGAAGGCCTGCCAGGAAGAGAAGAACTCCCGGCATAGCATGGAGTGACGCGAGTGCCTTCGGCAGGAAGGCTCGAGTCTGGACTGCCGGATCGAAGAATGATCCAGTGTCCATTGTCACATTGTTTGGAGGGCAGGTCGAAAGAACCGTCGAAGGTGGCGGCCGGTTGCAGCTCAATTGTGTCACCGCACGCTGCGCGGTTCAAAGTTTGCTCTATGGACTCCCCCTGCTTAAGCCGCCATACCTTCCCTGGCGCCCGCGTGTCTGCCATGGAACTTTTTATGTAAACCCGTGGCAACTCCGCGGGACCGTCAAAACGGGCGGTGTTTTGCGCAGTAACCGGAACCGCACCGATGGAGCATATGATCAGCGCCCGGAAGAATGGTAAGTGCTTCAGATAGAGATACATGCAGGCAATATTCCGGCCCGGTGACACGAGCGGGATCAACGGCCAATATAACACATCTGGACGCAGTCCTTATGCGCACCGACCGAACTCCTCGGAGCATTTGTTGTGCAAACTCCACATCGCTTTCGACTGGGTCCTTCGGGCGCTTCCCCAGAGTGGAGCAGCGTACACTCCGAAACTAAAGACAGGCTCAAGTGCGCGCTCTTCAACCTTGCAAGTCAGGGCCGGCGACTGAGCAAGCACTGTGTCCGATCTGCTCACCCACGCTTTCCATGCTGCCATCGTAGTCGAGAACGATCCAATCTGGCCTTCCGACGCGGCAAGCCCATTCGGATCGGGCCGCCGGACCCAGGTCGACCAGATAGACCCGTGACGCCTTGCGCCAGTCTGGCTCATTCAGATTGAAGTGCATAGCGACAAACCTATCACTGGTGGGGAAGAAGACGAGTCCGATCGTTGGAGGTAGCGGCGCGTCCTCTCTTCCATCCGACGGTAGGCTATCCCTCGGTGGAGCAAAACGTTCGACACAATCGACAATTGCGCCACCTGCATAACAGCGAGAGCAGCGACGATCATGATCCACGCGGACCGCGCAAGGCCTGATCGCTGCGCCAGTAACCTCAGTCCCTGCGCAGCCAAGACCGCAATGGCGAAGTAGGCCTCAAAATGAAAACGCTCCGCGTAAAATATATGCCTGACCCGGGGTAGAAGACGCAACCCCCCGCAGATCCGCTATATGGAAAGTGCCGGGACTAGCCGATCTTTCGCAGTTAGGCACTTCTGAGCCGGTTAAGTGCTTTGGAATCAGTTGCGGCTATCGAAAGGTCTTCACCACAAACGGGCCGGCTAGCGGACGATCTGAACCTCGATTTCAT
>JBEKUD010000124.1:0-14578 GCA_049515395.1 Candidatus Sulfotelmatobacter sp. | reverse complement strand
TTCAGGAAAATTGACTCAAACATTTTTTCCAGGCGTTTGTGCAGAGGCAGAACCAGATCGCGATCGGCGCCCGGAAGCAGACCGGGTAGCATCTCGACGACCACTACCCGCGTTCCGAGTGCAGCGTAAACCGAGCCCAGTTCCAGTCCGATATAACCACCGCCAACGACTAAAAGGCTTCCCGGAATATCTTCCAGGTTCAGCCCGCCGGTGGAATCCATCAAGCGTGGCGAATCCAACTTCAGAGCGGGAATGATGGCAGGGCGGGATCCGGTCGCAATAATGATGCGGTCGAAGCTGAGGACGACTTCGCCGGAATCGGTTTTGCTTATCCTCAACGTGGTGGAGTTCTCGAAGGCGGCGCGACCTTGAACGTATTCCACATGGCGTTGCTTCGAAAGTTGCCCCAGGCCGTCGGTCAGCTTTTTGACAACGCCCTCCTTCCAGGTGCGCAGACGCGTCAGATCAATCTTTGCCGGGGGAAAATCGATCCCCCAATGCTTCGCCTGCTGAGATTCTTCAATGAGCTTGGCCACGTGCAGCAGCGCCTTCGACGGAATGCAACCGCGGTAAAGACACACACCGCCGGGATTCGCCTCCGGATCGATCAGCGTAACCTGCAGGCCGAGATCAGCCGCCAGGAAGGCGGCAGCGTAGCCTCCCGGTCCGCCACCAATTACGGCGACGCGCAGCTTGTGAGTTCCCTCGGGATTTGCGTTGGCTCCGTGATCGATAGGTTCGTTCATGAGGTGACTTTCTTCTGGATGTTGGCCCGCGGCAGCTATCCTTGAACGGAGAGCAGGAAGGGTTGCTCGAAGGCCTCCGCAACCCAGCGCAGAAAACGTGCCGCGTCCGCCCCATCGATCAGGCGATGATCGTAGGAGAGCGAGAGCGGGAGGATCAGCCGCGGTTCGAACTTCCCGCCAATCCACTCCGGTTCCGTCCGCGAACGGGAAAGCCCGAGAATGGCGACCTCAGGATGATTCACGATGGGCGTAAAAGCCGTACCGCCAATGCCGCCGAGGTTGGTGATGGTGAAGGTGCCGCCTTCCATATCGGCAAGGGTGATTTTCTTCTCGCGTGCCTTCTGCGACAGCTGCGAAAGCTCCACCGCCAGTTCGACGATATTTTTTTTATCCACGTCGCGGATCACCGGAACCAGTAAGCCACGATCGGTATCCGCGGCGACTCCGATATGGATGTACTGCTTATAAATGATCTCTTCTTTCTCCATGTCGATCGTGGCGTTGAACTGCGGAAACACTTTCAGCGCGGCGGCGCAGACTTTCAAAGCGATCGCGGTGACGGTCATCTTTCCACCGGCTTGTTCGGCCTTGGGAGCAAAACGGGCGCGTAATTGTTCGAGTTCAGTGATATCGGCGCGGTCGTGCTGCGTGACATGCGGAATCGTGTTCCAGGATTCCGCGACATGTTCCGCAGTCTTGCGGCGAACGCCGCGCATGGAAACGCGCTCGATCTTTCCCCACTTCGCGAAATCTGGCAGCTTGGGTGCAACGAAGTATCCGGCGCGAGGCGAGGCCTGGGTGGCCGTAGCCAAAGCGGTGAGCGTGGCTTTGGCATGGGCCTTGACGTCCTCTTCGCTAATGCGGCCGCCGGGTCCCCTTCCCTTCACTTCATAAATGTCGACACCGAGCTCGCGCGCCAGACGTCGAGTGTGCGGAGCCGCGGGAACGGCTTCGCGGTGTTCCGTTCCGGCGACCTTGCCCAATTGCACGGGCATGGAAAATGCCGCGGGACGCGGCCTCGGTTGGTCGGGTGGGAGGGCCTGCTCTTCGGTCTTACCCTCCGCGCGAATTGCAGCCTGGAAGGCGAGGCGGGCGCCGTGTTGCCCGGAGACATGCTCGACGGGCTGGCTTTGCGGACGCGCGGTCTCGGCTTGTGCTGAGCCCGCCCCCTGCAGCGTGAAAATTAACTGTCCAACCTTTATCTTCTCGCCTTCCTTAACTTTTACTTCATTCACAATGCCGCTGACCGACGAAGGAACCTCGACGACCGCCTTATCGGTTTCAAGTTCCAGCACGGGCTGGCCTTCTGAGACTTTGGCGCCAGGCGCAATCATTAAGCGCACGAGATCGCCCTGTGAGATATTTTCTCCGAGTTCCTGCAGGCGGAATTCGCTGGCTGCGGGAGCGTCCGTGGCCCGCGATGGTCGTGGCTTCGACTCAGATTCAGATTGGGTTGACGTAGGCGGTTCGTGATTTGCAGGTGGTGCGGCGGACGCAGGTGGCGAAGGTTGGGGCCTCGTAGCGGTGGGCTGCGAGCGCTCCTCCTTGGGCTGAGCTTCGCTTGCGGCGATTCCATTGTTGTCTGTGGTAAAGACAACCTGTCCAACTTTGATCTTGTCGCCTTCTTTCACCATGATCTCTTTCACCGTTCCGCTCACGGACGAGGGCACTTCCACAACGGCCTTATCGGTCTCGAGCTCCATCACCGCTTGACCCTCAGTTACAGCCGCGCCTGGCGCGATCATTAAGCGCACGAGGTCGCCCTGCTCAATATTTTCTCCGAGTTCGGGGAGCTTGAATTCGATCACTGATTCCATTCCTTCAATTTGCCGATGGAGTTAACGAACCGTTTTAACTGGACGCCGGATTTAATTTTTCGGCGTTGATTCCCAGTTCGCGAACGGCCTTCTTCATCACGTCCAGCCCGATTTTCTTTTCTTTGACCAGCGCTCCCAGTGTCGCCAATACGATGTGCTTCGCGTCCACTTCAAAGAAATCGCGCAGCGCCGCCCGGCTCTCACTGCGGCCAAAGCCGTCGGTTCCCAGCGATGCGAGCTGCCCCGGCACCCACTTCGCCAGCGATTCCGGCAGTACTTTCATGTAATCAGATGCTGCGATGAAAGGTCCGGACGCATCTTTCAAGGACTGAGTCACAAACGGGACTTTGGCCGGATCGCCGGGATGCAGCATGTTCCAGCGCTCGCAATCGTTGGCATCACGATAGAGTTCTTTGTAACTGGTCACGCTCCAAACGTCCGCCGCCACATCATACTTTTCTTTGAGGATGGTTTGCGCCTTCAGCACTTCGTACATGATGGTCCCGCTGCCCAGCAATTGCGCGCGCAGCTTGGCATCCCGCGCATCGGCCGCTTTAAAGCGGTAAATCCCGCGCAGCACGCCTTCGCGAATGTTGCCCTCTTTCGGCATCTCGGGCATCGGAAGCGGCTCGTTGGTTACCGTGAGGTAGTAGAAAATCGATTCCTGATCCACGTACATGCGCTTGATGCCATCCTGAATGATGATGGCAATCTCGTATGCGAATGCCGGATCATAGGCCAGCAAATTGGGAACAGGTAAGGCGAGAACGTGACTGTGACCGTCCTGATGCTGCAGACCTTCGCCGGCAAGAGTGGTGCGCCCGGCGGTGCCGCCGACGAGAAATCCGCGACAGCGCATATCCGCTGCCGCCCAGATCAGATCGCCAATACGCTGAAACCCGAACATCGAGTAATAGATAAAAAACGGAATCGTGTTGATGCCGTGATTCGCATAGGCTGTGCCCGCCGCGATGAACGAACACATCGATCCGGCCTCGGTGATCCCTTCTTCGAGAATCTGGCCGTTCTTCGCCTCCTTGTAATACAGGAGGGTATCCATATCGACCGGCTCGTAGAGCTGTCCTACGCTCGAGTAAATGCCAACCT
The DNA here is from genome assembly GCA_049515395.1 of Candidatus Sulfotelmatobacter sp. Lineage (GTDB taxonomy): Bacteria > Acidobacteriota > Terriglobia > Terriglobales > Acidobacteriaceae > Sulfotelmatobacter. Next base: position 10,908 of record JBEKUD010000124.1, on the reverse strand, counting down.
GGCGAAACAGAGCTTCCATGCCAAAGGTGCGAGCTTCGTCGGGAATGATCGGCACGATCAATTTGCCGACCTCGGGATCGCGCAACAGCTTACCCAGCAGCCGCACGAAAACCATGGTGGTGGCGACTTCGCGACCCTCCGTTCCTTTGTAGAATTCTTCAAAATAAGAATCGGGGACCGGCTTCAACGGCGTGGCACGAACTTTACGCGTCGGCATGTATCCGCCGAGCTGTTTGCGCCGCGCCTGCATGTACTTGATCTCCGCGCTGTCATCGGAGGGCCGGTAGAACGGCGCCTTATGTAATTCATCGTCGGGAATTGGAATTCCAAAACGAGAGCGGAACAACTCCAGCTCTTCCTCGTTCAACTTCTTCTGCTGGTGGGTGATGTTTTTGCCTTCGCCGGCTTCGCCCAGTCCATAACCTTTAATTGTCTTGGCCAGAATGATTGTGGGAGAACCTTTGTGGTCCACCGCCGCGCGGTACGCCGCATGCACCTTGATGGGGTCGTGGCCTCCGAGCCGCATGCGCGCCAGTTGCTCGTCGGAAAGATGCTCGACCATTTTCAGCAGGCGCGGGTCAGTACCGAACAGGTTCTGGCGGAAGTAAGCTCCGCTCTCCACAAAGTATTTCTGATATTGCCCGTCGCTGATTTCTCCCAGCCTCCGAACCAGCAATCCGTCGCGATCAGCGCGAATCAGGCTGTCCCAGTCCGATCCCCAGATGCACTTGATAACATTCCATCCTGCACCGCGGAAGATGGCCTCGAGCTCCTGAATAATTTTTCCATTTCCGCGCACCGGGCCATCGAGGCGCTGCAGGTTGCAGTTCACTACGAAAATAAGATTGTCGAGATTTTCGCGGGAAGCCAGCGTGATCGACCCCAGAGCTTCTGGCTCGTCCATTTCGCCATCGCCGAGGAATGCCCACACCTTCCCGCCCGTCGACTGCTTGAGCCCGCGATTCTCCAGATAGCGAATAAAGCGTGCGTGATAGATCGCCTGGATCGGTCCCAAACCCATCGAGACCGTGGGGAACTCCCAGAAATTCGGCATCAGCCAGGGGTGGGGATAGGAACTCAGCCCGCCGCCAGGGTTAAGCTCACGGCGAAAGTTTTCCAGCTTTTCCTTCGGGATACGACCTTCGAGATAGGCGCGAGCGTAAATTCCGGGCGCGGCGTGCCCCTGAAAATAAACGAAGTCCCGGTCGCCACTCTGGTTTTGTGCCTGGAAAAAATGATTGAAAGCGACTTCGTACAAAGTTGCCGCCGAAGCGAAGGTCGAGATGTGTCCGCCAATGCCTTCCTGGATCTTGTTGGCACGCACCACCATCGCCAAAGCATTCCAGCGCACCAGGCTCTTGATACGCCGCTCCATTTCTTGGCTTCCGGGGAACGGAGCCTGCTGCGGGGACGGGATCGTATTCTGATAAGGAGTGGTCGCCGAAAAAGGAAGGTTCACGCCAGCCGCACGTCGCGCGTGCAGCGCCAGTTGCTGCAACAGCCGCCCCGCGCGCAACGGGCCGCCCTTGGACAACACATAATCCAGCGAATCGACCCACTCCCGTGTTTCCAATACTTCTTGACCGTCAGTTTCCGTCTGAGCCACGTCTAACCTCTTCGTCTGATTGTGCCGGATTATCTATGATATTCAATTATGCGAAATCTTGCTGAACGAAAGTTGACCGCCAAACGGTCTACAATGGCGAACGTCGGGTTAAAGGAAAGAATCAGCGTCTCCGATTTTGGTGCAAGATGCCCCGGGAGGCTTCAATGTTGAAGATCGGCCTGCTCGTGCTGGTTGTTGTGGTGGCCATATTCATTGTTCCGCGTCTTTTGTCGAGTTCGCATGCAGCCGCTCCGGCTCTTGGAAGCACCGCGCCGGACTTTACCCTGCCCTCGCAGGAAGGTAGCTCCGTCAGTCTGAAGGATTATCGCGGGAAATGGGTGGTCCTTTACTTTTACCCCAAAGATCAAACTCCCGGCTGCACGCGAGAGGCGCACAACTTTCAGGTCGATCAAGTGAAATACAACGCGCTTCAGGCCGTGGTTCTCGGCGTAAGCGTGGACAGCGTGGACTCGCACAAGAAGTTCTGCACAAAAGAAGGATTAAATTTCAAGCTATTGGCCGATCCAGACGGTCAAGTGAGCCGGGAGTATGGTTCGCTGACGAATCTAGGCATAACAAAATTTGCCGCTCGTCATACCTTTCTAATCGATCCTAGCGGGAAGATTGCAACAGCGTATACCCATGTTGACCCCGGCCGGCACAGTCAAGACGTTCTGGCTGCTCTCGATCAACTGCAGAGGCAATAGTTGCGCGTGTCCTCAGTCTTTGCGGGCCGGAAAAGATTAGGTCGATGCTTGATTCAAGGGAAATTCCTGAGCCTCGGTCGGATGAGCGCTTCCGTTCGCAGCGTAGACTACTGCAATGGCAACCGCAGTGCGGCAACCCAAGGTGAGTGGGTCCCGTGAGCCGGGTAGATATCGCTATCCTCCTGGTTTTCAGCGCAATCTTCTTTGGTTTGCGTTTCGCAAATTTCGCCCGGCGAATCCCATTTTTCTCTTTCAACATCTCGCCCAGACCTATGGCGACATCGCCCACTACAAGATCGGGCCGCACCATATCGTCTTTCTGAACCATCCGGAGTATATCCGCGAAGTGTTGGTGGTGCAGAATGACAACTTCATCAAAGAGCGTACGGTGCAGCGCACCAAAATGCTGCTCGGTGAAGGGATGATCACCAGTGAAGGCTCCGCTCACCGCAGCCAACGATTGGTGGCGCAACCGGCATTTCACCGGCAGCGCATCGGTGAATATGGCGGCATCATGGTTGAAGAGGCGGAACACATCCGCGATTCCTGGCGTGCCGGCGAGCGGCGCGATATCGCCGTTGACATGATGCATCTCACACTCAATATTGTGGCGCGCACTTTGTTTGCCACCGACCTGCGCAAGGAAGTGTACGAGCTTGCGACGGCCATTAACCGCATCATGGGTCTCTACAATTTTCTGGTAATGCTGCCCGCGGCGGAATGGCTGGTGCACCTGCGTCCGCCCGGATTGGCCGCATTCGCGAGGGCTCGCAAGCGCATCGACGCCGTGGTCTACCGGATGATCAACGCGCGCATGATCGATGCGCACCAGCGCAGCGGCGTTGATCGCGGAAGTTTGCTGGACCTGATGCTCGCGGCCTCTCCAGCCAATGACGAAGCATCCCGACGATCCTTGCGGGATCAGGTCATCACCATTTTTCTTGCGGGCTACGAGACGGTCGCCAACGCGTTGTCGTGGACGTGGTATCTGCTATCGCAAAATCCTGATTGCGAAGCCAAGCTGCATCACGAAGTGGCCGAAGTGCTGAAGGGCAGGCTCCCGGTTGTCGAGGATGTTCCTCGCTTGCGCTACACCGAAAGCGTGCTAGCGGAATCCCTGCGGCTCTATCCGCCGGCGTGGGCCATGGGACGTTTTGCGCGCGAGGATTTCTCCCTCGGCGAATATTTTCTTCCCCCGCGAACTACCGTGTTGATCAGTCCGTTCGTCACGCACCGCGATCCCAGATTTTTTCCAGATCCTCTCCGCTTTGATCCAGATCGATTCTCGGCGGAAGGAAAAGCCCAGCGTGCGAAATTTACCTACTTCCCGTTCGGCGCCGGCTCTCGTCAGTGCATCGGAGAATCGTTTGCCTGGATGGAAGGCGTACTGGTTCTGGCCACTTTGGCACAGAGATGGAAGCTACGATTGTCGCCCGGTCATCGGGTGGAGCCGCAGCCGCTGATCACGCTCAGACCGAAATATGGAATGCTCATGCAAGTCGAGCCGCGTTGATGACCGTTTTCCTTGCGGGCTGGCCGCTGAGCCCTGAGGCGGAGGCAAGAGCGCTCCCGCCTCAGGCGAAATCTCCGCGGCCCACTCTTAGGGCACCACCACCTCCACCCGATTCGAGTAACCGCTTTCTTCTCCGCTCGCACTCACCGCCGTTGTTGCATAGTAGTAGGTATTGCCGCTGGCTATGGTTGAATCCTCATAGGCGGTGTCCACATCGACCTTGGAATTGATTCTTGCGTAAGAACCAGTCGCAGACTTGCTCCGATAGACGTTGTAGCCCTTTACAGTTGAAGTGCTCGGTCTCCAGGAAAGATCAACATAGGGCGCAGTGCCGGTACCAGTCAAGGCCTCGGACGCCTTGGAATCGGCGGCATTACTGGCAATCGAGAGTCTAGCGGATTTTGTGCCGCTACCTTGAGGCTTGAACGTGACGTTAATCAACTTCTCCTGCCCTGCAGGGATCGTCAGAGGCAAGGCCTCGCCGCTTACCTCAAATTGCGAATTGCTGCTCGCTATCGCAGAAACCGTCACGCTACTGCCGCTGGCTTTCAGTCCGACGGTCAGCGTCTCTGTGGTTCCAGCGCCCACGTTGCCAAAGTTGAGGCTGCTTGGTGCAACGGTTAATTCCCGCTTGTTGGTGCCGGTGCCGGTGAGCGGTATCTTCAGTGCCGGGCCTGAGAAGATAACGTCTCCGTCGATCGTTCCTGCAGCTTTCGGTTTGAAAGTGGCGTCCAGTTTTACGCTTTGCTTGGCTGCCAGGACCAGCGGAAACTGGGCGCCGCGCAAAGAGAAAACGCTGCCTGTAATTTGAGAACTCTCCAAGGTCACCTTCGAGCCTCCAGGGTTGGTCAGCGTGACCGGCAACGTGGAACTTTCCCCCACGCCAACATCACCGAAAGTGACGCTGGGTGGAGCTGCAATCACTTTCGCGCCAGTCGTACCCGTACCTGCTACCGGGATAGCGAGGGACCGATCGGAGGCATTGCTGGCAAAAACTATGCGCCCGCTCACCAACCCTTTTGCGGTGGGCGAGAAAGTCACAGTCACATTCAGACGCTCGCCTGGGGTAAGGACTTTCGGCAGCGTTGGTCCCGAGACCTTGAAATCTTTTTCGTTTGAACTCACGCCCGAGATCGTTACTTTCTCCTGGCCGGAGTTAATGAGGGTAACCGTCCGCTGGTGGCTCTGATCTACGACAACATCGCCATAGCTCAAATGGTTGGGTGAGATACTCAGTTCGCTCGTGGCCGCGCGTACGGTGAAGGGCAGAGTGATTGCCAAGACTAGCGCGAACATCGCAAAGACTGTAAAAGATCGGCAGTGTAGTTTCAATTGGGGGAGTCGCATGGACAGAAATTTATAGGCAATCGCGAAGACGGGGTAGGTCTGAGAGGGACATCCCGTAGACCATTGGCTGGGGCCAGCCAGAATCTACGATCCCCCGGGTCGGAATGAGCGTCTAAGAGGTTTTCGGCTTTAATATCAGAGCTTTGCCGGGGAAGGCACTTTTTATTGGGCCCGTGGTTCGGGATGCTCCTCCAACTGCTTGAGGGTTCGCGCCAGGATTTCATCAGCAGATCCCGCCGCAACGATCGGCAGGAGGAGGCCGAGATCGTTGTAGAACTTTGTTAGCGGAGCAGTACTTCGTGCGTATGCATTCAGGTGATGGATTCCGGCCGGTCGTCTTCGCGCGGATCGAGTCGCCCTTCGCAGCGATCGCAAACGTTTTCGAACTTCGGTGGCCTTTCTTGGACATGAAAGGCTGACTTGCACGATTCGCAGGTGCGCCTCCCGCTCAGCCTCTGCACGATTTCATCCCACGAAAGTTCATACTTCACAACAGCGCTAAGTGAAATTTTTTCTTCCGCCATCAGTTCCTTCAGCAATGCCGCTTGTCCCAGGGTCCGTGGAAAGCCGTCCAGGATGAAGCCGTCGCGATCGACGAGGCAGGCGCTCCGTTCTCGCACCATCTCCCAGACGGTTGAATCCGGCACCCGTTCGCCCCGACGCATATAGTCGAGGGCAGGCTTCATCGCCGGGGATTGGTCACATTCTCTCCGTTTTCCTGCGGCTCTAAAGACATCGCCGGTTGACAGATGGCAAGCGCCCAAATGCTCCGTCAGGAGTTTGCCCGGTGTTCTGTTCGGTCGCGTCGGCTTCGTTTGGTCGGGCGCCACCCTACTCGCTAATTGTTGGACTTATTGGTTGGAGATTTCTTATTAAGCTCGGCCAGCAACAGTTTCGCAGAGGGAGGCGGCGCTAGCGCGCCTTTGAATACGATCTCTTGCGCCCCCAGTTCTTTCCCATATAAGTTTTTGTTAGCATCATTGTCGGGGCGGAGGGTCGAGCCAGCAAGAGAAATTCCGGCAAATAGTCCGCGAGCGCGAGAATAGGAAAGGATCTCGGCTCGTAGCGTTACATCTGTTTCAGCAGACGCGTTCCGTCCGACCGGACCTGCCGCAGCGGAGACGTCACCTCCTAGTTTGACCTTGCTGGAGAGAATGCTCTTGGCCGACCGCGGACTCATCAGCAGGAGTACGAAGTCGGTCGCCTGCCCGCCCAGCTGCAAACCAAAGCTGCCGCCTTCGAGCGCCATCATAGTCGGAGCACCCCAGCGACCTTTGAAATCCTCGCCGCGACGGCAGGTCATAACGCCTCGGCCGTAACTTCCGCCAACTCCGATGGCGAATTTGAGGACGGAAGGCAAAACCACAACGCAATCCGCCTTATCGATTACACTCTGCGGAATGTCGTCAGGAATGTTCAAGATTTCCTGCATGACCGTTCCAGCATTTTCGACGCGTTCCTGTTCCTTCTTCTGTCCGAAGGCGGGCAAACTAATCAACGCCAGCAGAGCTACTCCGAACCAAACTTTCTTCATACGCTCCTCCTCAAAAAAATGCTTGACCAGTTCGCAAATGGAATTCGACTCTCTCAGATACCCGTTGTCAACAGGGATCACGAGCCTCCAGGCGGATCCGGAATTGGACCGCGCCGGGCGTACCTATGAGGATTGAGGCCAAACCTAGTTCAACTCACTGGGAACAATCCAATCCATCTGGATTCGTCATTCCTTAATTACGGTTAAGCCGCCGCATACTGGGTGTCTGGCGTAAGAAAGAACATACGGATGGTACAGCGTCTTGGCGCTGGTGTAGGACTACGTGGCCCGCTTAAGTTGGGAAGCTGCGATTATTCTTTCTGCCCCCCTAGAGCTCTGGATGGTTTGGTTCGATCCAAATGCTGAACGTGTCCGCCGACACGGTTTATATCAATCAATATCAATCAGATACATCTCGTTGTTGCACTGAAATTATTAAGCCGCTCCGCTGGACGCGCAAATGGCCGAGTCGCTTTGGGCATGGAAACGCCTTTCTCCGTACCCAGGTCCAGGAGATTGGGTATTTGCCTCGCCGCAGACGAAAGGGCCGACAGCCTTATTGGCAGGGGACGCTTGCAGATATTACGGCAAGCCAGCATTGCAGCGTGCAAAGGTGACGAAGCAAGTTTCGTATCACAGCTTTCGGCCACACTTTTGGGACGCTGTTGAACGCGAACAGCGAGAATCCCAAGGTCGTATGCAGGAACTTCTGCGCAGAAGCGCAAGGCGCAGAGCAATTTGGTCAAGCTAATGAGGCGGGGCGCGGTTTTGGAGATCAAGCCTGCCTAACTAACTGAATCAAATTGCACCATGAAGAAAAGCGGCGATTTAGTGAAAACCGTTATTTGTTGGCATCCCAAACACTTTCCCCGCGCCTCGGAACAGCGATACGTCAAATCGGAAATTCGTGTTGACAGCACGTTAAAGAGAGAATATTTTCTCGCTACCGTTTTGCCGCCATCTCTACCCAAACGTAAGGCGCATACAAGGAGACCATGACCCATCGACTTAAGTCTCGGAGTGTCGCGTGTTGCAGCCTAGTTCTCTTCTCCGCCATTTTCGCCGGAGGGCAAACTGGCACAACGTCCCTTCGGGGAGTTGTGCTCGATAACAGCAGCGCTGCGGTGCTCGGCGCGCGGATCACGTTAGCGAACAGCGGACAAGGCTTGCAACGCTCGACACGCTCCAACAGTTCTGGAGAGTATGAATTTGTCGGTCTTCCGCCCGGTACCTTCACTCTTACCGTTGAAAAGGACGGCTTCGGAAAGTATGAACAGCCAGATCTGCAGCTTCTCGTGAACGTCCCGGCCTCGGTCAATGTAAAGCTTCAAGTTGGGTCCGTCACTAGCCAAATCGAAGTATCCGCCGCGGCGGAAACGATCAATACGACGGATGCGTCCTTGGGCAACGCTTTCAACGAAACTCAGGTCAAGGAACTTCCACTCGAAAGCCGCAATGTTCCGGATCTACTCAGCCTTCAGGCTGGAGTTCTTTACACCGGCAACAGCCCCGACATTAATAACGGTGTGGATACGCGCAGCGGGGCCGTTAATGGAGCACGCAGTGATCAGAGCAACATTACGCTGGATGGGGTTCCAGTCAATGACAAAGGTTCTCACTCTTTCACGTCCGTTCTTCCGGTAACTCTCGATTCCGTGCAGGAGTTCCGCGTAACCACCACGAATTACGGCGCCGACGAAGGTGTCTCCTCCGCCGCGCAAGTGGCGCTCGTCACGAAAAGTGGCACTAACAAGATCCACGGATCGGTCTATGAATACAACCGCAATTCTTTCTTCAGCGCCAACGATTATTTTGTGAAGGCCGCTCAATTGGGCAGCGGTGCTCCCAACAAGCCGCCGCAACTCAACCGCAATATCTTCGGCGCCTCCCTTGGCGGGCCCATCGTGAAGAATCGTCTTTTTCTTTTCCTGAATTACGAAGGCTATCGCGATGCCGAGGCTCTCAGCGAAGTGCGCACTGTGCCTACCGCCGCCTTTCGCGATGGCGTCATTCAATATCTCTGCGCCAGCACTTGTTCGGGGGCGCCCGCAATAGGTAAGAGTGGGACGTCTTACACGCCGCCCGATGGGTATTTTGCTCTTTCTGATAATCAGATCACGGCCATGGATAGCACCAGCCTAGGCCCACATGGCCCTAATCCGGTAGTTCTCCAATACATGAATTCGGTGTACCCGCCTCCTAACGACCAGACCACCGGCGATCTGGTCAACACTGCGGGATATCGCTTTCGCGCTCCCACCGACACCAAGAAAAATTGGTACATCGCCAAACTGGATTACAATATAACGGCCGATGCCAAGCATCGCGTCTCTGTTACCGGCGCGCTTGCCAACGAAAATTCCGCGGGTGCGCCTTTCTTGCCGGGCACCGCTCCCGAAACCGACATCGTCAATTTCAACAAGGGACTGCTGGTTAACTATTCCGCGGCCCTCTCTTCTGCTTTGGTGAACAATTTTCGCTATGGATTCGTTCGCGAGAGTGTCGGCACTATCGGGGACTCAAGTCAACCGTGGAATTACCTTCAGGCTTTCGACCAGGGCATTACCCGTTCCTCCACTTTTCAGCGCCCGGTACACAATCTCACCGACGATCTTTCGTGGAGTCACGGCAAACACACCTGGCAGTTCGGCTTTCAGTTTTCGTTTCTTCGAAATCCCGAAAGCAACTTTAACAACTCCTTCAGCATTGGACAAGCAAACCCTGACTGGCTGCTCAACTCCGGGCTCTCGGGTCCAGCCAATCCCTCTCCCCTCAATCCGGCGAATCCCGCCAACGGGTATCCCCAAGTGGATACCAGCTTCGTTAGCAGTTATGACTACGCTATGACCAGTCTTCTTGGGATGGTTACCCTTGGCGATGCGGTTTACAACTATAACCGTAGCGGCAACCCAATCGCGCAGGGCGCGCCGGTGACGAGGCGCTTCGCGGAAGACTCCTACGAGATGTACGTGCAGGACGTCTGGAAAGTAAAACCAAATTTCACGGTCACCCTTGGTCTGCGTTACTCGCTCTTTTCTCCTCCATGGGAAACGAATGGCTTGCAAGTTGGAACTACCTTCAGCCTAGGTAATTGGTTCAATAACCGCGGTGCGGGAATGTTGCAGGGCATTCCCTCCAACACGCAGCCTCTCGTTACCTACGATTGGGCCGGTTCCGCGAACGGAAAACCGGGCTATTACAATTGGGACTATCACAATCTTGGACCGCATGTGGCCTTTGCGTGGTCTCCAGACTACTCTGACGGTTGGCTCGGTTCCGTCTTCGGCGGCAGGGGAAAAAGTAGCATTCGCGCTGGTTTCGGCATTGTGTATGACCGCGTGGGTGAAAGCCTGGTCGACACCTTCGATCAGAATGGTTCCTTCGGTCTGGCCACGTCGCTCAACAACCCGTCAGACTTTGAAACCTCGGTCATCGCACCCCGGCTAACGAACATGAACACAATTCCAACGGCCGATTATGGTGGCAACCCAATCTTGCCGTCAGCTCCTACGGCGGGGTTTCCTCAAACCTACCCGGTCGGCAGCGGCGCCATCACCTGGGGTATCGACCAGAGTCTGAAAACTCCTTATTCCTATGCGATGGATTTTGCTGTCAGCCGCGAACTGCCCTCCGGCTTTTCTCTCGATGTCGCCTACGTCGGACGGCTCTCGCATCGTCTGCTCGCTCAGGACGATCTCGCCATGCCGCTGGACATTTTCGACAGAAAATCCGGCCTCGACTATTTCGCAGCGGAAGATGCACTGGCTAAGGTTTTTCGACCACAGCTTAACGCGGGTATCTCCAATCCCACGGCTTCTTTCAGCCCGAGTCAACTTCCTGCCAAAGTTCAACAATTCTGGATCGATCAAATTCAGCCTCTGGTTCCCGGCGGCGCCTACACTCTCAGCGGTTGCACGGGCACGAACGCGCAAGGGAATCCAAACGTTCAGCCAACCACGAACCCCATCATTTTTGCCTTCGACACCTTCTGCGGGACGAGCTTCAACGATTCTCTCGCGCTCTACAATCTTGACTACAACGGCATTCCAGATTTCAATAATCCGAATCAGCTCTACTTCACTTCCGGTGGCCAATACTCCTACTACGCTCCGCAATTCAGTTCTCTATATGCATGGCGTTCCATGGCGTGGGCGAACTACAACGCCCTCCAGGCTAGCCTCCGCCATCGCATGTCGCATGG
>JBEKUD010000123.1:0-14743 GCA_049515395.1 Candidatus Sulfotelmatobacter sp. | reverse complement strand
TTGTTTCTTGTAGTGTTCTGGAGGAGCGTCAGACGCCATCAATACCTGGTCGCCAATGGTCAGACGGGCGTGGATGATTTTACTTCGCCACTGTGCGGGCACATGCTCCGCAGCGGGTGTGCCTTCGTGGGTCATCATGGTGACGATTTTGGCGCCGAGAACCTTCTCATAAAACTTGAACGCGTCCTCACAGTCGCCATCGAAATATAGGTAGGGATTCATTTGCATGGCACTCTCCTTAGGGGCGAAGCAGACTGAGTTACCAGAGAAATCTATTCCATATTACTTGTTAAATGCAAGTGATATTGGCTAGAATTAAAACATGCCCAAGAAGTCCGGGACCAAGCGCCGTTCGGAGTGTCCCCTGAATGCTTCGGTCGAAATGTTAGGCGACCGCTGGTCGCTGCTGATCATTCGCGACATGATGCTGCGAGGTTTTCGCAGCTACAAGGAATTCATGGAGTGCTACGAAGGCATCGCGACGAATATCCTCGCCGATCGCCTGCGAAAGCTCGTGGCTTATGGAATCATCAAGACAGAGCCGGACCCAGAAGATGGACGCAAGGTGACGTACTTGCTGACGCAGAAAGGAATCGATCTCGCTCCGGTGCTAACGGAGATGGTCCTGTGGGCGGCGGCGCACGAAGATACCGGCAATCAAGCGCTCGTCCGGCTCATGCGCGAGGACAAGGAGAAGTTTCTGGCCGGAGTGCGAGAGCGCTGGGCTGCGAGCGACCACTGGTAAATGCTTCTTCAGTTGTAGCGCTAGCGTCTCGCCGGCTGTCGTGAGGGCAAGTTGCACTCGCAGGTGGCGACAGGACGCGCCCACGACGGCGATTCACACGATTCGAGCGGCACTCCGATTGACCCGATTCAATGAACCCGATTCGATTAACATGGTCCGGTGCCGATTCCGCGATCCAGCCATGACAACATCCACATCCTTCGCCCCGCTCTTTTGGCCGAATATCCCTGGCTCGTTCACGGATTTTCCACCCGCGCCGGTGGATTTTCACGAGAATACGGCAAAGACACCCTCAACCTGGGATTCACCAAAGATGACTCCCGCGCCACAGTGGAGCGCAACCGCGCCGCCTTCTTGACGGAACTCTGCTCGAACAATAAGCCAAATAACGAATCCAGCCTGTGGCCGCTGGTCACGTTGCGGCAGGTTCATTCCGATCTCATCCGACTCGTCGACTCCCGCCCTGATTCTGACCTGGCTGGCGACGGCCTCGTTACGAACACAGCTGGTTTACTGCTCGCCATTCAAACGGCGGATTGCCTGCCCATCATTCTTGTGGATCCGAAGCGGCGGGCGGCGGGTGTATTCCACGCGGGCTGGCGTGGCACCGTCAAACGCATGGTCGAGAAGGGAGTCGGCGAGATGCGCCGCCACTTTGGCAGCCAGGCGCGCGATCTGAAAGCCGCGATCGGTCCGGGGATTCACGGCTGCTGTTACGACGTGGGCCAGGAAGTTCGCGATAAGTTCGAATCACAGTTCGTGTATACGGAGAAGTTGTTCCGCGTGGTCGAAGAGACGGATCCCGCGCGCGAGAAATATCCTATGCTGTTCCTTTCGGCTCGCGCCCCGGGGCACAGCGAGCTACCCAGGAAAATCTTCCTCGATCTGGTGGAAGCCAATCGTCAGCAATTGCTGGCAGCTGGGGTCCCCGCCAAAAGCATCGAAGCTTCCGCCTTCTGCACGAACTGCCGGACAGATTTGCTGTTCTCCTATCGTGCTGAAAACGGCAAGACCGGTCGCATGATGGGCGTGGTGGGAATTCGAAAGTAAGATGAAAGGCCGAAGTCAAAAGTCAAAAGCTGGATTCCAATGCAGGAATTCGGACTGGATTCGCCTGACCTCTTGCATTCCACTGCATTCTCACTTCTGCCTTCTCCATTACAAAGCCGGGGGAGCGGCTGCGGGTGGCACGGGAGGCGCACCTGCCGGCTCGGCGATTCCCGCATTCACTAGATCCTTGAGTTCCTTACTGGGCTTGAAGAATGGGATCTTCTTGGCGGGCACTTCGACTTTTTCACCCGTCTTCGGATTACGGCCCGTGCGAGGCTTGCGCTGGCGGGTGCGGAAGCTGCCGAAGCCGCGTATCTCAATCTTGTCGCCGGCGCGCAAGGAGCGCACTACGCTGTCAAAAATCGTCTCCACAATCACTTCGCTGTCTTTGCGCGTTAGCTCCGCTAAACGCGACACTTCATCGATCAGATCGGCTTTGGTCATGATGTCTTCACTCCTGTGCTTGTTTTAACTGAAGTGCCGGCATCTGATGGCAGAGCCGCGTTTGCTGCGTTAGCAACCATAACCTTCTCAAATTTCAGGGGTTGTATGCAAGTCTTCGGTTTGGGGCAACGGCTACGCCGGGCTTTAGGTCGTGGGTCTCAGGTCTTTGGTCTCAGGCGCTCGGTCGCCTGCGCAGGCGGCTTCAGAAAATACCTGACAGCCTAGATCTGACGCTCAAGACTTGCCACCCCACTCCCAAGACCTGCCCTTCACTTCCACAAATAATAGAACCCGACATGCTGCTCCAGCACTTTCTCCGCATTGGGCAAATACTGCGAAACATCGCCCAGTACCAGGTCGAGCAGTGTTTTACGGTCTTTCTCAGGATGCACCAGCGTCGGCTCCCCCGAGATATTCACGGCCTTAGCCGTATCTTTGACCACCGCCTCAAAGTCGCCTACGTTGTCGATTAGCTTCATGGACAGCGCCTGTTCGCCAGTCCACACCTTACCATTGGCGATGGCCTTAACATCGTCGAACTTCATGCCGCGGCCAGCGGCCACAGCCTGGACGAACTGTCCAAACATGTTATCGATCAGCGACTGCATATACGCTTGCTCGGCGGGGGTGAGGTCGCGCGCGGGATTGCCCGTATCTTTAAATTCTCCGGTCTTCAAGACGATATTTTTCAGCTTGGCCCATTTTAAGAGGTCGCCATAGTTCACCCACTCGGCGATGACACCGATCGAGCCCACGATGCTGCCGTTATCTGCATAGATTTTGTTCGACGCCGACGCGATGTAATAGGCCCCGCTCGCTCCCACGGTTTCGATCGACACCACAACGCGCTTCTTTTTTTCCTCGCGAAGGCGTTTGACCTCGCGATAAATTTCCTCCGATGCTGCCACCCCACCGCCGGGCGAGTTGACGTGCAGGATGATGGCCTTGATCGAAGAATCGTCACCGAACTTCTTCAGCTCGCCGACCACGGGCTGCGGCGAGAGAATCACGCCTTCCAGGTCGACCACGCCGATGCGATCGCCGAAGCCGCCAAACGATGCCTCATTACCACCGGCATGCAGCGTCAGGTACACCAGCGAAAATACGGCCAGCACAAAGAGGAAAAATGCTCCTCCTCCAATGAGAATCCAGAGCAAGGTGCGGGAGCGCCGTTCAGACATGAGGAGAGTTTAGCACCGCGAGCTAGGGCATGAGCACTCTCAGCAACCCGTGCTCCACGCTGACTTCGGCAGGAGTGTGGCAAACGTACTCGCCGTCGGCGTAGAGGTCGAGGGGCATTTCCGTTTCCACCCGCAGCCGCGCCGCCTGGAAGTAACTCACTCCTCGAATGCTCAGGTGGCGGCCAAAGTAAACCGTCGGAAACAGGGACGCGAGTTTCAAGGGATTGACGCCACCGATCACGCAAACGTCGAGCTGTCCGTCATCCATTTGCGCGTAAGGCGCAATTTTCATGCCGCCACCATACGTCGCAGAATTGGCGAAGGCGGCCAGAATGGTCGGCTCATCGCTTCGGACGCCCCATCCCTGGCCCTCGTCTGCCTGGAAGATCTTCATGGGCACGGCGTCAAAACGAAAGATCGTCGGAATCAGCGTGAATGCGTAACCGCCGTAGGCCCGTATCCAGCGCGGCAGAGCGTTTGCCCGACGCGACACTTCACTGTCGAGTCCGACTCCGGCCACGCTGCAAAAGCGATGTGGCGACTCCTGTGCCACCAAAGTCCCGCCCGCGTCTTTCAGCGGCGTGATCGTCCCCAGGTCGATGACGCGGGTGTTGTTTTGTCCGGCGCAGAACCTTCGCCATGCCTTTAGCGAATCGCGCACATCACACATTCCGAGGGCACGAGCAAAGTCATTGCCGCCGCCGGTCGGCACCACCAACAGCGGCAGCGCGAGCGCTACCAGTTGATTCAGATGCCGGTGGATCGTGCCATCCCCGCCAAACAGCACGACGACCTCCACCTGATCTCCCGCGGCAGGCATCCCCAAACGCCAGTCCATTCTTGAGTCAATCTGAAATGGCTTGAGATTTCTTGTAGAACATCCCAGCCCGAGGATAGCAGCCGCGCGCATGTGCGCGGTCGAGACTAGCAGAAAGGCACCTGTGGGGACAGCCGCCCTTGGCCGTCCGGCTGGACGAAGCCCGGCGGGTAGTGTCTATTAATGCGTTAATGCCCCATTTTAAGACACCACGCCTCACTTTATCATTTGGCAACCAGATTGCTCATGGGATCATCTGTTAGCTCTGTTAGCAGTAGAAGCGGCGATTCGCTTGCAATTTTTCGGTTGCTGTCAAGATGGCTGGCGGCCTTTCCTTTCGAGGCCGCCACCAGAGCATCAACGCAGTGTTAGGACACTACCGCCCGGCGGCCAAGCTCGAACTCCGAGGAAAGAGATCGATATGCTATAGGTAAATTCCGACCCCTTCCCCAAAACAAGGAACGGCTGACATGATAGATGCAGACAGCTGGTTTCCTGGAGGCGGCATTGCGATTGCAAACGATCAAGAATATGGCTGGGTCTTTGGCCGTTAGCCTGGCGCTGACAGGGTGTGGCGGAGGCGGTTCGCACCCCGGCACTACGGTCGTTAGCGCAGCCGCGCCCTCCATTACCACCCAGCCCGCCAATCAGACTGTGATTGCAGGTCAGACGGCTACCTTCTCGGTCACAGCAGCGGGAACCACTCCGTTCACTTACCAGTGGCAGACGGGCACGACGGCGCTTGCGGGCGCGACATCCGACAGTTACACCACTGCTGCGACCACGATCTCCGCCAGTGGCTCCCAATACAGTGTGGTCGTAAGCAATGCGATCGGGACCGCCACGAGCAACGCAGCTACCCTTACGGTCAACCCCCCCCCGCCGGCCACCACCGACGTGCTGACCTACCACAATGACATTGCGCGCACGGGGCAGAACCTGACGGAAACCACGCTCACCACGGGCAACGTTAATTCGGCCACGTTCGGCAAGCTCGGCCTCTACCCGGTCGATGGTCTGGTTGACGCCGAACCGCTCTACGCCTCGAACGTCGCGGTTCCGAATAACGGCACACACAATGTGCTCATTGTTCCCACGGAGCACGATTCGGTCTATGCCTTCGACGCGGATTCCGGCGCGACGATCTGGCAGGTCACAATGTTGAAGGCGGGCGAGACAACCTCAGACAATCGAAACTGCGGACAGATAACTCCCGAAATCGGTGTAACTTCCACGCCGGTCATGGACCGTACCAGCGGCCCGAATGGCGCCATTTATTTGGCCGCGATGTCGAAAGACGCATCGGGCAACTATCACCAGCGACTGCACGCCCTCGATCTCGCGTTAGGTACGGAATTGTTTGGCGGGCCGGCCGAGGTTCAGGCCACTTTTCCTGGAACCGGCGACAACAGCAACGGCACGAGCGTGGTCTTCGATCCCGGGCAGTACGCCGAGCGCGCTGCGCTGCTTCTGCTGAATGGAGTGATCTATACGGGCTGGACCTCACACTGCGACATCCGTCCCTACACAGGATGGATCATGGGCTACAGCGAATCCACGCTGGCCCAGACGAGCGTGCTGAATGTAACGCCCAACGGCAGCGAAGGCTCGATCTGGATGTCTGGGGCCGGGCTGGCCGCCGACAGCTCAGGCAACATTTATTTTCTCGATGCCAATGGGACTTTTGACACGACTTTGAATGCCAGCGGATTCCCCAGCAATGGCGATTACGGGAATGCTTTCATGAAGCTCTCCACCTCAGGCGGTTTAACCGTGGCCGACTATTTCGAGATGGATAACGGCGTCGCCGAGAGCGACGCTGATACCGATCTGGGTTCAGGCGGAACGATCGTCCTCCCCGACGTGAGCGATGGCTCGGGCAACACCTTGCATCTGGCGGTCGGCGCCGGCAAAGACGGCAACCTTTACCTGGTGAATCGCGACTCGATGGGAAAGTTCAGCGCCAACAATAGCAACATCGATCAGGAACTCCCGGGAGCGTTGCCGGGAGGGGTTTACGCCATGCCCGCATATTTCAACAACACGGTCTACTACGGATCGGTGGGTAGTCCGATCCAGGCGTTCACAATCTCGAACGCGAAGCTGTCGGCTTCGCCAACCGCAAAAACCGCCAACAGCTTTGCATATCCCGGCGCGACGCCCAGCGTATCCGCGAATGGCGCCAGCAACGGAATCGTGTGGGCCGTCGAGAACACCACTCCGGCGGTTTTGCACGCCTACAACGCCGCGAATCTCACCGAACTCTACAACAGCAACCAGGCCAGCGGCGGCCGCGATCAATTCGGTGCGGGCAACAAGTTCATCACTCCGATGATCGTGAACGGCAAGGTCTTTGTAGGAACGCCAAACGGCGCGGCCGTCTTCGGCCTGCTGCCGTAGTGGTGATCCCTATCTATCCCATTGTCATCCTGAGGAAGTGGTTCCGCGCAAGGCGCGGGACTCCCGACGAAGAACCGATGCAATGGGATCGCGAAACGGCGCTCAAGTTTCTCGATCGACTCCTTGCTGCGCTAGAAATAGTGACGATTGCGAGATCGTTCAACTGCGCAGTGCGATTTGCGAAGGGAATCGTACTTCCACGCTCCGCTCACGATGACCCCGGAGAAATAATCAAGCGGACCTTTTTTATGCGGCGCCCCACTCGAAGAACCGCGTAGAGGTTGGCAGCCATAAAAACGAGAAATTCCTCAGGACCGATGCTCTCGCCGTCTACGCTGACAGCACCGCCCTTGAGTCGAGTCGCCGCCTCTGTGTTCGAGCTCGCGAGCCCCGCTCGACGAATTAGTTTATCGAGTCGAACCAGATATCGATCGCCAGGATTCGCCGCCTCGCGGGCGATGACACGAACTGCGCCACCCCCCTCACCCTCGAGAACTACATCAGCCAGCGGAACGTCAACGCTTTCCACATCTTCCGGCACTTCACTCTTCTGAAATTGCTTCGCCCAGTCCTCTCCCGCCTTCACCGCCGCATCCACCGAATGGAAATCCGCCACAATCCTCCGCGCCAGCTCCTTCTTGGCCTGCATCGGATGCGACTCCCGCTTCCTCCGTTCGATGTCCGCGACCTGCACATCCGTCAGCAGTTCGTAGTATCTCCACATCATTTCGTCGGAGATGCTCATGATCTTGCCGTACATCTCGAGCGGCGGTTCGTGTATGCCAATCGCATTGCCGAATGACTTCGACATTTTCTGGACGCCATCAAGGCCTTCGAGAATCGGCGTGGTCAGCACCACTTGCGATTCCTGCCCGTAGGCGCGCTGCAGTTCTCGGCCAACGAGCAAATTGAATTTCTGGTCGGTGCCGCCAAGTTCCACATCGGCTTCGAGTGCGACTGAGTCGTAGCCTTGCACCAGCGGGTAGAGCAGCTCATGGACGGAGATTGGTTTCTCGTCGTGAAATCGTTTGTGAAAATCCTCGCGCTCCAGAAGTTGCGAGACCGTGTATTTCGCCATCAGCCGGACGAAGTCATCGGCGCTAAACTGTCCCATCCAGCGCCGGTTGAAATCGATTACCGTTTTCTGCGGATCGAGTATCTTGAAGACCTGTGCCTTGTAAGTTTCAGCGTTCTGCTCGATTTGTTCGCGAGTGAGCGGTGGACGAGTTACCGAGCGGCCGGTGGGGTCGCCGATCATCCCAGTGAAATCGCCGATCAGGAAGATTGCGGTGTGACCGAGATCCTGAAAGTGTTTGAGCTTGCGCAGCACCACGGTGTGCCCCAGGTGCAAATCAGGGGCAGTCGGATCCATGCCAAGTTTCACGCGCAGCGCTTTGCCCGCAGCGCGCGACTTTTCCAGCTTGGCGCGCAACTCCGCCTCGCGAATGATTTCCGCGGAACCCTTCTTGAGATACGTCAGTTGTTCGTCGACAGACGCGAAAATTGACATGGGAAAGGACATTATAAGGAACAAGGCGGCAAAGGCCGAATCGGAACCGTTAGAATGTCAGGAATGCACTGCGATGGAACGAGTCAATATCCAAATACGGAAGGCGCTCGCAACCGATGTCCCTAAGTTGCGACAGGTGATTGAGGCCTCGGTACGCGGCTTGCAAGCCGAGCACTATTCCCCAGCCCAGATCGAAGGCGCGCTGCAGTCAGTCTATGGCGTGGATAGCCAGCTCATTGCCGATGGAACATATCTGGTCGCGGAGACTTCGGAATCGCAAGGCAATGTTGAAATCGTCGGCTGTGGCGGATGGAGCAGGCGCCAAACTTTATACGGCGGCGATCAATATGGAGGGCGCGAAGACTCGCTGCTCGATCCGGCGCGCGATGCGGCGAAGATTCGCGCGTTCTTCGTGCATCCCCACTGGGCGCGTCGCGGCACCGGCGGCTTGATTCTCGAAGCCTGCGAGAAGGCGGCGCTGGAAGCGGGCTTCACGAACTTGGAGATGGGCGCAACTCTGAGCGGCGTGGCTTTTTATCGGGCGAAAGGATACTCATTCGTCGAAAATCAGGAGGTTTCGCTAGGTAATGGCGAGTCGCTGCCGATTGTAAAGATGGCGAAGAAGTGGATACGGCAGGATTAACGAGTGGTTATGGGGGGACGGCCGCCCTCGGCCGTCCCGCCGAGCGTAGCGAGGCGTAAGCGGGGGAAGACTCACACGCTTCGCCTGCCGTACAGCCGAGTGCGGCTGCCCACACAAACTTGCGCTCCGCCTGCCAGAAGCTCAGAGACCTGCGGTTCTTCTTTTCAATCTCCGTCCCACGATCTCAAACTTTCCACCGAGCACGCTGTTGATCGCTTCCGTGTAAGCAATATGCTCCTGCTCCAGGATGCGCTCGGCCAGCGTGTGCTCGTCGTCGGTGTCGAGTACGGGCACCGTCTTCTGCACAATGATGGCGCCATGATCGAGTTCCTCGTCCACAAAGTGCACTGTGCAACCAGAGATTTTCACTCCGTAAGCGAAGGCCTGCTCCTGCGCTTCGAGTCCGGGGAATGCCGGCAGGAGTGAAGGATGAATGTTAAGAATTCGGCGGGGAAACTGTTGCACAAACCAGGGCGAGAGAAGGCGCATGTAGCCTGCGAGGCAGACCAAATCGACGTGGTGTTGCTTGAGCGCGGCGCCAATTTCGAAATCGTGTTTTTCCCGCGACTTGCCCTTCGATGGAATCACCAGAGCCTCCAGACCACGCCGGCGCGCCGTGGCGATGCCGGGAGCCTCCGCTCGATTGGAGATGACGACGGCAATGCGCGCGTCCGGGATGCGGCCTTCGTGGATGCTGTCGGCGATGGCCTCGAAATTTGAGCCGCGTCCAGAGAGGAGAATTCCGAGGTTGTGCATAACGCCGGAGGAATTCAGCTGTAAATTACCTTCTTCTCGCCTTTAACGATGCGGCCCACGGTGTAGGCCTTTTCTCCCACGCGTTCGAGCACGCTCTGCGCTTTCTTGAATTTCGCTAGCGGAACCACCATCAGCATGCCCAGACCCATATTGAAGGTGCGCAACATCTCCTCCTGTGGAACATTGCCCAATTGCTGCAGGTGCTCGAATAAGGGCAGCACTGGCCAGGAGCCGCGTTCGATCAGGGCCGCCGTACCCCGCGGCAAGACGCGGGGCAAATTTTCCGTGATGCCGCCGCCAGTCACGTGGGCCAGCGCGGAAACGCATTGCGCATCGATCAACTTCCGGAGTGCCGGCCAATAGCTCTTGTGCGTCCGCATCAGTTCATTGCCGACTTTGTTCTTGATCTCGTTCACGTAGTCGTCGGGCGAGTAGTGGCCAACTTCGAAAAGCAGCTTGCGGGCCAGCGAGTATCCGTTGGTATGCAGCCCGTTGGAGGGCAGGCCGAGAATGACGTCTCCGATCTGCACATCCTTGCCGGTAATGATCCGGTCGCGCTCGACCACGCCAACGATGAACCCCGCCAGATCGTATTCGCCATCTGGATAAAACCCGGGCATCTCGGCCGTCTCTCCACCGATCAGGGCGCAGCCATTGTGCTTGCAGGCATCCGCAATGCCTTCCACCACCTGCTCTGTGATGGTAGGATCCAACATCCCCGTCGCCAGATAATCCATGAAAAACAATGGCGCGGCGCCCTGCACGGCGATGTCATTGACGCAGTGGTTCACCAGGTCAGCGCCAATGGTGGAATGCAGGCCCATCTCGAAGGCAACTTTGAGCTTGGTTCCCACGCCGTCCACGCTCGAGACCAGCACCGGGTCCAGATACTTGGTTTTGTCCACCGCAAACAGGCCGCCGAAGCCGCCTATCTCGCTCAGCACTCCCCGGGTAAAGGTCTTATGCGCTAGATATTTAATCCGTTGCTTGGTGCGGTTGGCGCGATCGATGTTCACTCCCGCATCGGCGTAAGTGATCGTTGTTCCGGCGGACGTGGGTTTTTTGGCCACGGATTCGTGCGGTCTCTCTCTCAGTAGTTCAGTTGTGGGGAAACGCTGGATTCCTCGGGAAGCTGTAGCTTCTAAGGTCGCTCATTGTAACACGTTCGCCGCCCGCAGAATTTTCTTCGCGGCGTAAGAATACTGCAAATACACAACCGGAGCGTTCCACGGACGCGCACGCCCGTTCGCCAATGCCCGGCAAGTAATCTAGTGGGCGATGAAGTCCGAGAAGAAGTACGCCAGAACTCCAAAGAGAGCCAGTCCGGATATCCCATAAGCGGTGAGAACCCAGGCCCCGCGGCCTTCATGATGCCGGCCGACGGAGGCTTGTGAAGCCGATGATGAAGGGAGAGACTGCTGAACCGAGGGAGAGATACTAGGAGCCCGATCTTCCATACCACATCCTCCGAACGGAAAGATCGTGGCGCAATTACTTCACTGCGTCACGCCTGCTCGGCAACCTGGCTCGCGCAGGACTATCTGTGCCGGATTCTACTACGCTTTTGTGATGAATGAACAAAGAAATGTGATCTCGGTCACAGGATATGGGTGCAGGAATTTGTTCATCGTGAGAAATTGGGCGTCTCGTGCAGGCCGTCTTGTATAGGCGTTGCCCCCGCAATTTTTGCCGCTGTTATCGTTGCAACTGCTCCCCTCGCAACGCACTCGCCTTGGGATTCAAGACCGGAAGCCTTACTATTACCGGATGCGTAGTCTTGTCTTGCCGCTTATCGCTCTCTGCCTGTCGATCGACCCCCTCCAGTCCTCAGCCCAGACCGCTCAGTCAAATTCGAGGGTTCCCGCCGAAGCCAACAAAGGTGCAGATGCCGCCGGGGCCCACCAGGATAACGCGGCTCCCAAGCCGCCAGAGTCCAAGCGCGATTATTCGCAGGAAGCGTTTGTCATTGAGAAATACCGCTCGATTTATCGCTTCGAAAACGACGGCACAGGCCGCAAGGAGACCATCGCCCGCATCCGCGTGCAAAGTGAAGCCGGCGTTCAGCAGTGGGGGCAGCTACAGTTCGGATACAACTCCGCCAACGAACGCGTCGAGATGTCCTATGTCCGCGTTCTGAAGACCGATGGCACCGTAGTGAAAGCCGGCGAGGACGCCGTGCAGGACCTGAGCGCTCCGCTGGAACAACAGGCGCCCGTCTATACCGACTATCGTCAGAAACACATCACTGTCCCCGGATTACGCCCGGGCGAAGTGCTCGAATACGACATGGTCACGGTGATTCATACTCCCTTGGCTCCGAAAGAGTTCTGGGCGGATTATGAATTCGACCGGAACAACATCACCCTCGATGAAGAAGTTGATGTGGATGTGCCCGCCCGCCGTGCGCTGAAATTGAAAAGCAAGCCCGGAATGGATCCGAAGATTTCCGAAGGGGACGGTCGCCGCGTCTATCACTGGACGCGCGCCCACCTAGAACGCGAAGACGACCCGAAAGATAAAGACAAAGAAAAAGACAGGGACAGGGACAAAAAGAAAAAGAAGCATCCTGAGGACGAGCGCCCCGACATTCAGTTGACCACATTCGTAAGTTGGGAACAGATCGGGCTCTGGTACGCGGGCCTGGAAAAAGATCGTCGCTCGCCCTCCCCGGAGGTTCGCGCCAAGGCCGAAGAACTCACCAAGGGCCTCGATACCGATCTGGACAAGGTTCAGGCCCTCTACGATTACGTGGCCAAGAATTTCCGCTACGTCAGTCTATCGCTCGGATTGGGGCGCTACCAGCCGCACTCCTCCGGTGATGTCCTGCACAATCAATACGGCGACTGTAAAGATAAGCACACTCTGCTGGCCTCGCTGCTCGAGGCCGAAGGCATGCACGCGTCTTCGGTGTTGATCAATTCCAGCCGCAAGCTTGATGTTGACGTTCCTTCGCCCTCGCAGTTCGATCACGTCATCACCATGCTTCCAATGACGACACCCAAGGAGGAAGTGTGGATGGATACCACCAGCGAAGTGGCGCCATTCCGCCTGCTGGCCTACACCCTGCGCAAGAAACAGGCGCTCGTAATTCCCCCCTCCGGCACACCTCACCTCGAGGAAACTCCCGCCGATACGCCCACGCCCGACAGCGAAATTTCCGAGGTCGATGGAAACATCAATGAGATCGGCAAACTCGAAGCACACGTGCATTACACCTTCCGGGGCGACGAAGAACTGCTGCTGCGCTCCATCTTCCGTCGCGTTCCCGAGGCGCAATGGCAGCATGTGGTCGAGAATGTCAATTCCGGTATGGGCGGCGAAGTCACGAACTTGAAGATCAGCGATCCCGCCGCCACGCGCGAGCCGTTCACCATGTCTTACGACATTTCCCGGCCGAACTTTCTCGATTGGTCGAAGAAGAAATCTGACTTAACCCTGCCGCTTTGCCAGTTCAACATGCCGGTCCTTGGCGACGACGATAGCGATGCCGATGCAGAACCGCTGAAGCTCGGCCCCAAGGCGCAGTACATCTACCGGATAAAACTCGAACTCCCGGCGAAATACACTGCTCGCGCTCCCCTCCCCTTCTCGTTGAAGCGTGATTACGCGGAGTACCAGGCAACGTACAAGCTGGAAGGGTCAACCTTCACCGCCGGCAGAACCCTAACTCTGCGTCAGGACGAGATCCCGTCGCAGCGGGCCACCGACTACGAATCCTTTCGCCGGGCCGTCAGCTCGGATCTGGGGCAGTTTCTTTCCATCGAGAGCAGCGTGGCGGGCGCGCCCAGCGCTCCAGCCGACATGAAGGCCGACGACCTGGTGGAGAGCGGTCGAGCCGCCATCGCCAGCAACAATCTGCCCATGGCCGTTGAACTCCTCAAACGCGCCACCGAGGTAGATGCCAAAAATAAATACGCCTGGTATGCACTCGCCCTTGCCTACATGGGCCTGCGCCAGAATGACGACGCCATCGCTGCTCTCAAGAAGCAAATTGAAATCAATCCCTACGACGAATACGCCTATAACGCCCTCGGCCGCGCCTACTGGCAGGAGCGCAAGTACGACGATGCCGTCACCGCCTTCAACAAGCAGATCGAAATCAATCCGCTCGACAAGTTCGCGCATGCCGGACTCGGCTCCATGTACTCCGAGTGGCACAAATACGATTTGGCCGCGGCCGAGCTGGAAAAAGCCACCTCTCTTACTCCGGACAATCCAGAACTGCAAGTCAGCCTCGGCGACGCCTACCTGAATCTGGGCCAGGATGACAAAGCGCTGGCGCGGTTCGATCACGCCGTCGAGCTTGCCGCAACGCCTCTGGTGTGGAACAACATCGCTTATCAACTCTCGTTGAAGAAGTCTCATCTGGACCGCGCGCAGCAGTATGCGGAGTCGGCAGTGTCGGCCACTACGGCCGCGCTGCGCAACTTGTCGCTCGACCGCCTCACGCAACAGGACTTGCCGCTGGTGCCCTCGCTCATCGCCTACTGGGACACGCTCGGCTGGGTCTATTTCAGCGAAGGCAATCTGGATAAAGCGGAAAAATACGTTGCTGCCGCCTGGGGACTGGGCCAGCACGGCGAAGTTGGCGACCATCTCGGCCAAATCTACGAGAAAGAAGGAAAGCAAGATCGCGCGCTCGAGACCTACGAGCTTGCGGTGACTGGACTGCGTCCGGTGCCGGAGACGAAGGAAAGAATCGATGCGCTGGTCAAGGCCAACTCCAAACTCAACGGCGCAAAAGACAACGCCAGCCTGCAATCGCTGCGCACCCTCGCCGTGGGCAAGGCGAAAGAAAACGGCAGCGCAGATTTCTTTGTGCTTCTTAGCGGAGGCGCCGGCACTGCTGCGAAGGCGGAAGCCGTGAAATTCGTCAGCGGAGACGAGAAGCTGAAAGTCTTCACCGAAGCCCTCCGCACCGCCGAATACCGCCTCACTTTCCCCGACGACGCCCCGCTAAGAATCCTCCGCCGCGGAATCCTTTCCTGCTCCGCGGCTACCGGTAACTGCATGTTCGTGCTCATGCTGCCAGACGATGTCAGAACGGTGGACTGAAGCCTAAAGGGGTAGAAGACCTCGAAGTTGTCATCCAGACTCGAAGTTGGGTCATCCTGAGCGGAGTCGAAGGATGCCTACCGGTGTCCCGAGTAGCCCAGACTAACCAGTCTCTGACCCCAAACGTGCCCCCGACGGCGTA
>JBEKUD010000122.1:0-14746 GCA_049515395.1 Candidatus Sulfotelmatobacter sp. | reverse complement strand
CTGCTTACGAGAAGATTTCACGGCGCTTCTACGAGCACCCGGATCAGTTCGCAGACGCGTTTGCGCGGGCGTGGTTCAAGCTGACGCACCGCGACATGGGACCGATCGTGCGGTACCTTGGCCCGCTCGTTCCCAAGGAACCGCAGATCTGGCAAGACCCTGTTCCCCCCGTGGATCATAAGTTGATCGGCGAGCAGGACGTTGCTGCTCTGAAGGCGAAGATCCTCGAATCCGGACTGTCGATCCCCCAACTGGTGACGACTGCCTGGGCTTCGGCGGCCTCGTTCCGCGGCTCCGACAAACGCGGGGGAGCGAACGGGGCGCGCATTCGCCTTGCGCCGCAGAAGGATTGGGAAGTGAATCAGCCGGCCGAACTGGCGAAGGTTCTTCAGAAGCTGGAAATAATCCAAACGGATTTCAATAGCTCGCAATCCAACGGGAACAAAGGGAAGAAGGTCTCGCTGGCTGACCTGATCGTTCTGGGCGGCTGCGCAGCCGTCGAGGAAGCTGCGAAGAGGGCCGGGCACGAGGTGAAGATTGCTTTCTCGCCGGGACGCACGGATGCTTCGCAGGAGCAGACCGACGTGCACTCATTCGCCGTAATGGAGCACGCTGCGGACGGGTTCCGCAACTACCTCCGAAGCGGACAGCCCCTGTCGGCTGAGGAGTTGCTGCTGGATCGGGCGCAGTTGCTGACGCTGACTGCCCCCGAGATGACGGTTCTCGTCGGCGGCATGCGCGCCCTGAATGCGAGCTTCGGGCAGACCAAACACGGCGTCTTCACCAGCCGGCCCGAAACGCTGACGAATGATTTCTTCGTCAACCTGCTCGACATGAATACGAAGTGGCAGGCCTCCTCTACATCCGATG
The DNA here is from genome assembly GCA_049515395.1 of Candidatus Sulfotelmatobacter sp. Lineage (GTDB taxonomy): Bacteria > Acidobacteriota > Terriglobia > Terriglobales > Acidobacteriaceae > Sulfotelmatobacter. The sequence goes on along the minus strand of JBEKUD010000122.1, from coordinate 13,876 downwards.
GCGTGTTTGAGGGGCGCGATCGGGCGACGGACAAAATCAAGTGGACCGGCACGCGCGTCGATCTCCTCTTCGGTTCGAACTCCCAGCTTCGAGCAATCGCAGAAGTCTATGCATGTGACGACTCGAAGGAGGCGTTTGTGAAGGATTTCGCGGCTGCGTGGAACAAAGTAATGAATCTTGATCGCTACGACCTTGCCTGAGCTCGGCTAAGAAGAAAGCTGTCCACTTCGTGCCGTTGCTGGATCGGCTAAACCGAAGTCGTCGCTTCTCCTGACTCGCGGGGGCGCATCGCGCGACCCCATGCCGCCTTTACCAATAAGCGCAACAGTTTCACACGGACCGAGTTTGTCGCCGGGAGAGAGCGCCATCTGCGTGTCAGAGCTAAGGAACTGCGCATAAATAACTTGCGCAAGCGACGGGTCTGTCTCGTTCCACGGTCCATGCCGGAATGCGCGAGTTGAGCAAAGGTCCCGGCAAAGCGATGGCCGCGGGGCGAGTCCGTAGAATCGGAGGTGGACGCAAGTGCCTGGTGGAGCCTAAGCTTCTCCAGGCATTGGAAGGGTTGATGGCACCGACGACACGGGGGGACCCGGAATCGGCTTTGCGTTGGACCTGTAAGAGCACGCGCAAGCTGGCGGAAGAGTTGCAACGACAAGGCTTCCGCATTGGAGAATGTACCTCGTCCGGGGAATTTAGAGGTAACTGGCGGGCTCAGCGCTGAGGTTGGCTGAGAAAGCGGTGGAGTTTGCGGCAGGTTGAATCGAGGGAGCGTTGCTCCTCTTCCGAGCCGTTGTGGATCAGCGGGCCGCCGTCCTCGTGGATCACGTTGCGGAGAAGTCGGTCAGCAGCCATCTTTCTTAGAGCAAGGTCGTAGTTCAAGTCGCGGATGATTTCTCCACCCAACAACCAGAGGTTGTCCACGTGCCGGCGAATGGTCTTCGGGGAAAGACTCGAGGAGGCCAGATGCTCGATGAAGGGGCGGAGGCAACCCACCAGTTCTTCCCCTGGCGGCAGGTCTTTTTCCAGCCCCATCCATGAGCGCGGCCAGTTGTCCAGATCAGGGCAGTAGGCGGAAACATCGGAGGACGGCGCCGAGAGAGCAGCGCGGTTTACTCTGGCAGTCTTCGCCTTGAAAATTGTCTGTACCATGGAATTGTTCACGATTCTAAACCACTGCCATCGCCAGCGCGGATTCGTCTATCAACATGCGCGCTTCGGTCCCGGCAAGAAAAGCATCGAAGTGGACATCCGGCCGCGGGAGGGCTCGGCGGCGGTCGGTTCGGGGTGCCACCAGCCAGCGCCAGGTTACGATCATCTCCCCGAGGTGTGGTGGTCGAGCAAGTTCCCTGGGGCGATGGCAAGCACCAGTTGAGCCGAGCCTGTATGCTCGCCATTGGTGTAGATGAGATCCAGTACGCTAAAGGGCACAAATACCTGCCCCTGGTCTACCAGATCGACCAGGGGCTCACCCGCTTACTTTGGGTCGGCAAGGAACGCACCATCAAATCCTTCCAAGTTTTCTTCACCGTCATCGGAGAGCAGCTCGCGGCGCAGATCGAATTTGTATGCTCGGACATGTGGCAGCCTTACCTGGACGTGATCCGTCAGAAATGTTCGGGCGCTAGACATGCTCGATCGCTTCCACATCGTCGCCAAGATGAATAAGGCGCTGGATGAGGTCCGCGCCGCCGAGTCGCCAAGATGGCCCAGGAGGGTTATCCACCGCTGCTGAAGAAGTCGCGTTAGTTGCTCAAGCGCAAACAGAATCTCACCTCTCAGCAGAAGTCCCGTCTGCGAGATCTACTGCGCTACAACCTCCAGACCGTCCGTGCCTATCTCCTCAAAGAAGATTTTCAGCAGTTCTTGGGAATACACCTCGCCCACCTGGGCCGGCATGTTCTTGGATTTCTGGTGCTATCAAACCCTGCGATCCCGTATCGAGCCCATGAAGAAAATCGCCCGCACCTTGCGCGCTCACCGTACTCTGCTGCTCAACTATTTCAAGGCCAGTAAGCAATTTTCCAGCGGTGTGATCGCGGGCTCAACAACAAGGCCAAAGTAACCATGAGAAGATCCTATGGTTTTCGCACTTTCCGCATCCTGGAACTCGCGCTCTATTACTCACTTGGCAAACTACCCCAGCCGGAGCTTACCCATGAATTCTTCTGACGAGTCTTCCTTTGAATGGTTTGCAGGATGCCCTTGCGGGCATTTTGAGTTTCCCCACAAGCTCCCCACAAATCGACCGTACTCTAGTTCGGACGATTAAGGGGCTGCGGATGGCGCCAAGCGGCACGCCGCTCAACCATCTTCGGTTTCTGGCTTGGGTTTCCGTCGATCACTTTCAACTCTTTCTGCAAACCGAGCGCAATCGCTCAGCGGCTACCTCCGGCGTGATATCACGTTGCGGAGTGCCCAAGAGTTCGAAGCCAACCATGAACTTTCGGATGCCTGCAGATCGCAACAAAGGCGGGAAAAAATGTGCGTGGAGGTGCCAATCGGGATGCGCCAGTCCGTCCGTGGGTTGTTGGTGAAAACCCATCGAATAAGGAAACGGCGTTTCGAACAAGTGGTCGTAGCATACGGTTAACTCGCGCAGCACTTCCGCGAGTTTTTCGCCCTGATTCCCAGTTACCTGTGAAATGTCTGCCAGGTGTTGGAAAGGCAGAATCAGCGTCTCAAAAGGCCAAACCGCCCAGAAAGGCACGATTACAGCAAAAGCGTCATTTTCAAATACCACGCGCTCGCCCGATGACTTCTCGATCCGCAGGTACTCACAGAGCAGGCACTGCTGCCGCGAGCGCATGTGATTGCGCAGCGACTTCTGCTCTTTAGCCGGTTCGTTCGGCAAGGAACTGGTTGCCCAAATTTGGCAGTGCGGATGCGGATTGCTCGCGCCCATCATGACTCCACGATTTTCAAAGATCTGTACGTATTTGATGAAATCAACCTTTCCAAGATCGGCAAACTGCTCGCGCCACATTTCAATGACGGTGACGATTTCTGCTTGCGACATTCCGGAAAGAGTGAGGTCATGGCGCGGCGAGAAGCACCCTACACGACAAATTCCTCGTGCTGGCTGAGAGATTAATAGATGGCTGTCATCCATCGCTTGCGGAGCAGTCTCTGATCGGATCGCGGGATAGTCGTTGTCGAAAACGTAGGTCGATGCGTAGGAAGGGTTGCGCTTCCCGCCAGCACGGGTGTTGCCGGGACAGAGATAGCAAGAAGGGTCATAGGCAGGCTCGCTGTGTCTGGACGCCGTCTCGACTTGCCCTTGCCACGGCCGCTCCGCGCGTTGCGGCGAAACCAGGACCCACTCGCCCGTCAGCAGGTTTAACCGGCGATGAGAAGCATTGTTAAGAGGCAGCATTTGTCAATGCGCGTGAATTGCAACCGAGGAAAACGCTTCTTCGGAGGCGCGAATCCAAGTGACTTTTCGTTACCCGATTGTAAAAGAGATACCGTGCCGGCGTTGGCAAGTGCTTGTGGAAAACGACAAAAGACGACATTAACCCACATCAGACAGCACGCAACATTTCACTATCTCATTGTTGTCAACACAAGGCATTCGCATCTGCGGGATCTGCGGGTTCTCAAGTTTTCACATTTTCTTCCTGTCCTTTACAATCGAGGTTCCATGTAAAAAAGAAATTTCATGTCCCTCAAGGAGTCTGAAGCGATAGTTCTCCGCACCTATCCATTGCGGGAAGCCGATCTACTGGTCACGATGTTCACTCGCGCGGAAGGAAAAGTGCGCGGCGTGGCGCGATCGGCAAAGAAGTCGAAGCGCCGCTTTGGCGGATCTTTGGAGCCGATGACCTACGTTCGCGCATTTTACGATGTCCGCGAACGTCAGGAACTGGTCCGCCTCGATTCGTGCGAGGTGCTCGAATCTCCGATGACCACGGAGGTCACCTATCTAAGGGCAACGGCGCTGGGCCATATGGCTGAGTTGCTGGACGAACTGCTTCCTGACCGTGAAGTCAATGACGCAATATTCCGGCTAACCCTTTCCGTATTGCAAGCGACCAGAGGTTCCGACGTTTGGATGCCGATCACTTATTTCGATCTCTGGCTGACGCGCCTGGTCGGATTTCTGCCGGAGTTGACTGAGTGCATCGTTTGCGGTCGCAGCTTGAATGGTAGCCGGGCCTACTTCCACGCGCTGGCTGACGGGCTGATGTGTGCCGAGGATAAGCGCCTGGCATCGTCTGAGATCTCAAATGAATCGCGAATGCTGGCTGCGGAAATGTTCCGTGCCGCGGTAAATGTCTTTTCCCGGGAGAAACCTTGGCCGAAGACGCAGGGCGCCGATCTGCGAAAGTTTTTGATTCAAACTCTGCAAAGGCATATCGAGAAGAGGTTGATCACGGCCGGGATGCTGGAGAAGATGCGATTTTAGACGTAAGCTGACGGCTCATCTATACTTATACTTACTTTACAATCAGCAATGGGTCCTGCGCCGCTTCAGAATAAGCCTGTGAATATATCTGACTCCAGTTCGCTGACGTTCCAGGAACTCATCCTGCGCTTGCAGGCGTTTTGGGCGGAGCGCGGATGTGTCCTGCAGCAGCCGTACGATGTCGAGGTTGGCGCGGGAACGATGGCGCCGGAGACCTTTCTGCGCGTGCTGGGGCCGAAGCCTTATAAGGTGGCGTACGTGCAGCCATCGCGGCGTCCGGCCGACGGGCGGTATGGAGAGAATCCCAACCGGCTGTTCAAGCACATGCAGTTGCAGGTAATCCTGAAGCCTCCGCCGGAGAATGTGCAGGAGTTGTATCTGGAGTCCTTGGGGGCGATTGGAATCGACCTCCGCCAGCACGACATCAAGTTCGAAGAAGACAACTGGGAGGCTCCAACGCTCAGCGCGTGGGGCGTGGGCTGGCAGGTGATGCTTGATGGACTGGAGATCACGCAGTTCACTTATTTCCAGCAATGCGGGGGTATAGATTTGTTTCCCATTTCCGCGGAGCTGACCTACGGCTTGGAGCGCATCGGCGCGTTTCTGCAGGATGTGGATTCAATCTACGACATCGTTTGGGCGCGCGATCCGGAGACGGGACACGAAGTGAAGTATGGCGATGTGCGGCTGGCCGATGAACTGCAGTTTTCGGTGTACAACTTCGACGCGGCGGACGTGGAAAAGGCGTGGAAGCACTTCGAACTTTACGAGACAGAGTGCAAGGCGGTATTGGATCGGTATGTCACGTCAGGCAAGGGACGCACGGAAAAGGCGCGCTTTCCGCTGCTAGGTGCGTACGACCTTTGTCTGAAATGCTCGCACTTGTTCAACATCCTTGACGCGCGAGGAGCGATCTCTGTTACGGAACGCGTAGGCGTGATTGCCCGGGTGCGGACGCTGGCGGTTGGAATTGCGAAGGCTTGGGTGGACCAGCAGAAAAACGAGTCCTCCCCTACGGGGCAGTTAGACGAGCCTGAACCTGCGCGTGAAAAGAAAATGCCGAAAGCGAAGCTGTTGCCGGTGGGATAGCGCTTTCTTTCGGTTGCTGAGCGATGTGCGGGCTAGATTTCGAGATTTTGCACAGACCGATGTGATCGACATCACATTCGTCTGTGGTTCGTTTCTGTGAAACTGGATGGTTTGACGGAATGCCAGACTTTCTACTTGAGATCGGCTGCGAGGAAATCCCAGCGCGAATGATCGATGCAGCTGCCCAAGAGTTGCGTGAGCGCGTGAATGCGCTACTGAGCCAGGAACGACTCACGCCAGCCGAGGTGACTTATTTCGAGACCCCACGCCGGTTGGCGATCATGGCTCCCGGAATTCCTTCTTCGCAGCCTGACATGTTGGAACAGGTGATCGGACCCTCGGTGAAAATCGGTTACAAAGACGGTGTACCCACGCCTGCGGCACATGGCTTCGCGAAGAAAGTGGATCTTGATGTCTCGCAACTGGAAAAGATCATGACGCCCAAAGGCGAGTGTCTCGCCGCGCAGATCACTAGAAAGGGCCGAAGTGCGGCCGAAGTGCTCGCGGAGAATCTGCCCAGGGAAATTTCTTCGATCTACTGGCCGAAGAATATGTACTGGCGCAAGCCGAATGAGAGGTTTGTACGTCCGGTACGCTGGCTGGTGGCGATGCTGGACGGGGAAAGTATTCCACTGGAGTTTGACGGAATCCAGGCCGGAAACACCTCGCGCGGACACCGAATCCTCTCCCCTGGAAACGTAACGATTCCTCGTGCCGGTTCTCCATATGTCGAAGCGCTTCGCGAGGCGAAAGTCTTGGGACGGGGCGAGCGCGAGCATCAGATTCGCAAAGCTCTTGATGCTGCCACTCGCACCATTCCAGGGGCGCGCTGGCGCGAAGACGAGGCGCTCCTCGATAGCGTAGTAAACCTGACTGAGTTTCCCTCGGCGATTCTCGGTACATTCGATCTGCAGTTCTTGGCTCTGCCGGAAGAAGTTTTGGTGACGGTGATGCGGGATCACCAGAAGTATTTTGCGGTGGAGGATTCGAGCGGGAAGTTGTTGCCGCATTTCCTGGCGGTCTTGAATACAGATGGAGATCCGCAGGGGCTCATCCGGCACGACAACGAGCGCGTGCTTCGTGCCCGTTTCAACGACGCGCGTTTCTTTTGGGAGACGGATCAGAAGCGATCGCTGCTGGAGCGTCTGGATTCCCTCAAGAACGTTACTTTCCAGAAAGACCTGGGCAGCTACTACGACAAGACACAGCGCGTGCAGCGCCTGTGCAGTTGGCTGAGCGAGATCATCAAGCAGGCTGGCATGGCGGTTCGCGCGGGAGTGATTCACAAGGCTGCATGTCTGGCAAAAACTGACTTGACTACGGAACTGGTGAAGGAATTCACCGAACTGCAGGGCATTGTGGGCGGACTGTATGCGCGAGTGCAGGAATTGGACATCAGCTTGCCGGAAGCAACGCGGCTCGCGATCGCTGATGCGATCTACGATCACTACAAACCTGAGTTCACCGAAGATGACGTGCCAGGGTCCATCGAGAGTGCAGTGCTTTCCACTGGCGACAAAGCGGACACGATCGCCGGCATGTTCTCGCTGGGACTAATTCCCAGCGGATCGAAAGATCCCTTCGCCCTGCGGCGGCAAGCCAACGGAATTGTGAAGGTGATCGCGGAGAAGAAGTTGCCCTTGCATTTGTCGAACCTGATGCGGGATGCGCGCGCCGGGTATAAAGGATCGGGAGCCGAGAAGAAATTTGTCGACGATGCGAAATTTATCGAATCGGTGCGGATCTTTTTCCGGGAGCGTCTCGAGTTTTATTTAAAGGACGTTCAGGGATATGGCTATGACGTGGTTAAGGCGGTGTTGGCGGTGGATTCTGATGACATCATGGATGCCGTCGCGCGCGCCGAGGCCGTCAGGAAGGTCATGCACATGCCCGAGTTTCAGGCTATTGGCGCCGCTTGCAAGCGCATGCGAAATATTCTGAGACAAGCTGCTGAAAAGAATATCGAGGCCGCCGGCAAGTTCGAGTATCTGCCGGAAGCTGCCGATGAAGAAAAAAACTTGATGGCTTACCTGGAGCAGAAAAACCCGCAAGTCGATGAGCATCGGAGCAGGAAAGAATATCTGGACGCCTTGATTATGTTATCGACGGCCCAGGACCCGGTCGACAGGTTTTTCGAAAAGGTCATGGTAATGGTGGAAGACGGAAGAATTCGAGCAAATCGTCTCGCACTGCTGCGAACTGTCCTGAGAGAGTTCTCAACCATCGCGGATTTCTCCGAGATCGTAGCGGAAGGAAATAATTGAAAGCACAAGATATCGTCTAAAATTCATAGTTAAAGACACCGTGTCCACCAAAGATCGAATTGAAGTTTACAAATCTTGAAGCAGAGGAATAATACTCATGGCAACGATGACCCTCGAAACAGAAGTTAAAGAAACAAAGAAAACTCCCACCAAATACGTTTACTTCTTCGGCGCCGGCAAGGCCGAGGGTCACGGCAAAATGAAGGACGATTTAGGTGGAAAGGGCGCGGGCCTGGCTGAGATGACCAACGCAGGTCTCCCTGTCCCGCCCGGATTTACGATCCAGACTGAGGCTTGCCGGGAATACATGCGGCACAACGCCGTGTCAAAAGAAGTCGAAAGCCAAATGGACGAGGCGTTGGCTAAGCTGGAATCCCTACAGGGACAGAAACTCGGTATCGGCGAAAATCCGTTGCTGGTGAGCGTGCGCTCGGGCGCGAAGTTCTCCATGCCGGGCATGATGGATACGATTCTTAATCTAGGCTTGAACGACAAAAGTGTGGAGGCACTGGCCAGGCGCAGTAGCAATCCTCGATTCGCGGCGGATTCCTACCGGCGACTAATCCAGATGTTCGGCAGCGTCGTGCTCGAGATTCCGAAGTCCGCGTTCGATGCGGTCTTCGATGCGAAGAAAAAGCAGAAAAAGACCAAGCTGGACACCGATCTCGATGCGAAGGCGCTGAAGGAAGTCATCGAGGAGTATAAAAAGGTCGTCAAAAAGCATACCAAGCGCGACTTCCCTCAGGATCCGCATGAACAGCTGGTGATGGCGCGAGACGCCGTTTTCCGCTCGTGGCAGAACGAGCGCGCCAAACACTACCGCCGCATCAATAATATTGATGACATGCTGGGCACCGCGGTCAATGTGCAGGCCATGGTATACGGCAACCTCGGTGATACCAGCGGCACAGGCGTGGGCTTCACGCGCAATCCGGCGACGGGTGCCAAGGAGTTTTATGGCGAATTTCTGATGAATGCGCAGGGCGAGGATGTGGTTTCCGGCGTGCGGACTCCGGTGCCGATCCTCGAACTGCAGAAGATCATGCCTGATGTCTATAACCAGCTCCGCGAGATCACTACGCGGCTCGAAAAGCATTACAAAGACATGCAGGATTTCGAGTTCACCATCCAGGACGGCAAGCTCTACATGCTGCAAACTCGCAACGGCAAACGCACAGGTCTGGCTGCGGTGCGCGTGGCGATCCAAATGGTAGATGAAGGATTGATCACGAAGGAGGAAGCCATCTTCCGTGTGGAACCGAACCAGCTCTATGACTTTCTTGTGCCGCGGTTGGACGAGAAGAGCACGAAGGTTGAGGTGCTGGCCACGGGCTTGCCGGCATCGCCGGGCGCGGCGGTCGGTCAAATCGTGTTCACCGCGGAGGAAGCGGTGAAGAAGGCTGGGCACGGGGCGACGAAAAATCCTGTGATTCTGGTGCGCGCAGAAACCACACCCGAAGATATTCAAGGCATGGAAGTAGCTGCGGGTATTTTGACTTCGCGCGGTGGCATGACCAGCCACGCGGCTGTAGTCACGCGCGGCATGGGAAAGTGCTGCGTCGCGGGAGCCGGCGATATCGGGGTCGATGAGAGCCGACGCGAAATGCGCGTGAAGGGGCAAATCTTCAAGGAAGGTGACTGGATTTCGCTCGACGGTACCACCGGCCGCGTAATCAAAGGAAAACTAAGCACGATTCCTCCTACAGCAGACGATCCTGAACTCCTCGAGCTGATGGGCTGGGCGGAGCCGTACCGCAAGATCGGCGTACGCGCCAACGCTGACATTCCACGCGATGCCATTCAAGCACGGGCGTTTGGTGCCGAGGGCATCGGCCTGTGCCGCACCGAGCACATGTTCTTTGCGGAAGACCGCATCGAGCACATGCGGAAGATGATTCTGGCCAACAATGAAAAAGATCGCCGCATCTTTCTGAAGAAGTTACTCCCGATGCAGCGCGCCGACTTTATCGGCCTGTTCAAGGCGATGGCAGGTTTGCCGGTGACCATTCGGTTGTTGGATCCGCCGCTGCACGAGTTCCTGCCGAAACGCGAAGAGCTGATGGTGGAAATCGCGGTGCTCGAAGCCACCAAGCCGAAATCGCCGAAGCTGAAAGAATTGCGCACGCTTTTGGCGCGGGTGGAAGAACTACATGAGTTTAATCCGATGCTGGGTCATCGTGGCTGCCGGTTGGGAATCACCTATCCGGAGATTACCGAAATGCAGGCGCGGGCCATCATTGAAGCAGTCATCGCTGTCGACAAGGAAGGCATCAAGACTCACGCCGAAGTAATGATCCCGCTGATCGGGACCGTGAAAGAGATGGAGAATCAGGGAGCAATTGTCCGGCGGGTGGCGGAAGAAGTGTTTAAGGAAAAGGGACGGCGCGTGCACTACCTGGTGGGAACGATGATTGAGTTGCCTCGTGCCTGTCTGGTTGCGGACGAGATTGCCAAGGAAGCGGAGTTCTTCTCCTTCGGCACAAACGACCTGACTCAGACGACGTTCGGCTTCTCACGCGACGACGTTAACAAAGTGCTGCCCACGTATTTGGCGGAAGGGATTCTGAAGCAGGATCCGTTTGCTGCCATCGACCAGGTCGGTGTCGGCGAACTGGTGAAGATCGGGATCGAACGCGGGCGCAAGACGCGGCCTAAGCTGGAGGTCGGAATCTGCGGCGAACATGGCGGCGAGCCGTCGTCGGTGGAGTTCTGCCACAAGGTGGGAATGGATTACGTATCCTGTTCACCATTCCGCGTGCTGACTGCACGGTTGGCTGCGGCGCAGGCTGGGGCGTCGGATACGCTGAAAGTTGAGGGCGGACGAACGAAATAGCCTTTCGCATGGTGGGCAGAGAGTCGACGACCGACTTTGTGCGCGGTTACTGCACTTTCTGCAATCGCGCAATCAACTTCTTCGCCAGACTTTCCTCGGATTCTGACCAGAGCAAGCGCGAACTGACGCCACTATTCTTCTCAACTTTGACCGAGAATTCCACGAGCTTCGCCACGTTGTCGCGAATCTTGGCCCGTGTCTGGTCGCTAAGCTCGGTCTCCGGCTGCAGAAAGTACGAATCCAAAGCGAAATCGATTTGGATGTGTCCCGTCTGCTGATATGCTCCTTCGTCAAATTTTTCGCCTTGAACGATGAACTCGGCTGCTGCTGGTTTAAGCACCCAGTTTCCGCTGGACAGGTCCGGCGTCCACAAATCCCAGTGAGCTTCAAAGACGTATGCGTAGTCGTCGTGAATCAGTTCGGCGACGATCAGCGTGGCCTGCCCCGCATCGATCCCGGAAGGGAAGCGGCGTTCCAGCACTGTAGCTTCGCTCCAGGAAACCGGGTGCACGGCGAAGTAGCTGATTCCCGGACGTCGTTCCGAAAAAGGGAACTGCTGCAACACCGCGAAGGCGTGCGGTAACATCTCGGGTCCAGAAAAATCGCGAAACCAAAGACTGAGATAAACCGGATCGGACACATAGACCTCGAAAAGTCGCAGAACCGCACGTTTCCGCGCGTTAAGCACAATTCTAAATTGTCTGAGGATTGTGGGGAACAGGAGTGGAAAATAGACGACGCCTCAATTCCACGCGCGGAATTCGAGCATCGTCGTTCTCCATTCCACGCAGGTTTTGACAGAGCTACAAGGCCTTGTTACGATCAACCGTTACGTTAGGTAGCCCACCATTACAGCCGTCCCCGTCGTCTAGCCTGGCCTAGGACATCGCCCTTTCACGGCGGTAACACGGGTTCAAATCCCGTCGGGGACGCCAACCAGTTAATTTATTCTCAACGACTTACTATCCCTGTTCGCCGCAGAACGCTGCAAAAACACGTTCGTGGAGCGTTCGACCGCGTCTCTGGAAGGCGTAAAGGTCACACTGATCGTGCAATTAGCTCCCGCAGCTATGTTCGCTCCGCAATTATTCGTCTCCCCAAAGTCCGAAGCATTCAGGCCGCCAATGCATTTAGGGTTCGTTCACAAATTTATTCCTGCCCTGCCACGTATTCCTCATCCCGTGACGTTGCTCTTGCTGCACGGCACGGGAGGCGATGAAAACAACCTTGTGCCCTTGGGAAATGAATTGTGGCCCGGTGCCGCCCTGCTCTCGTTACGAGGCAAGGTCTTGGAAAATGGCATGCCGCGTTTCTTTCGCCGCTTCGCGGAAGGCGTTTTCGATATCGAGGACCTCAAGTTCCGGGCCGAAGAGCTGGCGCAATTCATTGAGGCGGCTTCTAAGCGATACGACTTCAGCACGAAGAAGCTGATCGCCGTTGGCTATTCTAACGGAGCGAACATCGCGGCTAGTCTCATCCTGCTCCACCCGCATCATCTAGCCGCTGCCGTTCTATTCCGAGCGATGGTGCCCTTCGAGCCAGACATCATCCGGGACTTCAGCAATCTCTCCGTGTTCATCGGCGCTGGCGCACGAGATCCAATCGTGCCGGGAGGGCAGCCCCAGAACTGGCGGCGATGTTCGAGAGCGGAGGCGCCGCCGTAACCCTTTCCTGGCACGAGGGGGGCCACGAACTCGGCGATGACGACGTCGAAGCTGCTAAGAGGTGGTTATCGGAAAGCAGGATCCGGAAGAAAATTGCAGCGTAGGGTCTTTGCTCTGTTCTTTTGAAATTAAGAAAGAGAGGAGTAGAAAACATGCCGCGAGACACGCACCTTCAGTCCTGTATTGACGATTGCACCCATTGTCACGCCCTGTGCACGGAAACCATTCAGTATTGCCTGGAAAAGTCCGGCAAATACGCCGAATCTGATCATGTCCGGCTGCTGCAGGATTGTGCCGAGATCTGCCTCACTGCCACCGATTTCATGCTTCGAGGATCCGACTTGCGCCCCTACACGTGTGGCGTTTGCGCTCAAGTCTGCGATCTGTGTGCCAGCAGTTGCGAGCAGCTCGGCGGGAGTGAGGACGTGCAGATGAAGGAGTGCGCCGAAACCTGCCGACAGTGCGCTCGGAGCTGCGGCGAAAATGTCCGAACGAGGACACAAAGCAGCGTAGGGTGGGGCCAAGGCAACCATGGCGGTGATGCAGGTCTACATTTTTGCGGGGGAGAAACGACGATGCAGTTGGGTAACGCACTGACATCAATACCCTGGGGAACTTTGATGAAGAAGTTTACTTTTCTTCTACTGACGACCACTGTCATCGCGCAGAGACAAGCATCGCGCAAGTCCAAGTCTGATGCGGAGAAAATCGCATCCGCACTTATTTTCAGCCGAACTTTCGAAAGTATGCTATATAGACGATGGACTTACTTGACATTAGCGGAAATGCGCTGTGGCTCCTGGCGACTATGGGGAAGGGCCGAGACGACGCTCATGAATCCGATTAACCGCGAAAAAAGCTTCCACAGCGGGCGCGTGAGCGTGCCCTTCCAAACCATGCCCAACCGGTCTGAGCAGTCGATCCCGACTTTTTCGTTATCCCTAGATTTCCCATAATGGCAATGTCTTAACTTGACATTAGCCTCCGGAAGCGTTACATCTCATCAGGAATTCTGCACGAAGCGAAATTCGTGTCTGATTTCTTGCGTTTAGCGCAAGAGGCAGGTCAAGTCCCAGAATGGTGATGCGAGTCACAGACAATCCCGTCGGCAGCATCTACCGTTTGCAAGTTATGGACGTTGCCTCTGCGCTACCCCACTCCGCAATTCTCTGTGTGTCGCATGTGTTAATCATTCCCCTTTTGGTACTGAGGAGCTAATCCATGCCTGAGAAAGCCGAAGTACGTCATACGCTGAGCGAGCAGCAGGCGCGCCAGCTCGCGAACGTCACCAAAACGGTCCCCATGATGGGGGTGATCACGCCGCGCTGGCTGGTCACTTTCCTGTCGTGGGTGCCCGTTGAAGCCGGCACCTATCGCGTCAATAAAGTGAAAGTTACCCGCCCGGGTACGCGGACCATCGAGTGCAGTCCCGACGAAGAAATCGACCTGCCGGAGATCTACGTCGACTATGAAGAGAAACCGCGCGAATACACACTTAACGCAGTAACCACGGTTCTCGATGTGCAGACTCGCATTTCGGATTTATACCGCAGCCCGCACGACCAGATCCGGGAACAACTGCGCCTCATGATCGAGAAGGTCAAAGAACGCCAGGAGAACG
>JBEKUD010000121.1:0-14794 GCA_049515395.1 Candidatus Sulfotelmatobacter sp. | reverse complement strand
CGCTGGCTGCCTTTGCCTTTTGTCTGTCATCCCTATCCTTTGCGCCGCATGGGCGTTATTACCTAAGGCAAGAGCCGGATGCGGGAAAACCGCTCGTCCGGATCCGTGGAGGGGGTCATGAGTAATCGTGATCCCTACTCCGACTTTATGGAAGAAGAAGAGGATGGCAAATCATATTACGCCGGGTCGCCGAAGCATATGAAGCGTATGCTGTTTTGCGGCCTTCCGGTTTTGATCTATTGTCTGCGCCGCGTTGGCGCAGCAGACGGATGTTAACCGTTACACCTTGTTCATCGGCTTCGACTACATGATCAGCCCAACGCGTAACCTCACTGAGCGCGGCTTCGAAACCGATTTCGGCTACCGTGAAACGATGGCTTGGATTGGGCGGCGACTTCAGCGCGATTGGCACCCAAGTCCTGAGCGGTGCCGGGACCATCAATGGAAGCGAAACTGTGTTCACGCCCTTGCTGATCGCAAATGAGGAGTTGGCCGCTCCGCCGCCTGGCTTAGCAAATGTGCCGTTCACATCGACCAGTTATACGTTTGCCCTGGGCCCTCAGTTTTACCTGCGCAAGTGGGAAAGGGTTACCCTCTTTGCCCGCCCCGGCTTCGACGAGATCCATGAGAACGCAAATATCGACCTGCCGCCTCAGTTAGGAGGGCTATTGACTCTGCTGGGGCCCCTCTGCCTCGTGCTCACCAGACTGATACTCAACTGTTCTTTGGATTGGGCGGTGGCTTCGACCTCTACGTATCTCGGCTGGTCGGCCTGTGCTTCGCCACCGACTGGGTGAACACCCACCTTTTTTCTAACTTGCTCACGAACCGGCAAAACTATGTCCGGTTCTCCGTCGGCCCCACTTTCGCTGGGGCCATTGGAAGTAGCCCAGCGGTATAGAGCCAGAGTTTGTGAGGTCGGCTCCGGCTCTTTGTTCATCCTGATTCAAGCCCGCCCTCATTATCATGCCGCCGTGACCAAATCAGGCACACTTGGAGGAAACTTTTCCTCTTTATCCCTCTTATCCGTCTCCATGTCATTGACCCTTTCCTTCCACCATGTTATAAATGCCCGTTTTGCGGTACTCCGTCAAGATTGAAGGGATACCTTCTCTGGATGGCGTAAGCAAACTCCGACGCGGCCAAACTCCAACACTGCCTTTAGGTTTTGCGGTGGAAGCGTGTTCGGAATTCCGGCGACGGTCCCGAATTGCACTGGCGTGCTCGGACGGGAATGTCTCTCTGGAAGGTGTTATCTAAACACGTTCGTATTCCTGAAACCCGATTCATTTTTTGGAGGACTCATTATGCGCACCTGGCTCGCCATTTCTGCGTTCCAACGCCGCCGCGTGGTTACCGGTTTCCTGAGCAATTTCCTGACAAAAACTCTTGCTATGGCGACGCTGCTTACCGTCTGCGCCGCCTCGGCGCTGGCTCAACCTGCTGGCGAAACCGCTGGCGGCGAAGCCTCACTCAAACTTCCCGACCTTTCTTCGGTGAGCTTCCTCAATGGCGCCATCGATGGCCATCGCCTGCTTCTGGTCGGCATCCTTTTCTGCATCTTCGGACTCACCTTCGGCATGGTCATCTTCATGCGCCTCAAGAATCTGCCGGTGCACCGCGTCATGCGCGAAATCTCCGAGCTCATCTACGAGACTTGCAAAACTTATCTGGTCACCCAGGGGCGTTTCATCCTGTTACTCTGGGTTTTTATTGCCGTCATCATCCTTCTCTACTTCGGCGTACTCGAACACATGGAAGCCATGCGAGTCGCCATCATCCTGGTGTTCAGTCTGGTCGGCATCGGCGGCAGCTACGGCGTGGCCTGGTTTGGTATTCGCGTGAACACTTTCGCCAACTCCCGCACCGCCTTCGCGTCTCTGCCAGGGAAGCCTTTCCCCGTTTACCAGATTCCTTTGGAAGCCGGCATGAGCATCGGGATGATGCTGATCAGCGTCGAGCTCCTCATCATGTTGATCATTCTCCTCTTTATCCCCGGCGACTATGCCGGCCCTTGCTTCATTGGATTCGCCATCGGCGAATCCCTTGGCGCGGCCGCCTTGCGAATCGCCGGCGGCATCTTCACCAAGATCGCCGACATCGGGTCCGACTTGATGAAGATCGTCTTCAAGATTAAAGAAGACGACGCCCGCAACCCCGGCGTCATTGCCGATTGCACCGGCGACAATGCTGGCGATTCCGTCGGCCCCTCCGCCGATGGCTTCGAAACCTACGGCGTCACCGGCGTCGCACTGATCACCTTTATTCTCCTCGGCGTGAAGAATCCCAGCGTCCAGGTCCAGTTGCTGGTGTGGATCTTTGTCATGCGCGTCATGATGCTGGTGGCCAGTGCGGTCTCTTACTTCCTCAATGCCGTCATCGCCAAAGGCCGCTTCGGAAGCGCCGATGCAATGAATTTCGAAACGCCTCTGACGACTCTGGTCTGGCTCACTTCGATCGTCTCCATCGCTCTGACCTTCTTGGTTTCCTTCTTTATCATTCCAGACCTTGGCGGCGACGCCACTCAGTGGTGGAAGCTTGCCGTAATCATCTCCTGCGGAACTCTTGCGGGAGCCTTGATTCCAGAGTTAGTAAAGGTATTCACCTCTACCGAGTCGCGCCACGTAAGAGAAGTTGTTACCTCCGCGGAAGAAGGCGGCGCCTCACTCGGCATCCTTTCCGGATTCGTCGCTGGAAACTTCTCCGGCTACTATCTCGGCCTCTCGATGGTTCTGCTGATGTCCATCGCTTATTACTTCAGCACGATGGGTCTTGCGGCGGCCGCAACAATGCTGGCTCCCGCTGTCTTCGCCTTTGGATTAGTCGCCTTTGGTTTCCTTGGCATGGGTCCGGTCACCATCGCCGTGGATTCTTACGGCCCCGTCACCGACAATGCTCAATCGGTTTATGAGTTGTCCCTGATCGAGCAGGTTCCAAACGTCGAGGCCGACATCAGAAAAGAATTCAATATGCCCGTCAACTTCGAGCGCGCCAAGCACCTGCTCGAAGCCAATGACGGTGCAGGCAACACCTTCAAAGCCACAGCCAAGCCGGTGCTCATCGGTACCGCCGTCGTCGGCGCCACCACGATGATCTTCTCCATCATCATGGCGCTCACCAGCGGCCTCACCGAAAACGTCGACAAACTGTCGCTGCTGCACGCACCATTTTTCCTCGGACTGATCACCGGAGGCGCCATGATTTATTGGTTCACTGGCGCATCGACGCAGGCCGTCACTACCGGCGCATACCGCGCCGTCGAATTCATCAAAGCCAACATCAAACTCGAAGGGGTGGAGAAAGCTTCCGTTGCAGACAGCAAGGCCGTGGTTGCGATCTGCACCAAGTACGCGCAGAAAGGCATGCTGAACATCTTCATCGCCGTTTTCTTCGGCACGCTGGCCTTCGCCTTCGTCGAACCATTCTTCTTCGTGGGCTATCTCATCTCCATCGCCGTCTTCGGCCTGTACCAGGCAATCTTCATGGCCAACGCCGGCGCCGCCTGGGACAACGCAAAGAAAATTGTCGAAGTCGAAATGAAGCAGAAGGGAACTCCGCTGCACGATGCCACCGTGATCGGCGACACAGTCGGCGACCCGTTCAAGGACACTTCCTCCGTGGCCCTGAACCCGGTCATCAAATTCACCACGCTCTTCGGCCTGCTGGCAGTGGAGTTGGCCGTTACCTTAACGCGTGATCAAGGTGCGACGATCACAAACGTGCTGGCCTTGGCGTTCTTCGTCGTTTCCTTTTTCTTCGTATACCGCTCCTTCTACGGCATGCGAATCCGAACCGGAAAGTAAGACTGCCCATGTGAGGACCGCCGCCCCCGGCTGCCCGTCCGGGCGCCGCGCACAGCTCGATGCAGCCAAAAGCAAACGCCTCCGGCCCACCCCGGATGGCGTTTAATATTCGCGAGAAATCATGCAGGCTTTAGCCTCTGAGGTAAGCGGTCGCCACGCCCTATCGCCGATCCCCATACAAATCTCTTCGGTCGCGACTCAGATCGCGATACTCTCGCCTGAGTTCTCTGCGCTCACGCCGCGCCGCACCATAATTTCCATAATACAAATCGCGGCGAAGTTCCCGCCCGTCATGAGCAATCCTAACCTCGTCATGACGTATGTCTCGCCGCTCGCGCCCCCCATCGTCCGCAAACGTCGTCCCAGCGCCCATTCCGATCAACAACAGTACTCCCGCAATCGTCCGCTTCATATCCTTGTCCTCCTCCGCATCCAGCGGATTCTATGGAATGCAAACCCCGTAATCCGACCGGAGTTGCGCTGAATTTCTGATGGGGGGCGATCTTCTAACGTGCCGTCTCTCTTCGGTTCTTGGCGAACCTTCACGATCGGTCAGGGGTTTGACTGCGCATGGACCTGATCAGCACCGCGATTCGATTAGTTCGGTCCCTTCATTTTGTCCTTCACGCTGTGCGCCAGTTTCTCGATCTCTTCGGCTTTCTTGAGCACTTCAACCGAGAGCATGTTCTCATTCGTCCTGTCCACATACTGTTTCAGTTCGCCCGCAAGCTTCAACAGTTTGTCAGTATCAGCCTTGACCGCGGCGTGCCTCTCCTGGTTGGCTTTTTTGGCCATGTCGCTGGCGAGGCGTTCCCGGCTCTGGTCGTCCTCACGGGGAGCCGCAGTACCGTCAATCGACTGCGTGTGCGGCGCCCTTAGGCTCTGGCCATAGCCAGGAATCGTGAACAGGAAGAAAAGAAAGAGACCCCAAACCATCTGCTTCGTTCGCACATGATCCTCGGAAAAGGCGCGGACGTTCTGCCGGGGTAAGTATGGACACTTTCACCGCCGACGGCAACAGAAATGCGCAATTTAATACGCCAGGAATGGCCCCAAAAACTGCAAGCCTCCAGCGGACCGGAGGCTTGCCATCTTCCCCAAAAACCATCGACGCCTACAGCGAACTCATGTTCGACAAGAACTCGCCATTCGACTTCGTCTTGCTGAGCTTGTCGATCAGCAACTCCATCGCTTCCACCGGAGACAGCGGATTCAGCACCTTGCGCAGCACCCAGATCCGCGACAGATCTTCGCGCGGAATCAGCAACTCTTCCTTACGCGTGCCCGAACGCTGAATGTCGATGGCCGGGAACACTCGCTTATCCACCAATTTACGCTCGAGAATAATTTCCGAGTTGCCCGTGCCCTTGAATTCTTCAAAGATCACGTCATCCATGCGCGATCCGGTATCGATCAGCGCCGTAGCGATAATCGTCAGCGATCCACCTTCTTCAATATTTCGCGCCGACCCAAAAAACCGCTTCGGCCGCTGCAATGCATTCGAGTCCACGCCACCTGACAGTACTTTGCCCGAGGGCGGAACGATCGTGTTATAAGCTCGCGCCAACCGCGTGATCGAATCCAGCAGGATTACCACATCGCGCTTGTGCTCGACCAAACGCTTCGCCTTCTCGATCACCATCTCGGCGACCTGCACGTGCCGCGCCGCGGGCTCGTCGAAGGTCGAAGAAATCACCTCGCCCTTGACCGACCGCTGCATGTCCGTCACTTCTTCCGGACGCTCGTCGATGAGCAGGACCATCAACACGACCTCCGGATGGTTTGTGGTAATCGAGTTCGCCACATTCTGCAGCAGCATGGTCTTGCCGGCGCGCGGCGGAGAAACAATCAACCCGCGCTGGCCCTTGCCGAGCGGCGTCAGCAAATCCATTACGCGCGCGCTGGAATTTTCCCGCGTTGTCTCCAGCTTCAGCCGCTCCTGCGGATATAGCGGCGTCAGGTTGTCGAATAGAATTTTGTTGCGCGCCTCGTCCGGCGACTCAAAGTTCACTGCCTCAATCTTCACGAGAGCAAAATATTTCTCGCCTTCGTGCGGAGGCCGCACCTGTCCGCTGATCGTGTCACCGGTTTTCAAGTCAAACTTGCGGATCTGCGACGGCGACACATAAATATCGTCGGGCCCCGGCAAATAGTTGTAGTCTGGCGACCGCAGGAAGCCGTAGCCGTCAGGCAAGATTTCCAGCACGCCTTCGGCAAAAATGTGTCCTTCTTTTTCGCTCTGCGCTTGCAGAATTTTGAAGATGAGGTCCTGCTTGCGCAGTCCGCTGGCGCCGGGCAGTTCCAAGGTCCTTGCGATCTTGGTCAGCTCGGTAATGTTTTTTTCTTTCAGTTCGGCGATGGTCATGATTCACCTAAACCCGGTCCACTCAAACGTGTAAGTTTCAGCGTCTTCGGGAGATTTTCAAAGGAGGGTATTCAGGAGAGACAAAACACCACGAGGCAGGGCGGGCAGGCTGTTTTAAGCAGCCCGCCGTTGTGCCTCAGCAAAATTCTCCGGCTCCGACAGGATCTCCTGCCGCTCCGCGCCTGCGATCCGGTCCAAAACTCCATTCATCGTTTCCTGGATTCTGGTGCTGGGCCGGTGGAACTTCCGCGTGGCCTTGGAGGCGAGCTGGCATAACATATAACGATTTCGTAATGTTTGTAAAGCGTCAAACACACGATCAGAGCGCATGTGTGTCTTTCCCCTTCCTTAATAATATGGGCATCCCGCTTCGCCCTTTTTTCCGCAGAATCGCAACAATTCCACAAGTCGTCGCAAGCTACTGATTCTACTGAGTTTTGTCAGGAGTTAGCGCAATTCCTACCCAGAATAGATGCGTCACTGGACCCCAAAGATGCTCTCTTTTCCTGATTTGGGATGACAGGCCTAGGTACATTCGCAACCGACCCAGAGGCTCTGGATGTCCGTGGAACAAGATACTGTACCCGGAATCCGTAAACAGGTCAATACCTTTTACTTATCTTTACTGGTACGTTCACTACTGGTACGTTCAGTAATCCGCTTCGAGCAACAGGCCTGTTGTGGAAGAAGTCCTGTCTGCTGTCCCTCTTACTCACGCTTGTCATTCCGACCGGAGTCAGAGCGCCATCGACGGCGCAGAGAGGAATCTGCTTTTGTCAGTGACACCCGAATGGCCACTGCCTGAAGACTTCTCACTGATAAGGGAAAGTCAAATTGTCCAGATACACATTATAGGAAATCTCGTTTCGATTGCCGTCCATCTGGTAATTGATGGTCAACCCATACCGTCCATTTGCTGAGCCGTGACCGAAAGTCCAGTTCAGATTGCTGGTCACTCCATTGAAAGTGATGGACTGATATACCAATTCATTGTTCGGAGTCCGCTGCACCTTGATCGTAAGATGGTTCCAGGAATTGCTGTTCGGATAGCAAGGGATGCCCTTCGAGGTCCAGCGAGCGTTCTGATTGTCCCAAACATCCCATTCATTCCCGCTCGCAATGCGGCACTCATGCCCGAAGACGAAACCCATGTCGTCTGCTTCCTATCGAACACGCCTTGCGAGGAGAGCGGGCCGATCCAGTGGTTGTTCCACAAGGCGTCGGAGTATGGCGTGCTTTCGCCGACATTGAATTCCGTGGCTTGTCCGCCCAAAGATGGAGACCCTGGTTCATCCAGAACGAAATTCCATCGCAGGGCGACGGAGAACAGGCCACAAAGTTTGGCGGTCTCTGTCCGAATTGACCCCACCCGCTGCTGCAGACTGGGGGTCGAGCTTCCTGCGTTCTGCCCGTTGGTGGGTGTTGCAAGTGGGGCGGGTGTTGGAGAGGTTGGTGTCGGAGGTGCCGGCGCCGAAGCCTTGGCCACCGTCATCTGCAGCGGCTGCTGTTTGGACATTTCCTTCGAATCAAAAACCGAGACAGTAAAACTGAAACGGCCACTTGCCGCAGGCGTTCCGGAGATCGTTCCCGTATTGTTGCCGAGGAGCGCGCCTCCGGGCAGCCGACCGGATATGACTCCGAATTGGTGGTTGGAGCAGTATTTGCGCTGCCAGGCACAGATGCGCATGAACATGCGCTAAACAACAGCAGCGCGCAAAGTATGGCGATCAAACCGGCGCGTTGCTAAATAGTCCGAACAAGAACACGACTCGCTTTTTTCCCCATGCGGGAAATAAGCAACAAAACATTTCCACCTCTCAAGTGGGGGATAAAGGGACGCTCGGTAGAACAGTCCTTGAAATTAATCTAGATTTGGGACTTGCCCACCAGATAATCGATGGCCAGAAGACGTGCTGGATTTCCGAACACCCCGTGATTTGCGGAGGTTCAACGTGCGGCGCTCAGGAACCCTACAACAACATAACTTCCAACAACGCAGATCGAGATCGGCGCCGGGGCCTGCCAGGATTCAATGCGGGCAATACAGTAACAAGAGTATAGCTGAAAGCCCATCGCCCGAAAGGTTAAAAGGGCATCCTATTCGATTGGATCGTCCATTGCCTTCGGTTATTGTGTATTCGAAGGGCACGCAGAACCGCAGGACAACTGCGCAGGGGATTCCATGGTGAAGCTTCGCCAAGGCTGGGCAATTCTGGTTCTTATTGCAATCCTGACTGGAATCTCCTCGTGCGGGCGGCAACCGCCCAAGCTAACAACTGAAGACCGGCGATCGCGCTTGAATGCCAGCCCTCCGGCCGCCACCGCCAGCGACAAACCACAGCCATCTGCCGGCGACAAACCTTCGGCTGGAATTCCGCAAGCGCCCCCAGCGCAGCCGACGCCCAGCGCAACCTCGTCTCCGCTCGCTCATACCCCCGCAACTGCAAAACCCGCGCCGGCAGAAGGGCTCAAGAACGCGCCCAAACCTGAGGCACCTGAGCCGGCTAGTCTCTCGGGAAATTGGCACGGAATGTTCACCCATCAAGCCGCGAACCAGATCGCCAACGTGACCCTTCATATCGAAGACCACGACGATCTGCTGACTGGCACTCTTACATTCGATCCAGGAGGAGAAAACTCTGCCGCCTGCTCGCTGAGAGGCAGTTACAATCTGCTGAGAAAATTCATGGTGCTACTGATCGGCACCTGTCGGGGACGTCCGCCTAACTACCTGCAAGGTCGGATCGGCTTCACATCCGTCAATCTCAGCGATCGTCGAATTGTTGGTGTGGAGCCGCGGCAAAATGGCGTGCTGGATATCAGCCGGTAACGGGAAGGTGCCGCTCCCCGGGGGGCTCGCTTCCCGTTTCTCGCAAAATATTTGTGGGATCATGATCTTACAGAATTCAGCTTGTCTGAGCTTGTCTATAATCCCGTCTTCGAAAGGACTTACAGCAAAATCTTTGTTTCAGTCGCTTTAGACCGGCCTCGACCCATGATTGCCAAGCGAGGCTGTAGTAGAACGCAAGTTTGGATGTCACACGCGAGTTCCACAGCAGATTCCTCGCCGCTCTAGCCGCTGATCGCGGCTGCGAAAGGCTCGGAATGACAAGCCCGGCTAGGCGTTAACCTTGGGATGAAGAGAAGAACCGACGCACCCTTGCGCTCCGCCGGGGGTGAGGAACGCAACGAAAATCCCCACTTCTCGCAAAGGACGCGAAAAATGGGGCACCGGGTTCAACTTGGGAAGCGGGCTGCCGTGGCCGATTCTACCCTCTTGCTTCTCTGCTGTCCTTGACGGGACTCGGCTCGTCCTTTTGCTGCTCACCCCGGACTTCCGCTGTTTGGCTTGGGCAGCATTCAGCGCTGCGTAAAAGTTAAGAGTTAAGAGATGATCCGGGCGTAGCCCTATGGTAGCCAGGCCCGGTAGGGGCGATAGATAATAGCTCCGGACGTAAGTTGCCGCGTGGACGAACTCCTACTCCTTCACCCCTAACTGCCAAAACAAAAACGAATACGCATCCGTGAACTCCTCGATCTGCTTGGTCACCGGCTTCCCCGCGCCATGCCCCGCCTTCGTTTCAATCCGTAGCAATATCGGATGCGTCTTGCTTGCGCCGTTCTTCGCCTCGGCCTGCATCTCAGCTGCCATCTTCTTGGCGTGCATGGGATCGACGCGCGTATCCGTATCCGCCGTCATGAACAAGATTGCCGGATATTCCGTCCCCGCCTTCACGTGGTGATATGGCGAATACGCATAGAGCCACTTGAACTGCTCGGGATTGTCCGCACTCCCGTACTCCGGAATCCACAGTTTGGCAATCTGAAAATTCTGATAGCGCAGCATGTCGAGCAGTGGAACCTGGCACACCACCGCCCGAAACAAATCCGGACGCTGCGTGATCATCGCTCCCATCAGCAGCCCGCCATTCGAACCACCCTGGATGGCCAGATGATCCTTGTCCGTATATTTTTCCGCAATCAGATGTTCGGCGGCGGCGATCATGTCGTCGAAAACATTCTGCTTGTTGCCGAGCATTCCGGCGCGATGCCAGTCTTCTCCAAACTCCGCGCCGCCGCGCAGATTCGCCACGGCGTAAACCCCACCATGCTCCATCCACAAATAAGCGGTGCGGCTGAACGAGGGAGTAAGGCTCACATTGAATCCGCCATAAGCCGTGAGCAGCGTGGGATTGTGCCCATCCTTTTTCAAACCTTTCTTGTTGACGACGAACATGGGCACCCGCGTGCCATCCTTCGAGTGGTACCACTCCTGATTCACCTCATAGGCGGCGGGATCGATCGACGGCGCGTCCACCTTCGCCCACAGCGATGTCGCTCTGCTCTTCAGATCGTAACGGTAAACCGCAGGCGGAACCGTAAAGGACATGAAACCGTAAAAAATCTCGTCGCGATTCCATTTGCCGTCCGACCCGAAAACCGTGCCCAGCGCGGGAAGCGTGAGGTCGCTGAGCTTGTCTCCAGTGAGATCGAAAATCTTTAGCTGGGAAGTTGCATTCTGCTCGTACTGCGCAAAAATCTTCCCACCCCACACCGCAACACCCTGCAGAACTGCATCCGTCTGCGGAATGATTTCTTTCCAATCGTCGCGTTCGTAGTCGCCCGCTTCGGTTACGAACACGCGGTAACGCGGAGCATCTTCGTTGGTAACGATGTAGACCCTGCCGTTGTATGCCGACCCGGTGTACAGACAATTCTTGCCGGTTGTGATGCGCGTGGGTGGCGTGCGCGCTTTCAGATCCATTAAGAAGAGTTCGCTCTTGGTCCAGCCTTGCTCGACCGTGATCAACAGCAAGCGGCCATCGTTGTCGAGACTCACGCTTGGCCAATCCTCAGGATCGCGCCCCTCGCCAAAAATTTTCGGGTCCGTCTCAGGATCCGTTCCCAGTTCGTGGTAAAAGATATGCCGGTTGTACATCTCCTGACCTTCGGGAACGTCGCCCTTCTTCGGATAACGCGTGTAATAAAATCCAGCGTTGTCGGGCGTCCACGCAATGCTCGCTGCGCGCGTGCGCTCGATAACGTCGGGCAGCGCGTTGCCGGTCTTGGTTTCAATGATGTGCAGCGTGCTCATCTCCGACCCGCTCGGCGACGTGCCGTAAACCAAATATTTTCCATTCTCCGCGGGCTGGAGCCAATCGAGAGCGATCGTGCCGTCCGCCGCAAGCTGGTTGACGTCCAGCAGCACGCGATCTTTTCCGTCTACCCCCTCGCGCACATAAACGATGGGCTGGTTCTGCATTCCCTCGCGGCGCGTGTAGAAATAATATCTGCCGCCAATCTGCGGCGCGCTGATGCTGCCGATGCCCAGCAGCTTCGTCAGCCGCTGATGAATCGAATCGCGTCCCGGCAGCGGATCAAGCACCGAGCGGGTGTACGCCATCTCCTCTTCGACCCACTTCTGCGTCTCCGGACTTTTTCCATCCTCCAGCCAGCGGTAGTTGTCGACGATCTTCACTCCATGCATTGTCTCTTCCAGCGGGCGCTTCTCCGCCTTCGGCACGGTCGAAGACGCAGGAGCCTTCACGTCATCCCCCGCAAACGCCGCTCCCGCTAAAAGAAAAATCGAAGCACCAATCAAACCCACAGCACTCATCACTCACCTCGCAACCCGATAGCGTACCAAATCCTCGAAGGACGCCGTGCGGGTTTTCACCCGCCCCTCAAAATGTTATGATTGAAGCGTCCAAGGAGAGCGCGTTCCGCGCGCGCTTCACTACACTCCTCAGTAGCTCAATGGCAGAGCATTCGGCTGTTAACCGAAGGGTTGTAGGTTCGAGTCCTACCTGAGGAGCCATTTCTTGCCCTGCGTTTCCAACCGCTTACGTAAAATGCAAGACTTTTGTACTGCATTTGTACCGCCGAACTCTTGAACGCCGGAGTTCTCGGGAATCTTCGGTATAAAGGGCATAGGGAAAAAACGTATGACGGTTACGGTTTACGCAAGACACTTCTCGACCCCAAATGCAAGGAGAAAGGAGCCGGCAAACCCAGCGGTGAAAATGCCCGCTGTGGCTACGGTGGGGCAAAGATGGCAAGAAGTCGGCGAAGACTCGGTCTTGGGACATCGCTACAAAGGCGGCACGCAAACTCGAAGAAGAACTCGAACTGGCGGCCAATGGTATTAAGCTTCCAAAGAAGGAAGATCACATCACCATCGAATCGGCTTCCGAATTGTATTTGGGTGACATGGCTCAGCGAGGAATCAATGACCCCTCGAAGGCGCGACGAATGCTCGCCCGCCTTCGCGACTACGCCAACGCCCGTCAGGTCATTCTGCTGAAGGATGTCAGTGCCCGTCTGCTGACCGAGTGGTGCAGCAAATGGACTTTCAAGATTAAGTCCGGTAGCCCGGCTGCCCACTGGTCGGTCGTGAAGACTTTCTTCAGGTGGGGATTCGCTATTGATCTTATCTCGGCTGATCCCAGCGCCAAGCTGAAAAGCAAGTAACGCTCGTGAGTTATCAGCTTGAAGCCCAAGCTGCGGCGCAGCGAAAGATAGTCTCCAACCGCTTGTCGCAACGTCTTCCTCGGGCACCTCCCGGCCAGGGAAGTGCCAACGGGCGCAGAGCTGGAAGGTCAACCTTGGCATAGATCGCCGTTGTGTTGGGACTCTGATGACGGAGCAACTCGCCGATCTCATCCAGAGACGCACCTTGCCGAATCATGTCCGTTGCCAGACTGTGACGGAACAGATGGGCCCCCTTGCGTGCAGAGTCCACTCCCGCCCTCTCGAGTGCACGCATAACCAGACTGGAAACTGCGATGGAGTTAGCAAACCCTATCCGCGGAGCCCGGTCTCGGGTAGGAACAAGACGGACGCCCGTGGCGCAGGTAGAGGGCGAGAGCTTCACCGACATCGGTGGGGAGTGGCAACTGAGCCCAGCGCCCACCTTTCGAGCGGATGGTTAGCCCCGCTCCTTGATAAGTTTGGTATAGGCGTTGAGATGCCCGGCCCAAGGGCCGAGCTGCGTATCGAGCGAAACGCGAGATTGTTTTTCCATCCTGCAAGGATGGCCTCTCGGATGTTCTCTCGACTATGCCGAATCACGAATCTGCGGGCAGGCTCAGGCTGCTGCCGTAGCGGACACATTCGGCATAGGCGCCACACCTTTGCGGTCGAGATGCTCTTGGCTGGCGTGCCCATCGAACGGGTTAGCATCCTGCTCGGTCACCGGACTGTTCGGACGACGGAGCGGTACTACAGCAAGTGGGTAAAGGAGCGCCAGATTCGCTTGGAAGCAGAAGTTAAGGATGCATGGAAGAAGATGAAGCTTCCAGAGTCCATGTTCGCGGTTCAAGGAAGTGTTCAATGAAGTGTTCGGCTCGCGCCCGTGCCACACTCCCTTTCGGCTGTGCTACGTGTTCCAGGCATACGGACGACCACCATGATCACTGCACTCGTTTCTTGAATACCGACTGGGGAATCCTGAGTACGCGGTACCGCCGCTTGTGCGACTCTTCGGGCGAGCCCAAATCCACCACCCTCGGCTCGTCCTCCAACAACCTTGTGATTTTGTCGGTTCTTGCCCGGCGACCAGCCCCGGCGCTTCAACTCCTGAAGCAATTTGGATTTCTCGTCCATGAGGTTATAACGCGCCTTGTGATCGGAGCCAAAAGTCTCGAACATAAGGATCGTTTCCACGCCCTCCAGTTCGCTGAGGATTTGTTCCGTAGTTTTGTTCGGCAGGGTCAGGTCTTCAGTATTAGTTCTCATAAATAATTGATTGCCTCCGAATAGGCCCCGTTTTCAGGACGGGGCTTTTTCTTTTCTTTAGAGCGACAGAATTGGCCAACTCTACCAAACACGCAGGGTTGCCGAGTCCTCGGGGACAGCGGATTCTGCCTCCCTATGTATGGCCCCCGTAGTTAAAAACTTCCGAACTTCCGGAATTGGAAGTATGCACAGCAAAGAAACCCGAATTGAGTTTCACCGCTTGGCGGTCAGCGGAACGCGGTATGAAGAGATCGCAACGCGGCTAGAGATCGGCCTGACAGCCATCTATAGATGGCGTAGAGAGCTTCGGATCAAATCCCGGAAGCGCGGTCGCAAGAAGGTACAGAATAACGCGGCCTTTTGGTATGAGCCAGAGTGAGCAAGCCGCTAGGGCATGTGCGCCCTTTCCGACGATCCCTCAAATTCATTCGTTTTGGATCGCGAACCCGCTCAAGAGAAAAGCCTCAACGACTTCGACCCGCGCATTCGATGGCCGCTTTGCGGGTGGTCGCCCAGCAAAGACGACCGCTGGTCTTGGTGTGACGAGCATGTTTGACAGCTTGGAGGTGCAAGTCCCCTTCACAACGTGATGTGAAGGGATAGCGAAGCGCAACGGTGAAATCACACTCGCCGCGAGGGGGGGCCGGAAAGAAGCGCGGAGCAAAGACGCGAGCCGATGAACAAGAACCGGATCGGAGGCCTACGGTGGCGGGCGAGCGAGCCAATGATTGCGGAGCCCATATCCATCAAGCGCACTGGTGGTAGATCGGCGGTTGTGCGTCGAAGGCGGTCGAACTTACCGCGGGAGATCTGCGGCATGTCACGAATTCGTGACTGGGGGTGAAGCGATTCATCCCGATCGTGTCGCAGAAGTCAGCAGAGGGCAAAT
>JBEKUD010000120.1:0-14832 GCA_049515395.1 Candidatus Sulfotelmatobacter sp. | reverse complement strand
CCCGACAACCTCTCGGAATAAGCAGGCAAACGTTCAGAGTATATGAGCGGGGACCGTCGGGAAGCAAGGTCGGGAGCGGGTGTCGGGAGCGGGATGTTGCCGTCGCGGAGACCTATCCTGTAGCCAATCCGGAATCCCCAGGTCTTCCCCGACAGGTCGGAGGACTATGCGGGACTGGCGACCATCATACGATTGGGCGCGCAGTCGATTGACTTGGTTCGACGATCCGGACGTCGTTCACTGGCCATACTCCAGAGATGCACGGCGGCATAGGCACGCCAGGGCCGCCAGTTTTCGGCGCGCCGCTCAAGGTCGCACGTGCTATTCAAACCTAACGCGCGTAGCAGACCGAGATCACTCGAAGGAAAGGCGTCGGGCTCACCCAAAGCACGCATGGCAACATACTGTGCGGTCCACGTGCCGATGCCGGGAATTTCGCAAAGACGGCCGAGGAAGTCGGCCGAATCTGCGACAGACTCGAAATTGATTCGCCCATCACAAACCGCTCGCGCGAGAGTGCGTATCGTTGTGGCTCGTGTCCCAGTCAACCCGATGCCCGCGAAGTTGGCATCGGCAAGGGTCTCAGGGGTGGGAAATAAATGAGTAAGTCCGGGGAGCCCAGAAAATGGCTCGCCCAAAGTTTTCACCAGACGGCCCGCCAGCGTGGTCGCGCCTTTGACGCTAACCTGTTGCCCAAGAATCGCACGAACGGCCAGCTCAAAGCCATTCCAACAGCCCGGCACTCTCAGCCCCGGATCAGCCTCAATCCGCGCGGCCAGGAGTGGGTCGGTTCTTAGACTTTGCACGATCGCAGCCCAATCCGCATTCAGATCGAACATGGCGCGAATTCGCTCCGTGATGAAAAAGAGCGAGCGTGGATCGCCGAACTGCACTCGGGCAATGAGCGCATGGTTCACCTCATCGAGCGAGACTGCAAAATATCCATGATTGCCGTTCCACGAGATGGAGCGGCGATAACAGCCGAGTTCCACGACTTCGACGCCGGCGGTGGCGCGAGGCGCCAGGAACGCCAACATACCCTTCCAGTCATACGGTGGACGAAAGCGGAGACGGAGATAGATACTGATTTTCGGGCTGGCTTTGCCTCTGCCGCGCGAGGCGACGTATCTGTGTCGGGGTCCGATGATAGACCTTGCGAATGCCGGCGTTGAAACGACGCACGCATCCGAAGCCGGAGGCGAGAGCAATCTGAGTCATCGGCAAGCGGGTCTCGTCGATAAGCTTCTTGGCGAAATGCAGGCGTCGGGTGTGCGCCACTGCTGTCGGAGTTGCACCGAGATGCTTGAGAAATAATCGGCGGAGGTGGCGCGAGCCAACGCCAAGACGCGCCGCCAGCATCTCGACCCCGCCGTCTTCCAAACCACTTTCGCCGATCAGCCGCAACGCTCGCGAGACCGTATTGGAAGTTCCCAACCACGCCGGAGTTCCAGGCGAGCACTCGGGGCGGCAGCGCAGGCATGGACGGAACCCGGCTTCGGCGGCGGCCGCGGCCGTGGCAAAGTAACGAACATTTTTTTCCTTGGCCGTCGGGGCCGGACAAATCGAGCGGCAGTAAACACCGCTGCCCACGACGCCGATGAAAAACTTGCCGTCAAAGCGCGGATCGCGCGACAGCCGGGCTCGCGAACATATCTGCCAATCGAGGGTCATCGCTTGCGAATCGAGTTCGAACTCATCATATCTTTTCGGCTGGCATGACATGGACGTTTTCGGACTGTGTTCTCTTAGCGTAGACGGAAACGAGATTCCCAGGACGGCCGCGGTGGGAACAAAGTCCGAAAACGTCCAACTCGCAGCGATCGAAGTCCGCGAACGTCCAACTTCGCCCCTCTCATCCATCTATGGTGCCTGAAACGGGCGCGCCGAAGGGCCAGCCCCAGTCTCTTTCTGAAAGGAGCTCAAACTGAAAGCTTCTGCGCCGGCGGGGCGTTGACCTGACAAGAAATCGAACTGAGCGCTCAACAAGAAAGAGGCAGGGAAAAATCCTGCCCGGCAAACTTTTTATCGAAACCTCACATGGCTGACCGTCTTCGTCACTGCGTAGTATGTCCGGAGTGCAGCACCCGTTATTTGATTGGGTTCAGTCCCTACCTCAATGGTTCGTACCTTGTGTCTTTTGTGACGGAGTCTTCCGAGGAATACAAGTTGCTCTGCGCCTGCCACCGGCCGCCGGTTTGCCGTCGATGGAACTGGCGCGAATTGAAGGTCTACGTCGTTTCCAATGGAGCGTACGCTCGCGGCTACGGTTCGCCGAAGGAGGTGTGGCTCTTCAGGCAACGCACCGATCAGGATCCGGGCTTTTTGAATGCGAATCTCCTTGAGAGGGAAGGTAACAGGGATCGATGAACTTTGTTGCGCTGACGACGGCGAGAGTCCTTTAGAGCTTGATCTCCATTCCTTCCGCAGCCGCGCGCACTTTCGGGTAGTAGTTGCGAGCTTCGTGCACCACCTTGTCGATTACGGCGTCGGTGTGATCGGGGTCGTGATGAAAGAGCACCAGCTCTTTGGCGCCGCTCTCCATCACCACGTTGACGGCTTCGCGCCAGTGGCTGTGCCCCCAGCCGCGGCGGTGCGCTTCGTATTCCTCCGGGAGATATTGCGCGTCGTAGATCAGCACATCGGCGCCTTCGGCGAGTTTGCGGACCGCTTTGTCGAAGGAGGCGTCCCCCGGTTCGTTGTCGGTCGCGTAGACGAGCACTCCATCTTTCGTTTCGAGACGGAAGCCCATGCATCCCTGGGGATGGTTGAGCCAGGCGGTCTGCAGCTGGATGCCTTCGTCCAAGGTGATGCGCCCGCTCTCGATGTCGTAGAAGTCGCGCTGAGCCCTCATCTGGTCGATATCCACGGGAAAGTACGGAGCAGCCATCTGGTCGGCCAGGACCTGCTTGAGGCTGCGCGTGCGGCGGGAACATTGAAAGAGGAACCGGCTTTCCGAGTTTGCATACAAGGGGCGAAAAAACGGCATGCCCTGGATGTGGTCCCAATGAAAGTGTGAAACGAAAACGTGGGCGGAGAAAGGCTTATTGCCGAATTCGGTTTGCAATTGCTGGCCCAGCACGCGGAATCCTGTGCCGCAATCAAAAATGTAGATTTGGTCGCCGAGGCGTACTTCGACGCAGGAGGTGTTGCCTCCATAGCGCATATTCTCGGGTTGTGGGGTCGGCGTAGAACCGCGCACGCCCCAGAACTTGATCCGCATAGGCTCGTGACCGCACCCGGACCGGCTTCCTTGGTATCTTCGGACGATGGGCCACGCGCCGTCAATTGCGGGAATGGTTCGTGGCTGACTATTTGTCTTTCCGTTGACTGATCGGCTGGCCCCGTAGAGCCAATTCCGGAGTAGGGAGACCTGCACCGACACGCCTCCCCTATAATGAACCTCATCTTTTCCTATGCCATCTCCTGGGTTTAAGGAATTCTCTCGTCTGGCGCAGTCGGCGACTTTAGTGCCGGTGGTGAAATCGGTGAGCGCCGATCTGCTTACGCCGGTCTCCGCATTCCTGGCGATTGCAGAGAAGGAACCGTATGCGTTTCTATTGGAGTCGGTGGAGCGCGGTGAGCAGATTGGCCGCTACACGTTTCTAGGTGTTCGGCCTTACATGCGGCTCCGGGGGCGTGGTTCTGACATCGAAATTGAACGCGGACCTCGGCACGAGCGACGCGAAGGCAATGTGCTTCCGGTGGTGAAGGAACTGCTGGGCGAGCATCAGCCGGCCTGGGTTCCCGGTCTGCCGCCGTTCACCGCCGGAGCCGTGGGTTATTTTTCTTACGATGCAGTCCGACAACTGGAACAAATTGGCGAGCATGCCAAGGACGATTTGTCCCTGCCGGATTGCGAACTAATGTTTTTCAACCGGCTGCTGGCTTTTGATCACTTGCGGCATCAGATTCACATCGTGGCTGCAGCGGATGTTTCGCGAGAAAGTCCCCGGCGCGCGTATGACCGGGCGGTACGCGACATTGACGTGCTGGAAAAAAAATTGGCGGCGGGGTTACGGCCGGGGTTGTGGCGGAAATCGGGCAAGGGTAAACCTGGAAAACTCAAAATGAATGCGGGAACCACGCGGGCGAAATTTCTGCGCAGCGTGGAGCGCTGCAAGGAATACATCGCCGCCGGCGACATCTTCCAGGTGGTGCTTTCCCAGCGGCTTGATTTCACTCCCGGGGTTGAGTCCTTCGATCTTTACCGCGCGTTGCGACAAGTGAACCCTTCGCCTTACCTCTACTTTCTTCGCATCGGTGGGACGCAGATTCTGGGCTCCTCGCCCGAAATGCTGGTGCGGGTCACCGGACGCAAGTTGGAATACCGGCCCATCGCGGGGACGCATCCACGCGGGCGCGACGAGGCCGAAGACCTGCGCCTCGAACGGCAGATGCGAAACGACGAGAAGGAACGCGCCGAACACGTGATGCTGGTCGATCTCGGCCGCAACGATCTGGGGCGGGTGAGCGAGTATGGATCGGTCAAAGTGAAAGATTTGATGTACGTGGAACGCTACTCGCACGTGATGCACCTGGTCTCGGCGCTGGAAGGCACGCTGCGCAAGGATCTCGGCGCGATCGACGCCTTCGCCGCCTGCTTTCCCGCGGGTACTTTGAGCGGCGCGCCGAAAGTTCGCGCCATGCAGATCATCGAGGAGTTGGAACCCGTGCGCCGCGGCATCTATGGTGGATCGGTGCTCTACGCCGATTTTGCCGGGAACCTGGATTCCTGCATCGGCATTCGAACCATGCTCATGCAGGGCAAGCATGCTTACGTGCAGGCGGGTGCGGGAATTGTTGCGGACTCCGACGCAGCGAGTGAGTTTGAAGAATCGATGAATAAGGCGCAGGCGCTGTTAAGGGCCGTGCAGATGGCGAAGGGCAGTGGCCACTGATCGGTAACGCCTGCCTGCGGTTCGGCAGCGAGGCCAGAAGACCGTTGAGAATCCGGCTCACTTCGGCCGCGGCGCCGAGCAGATTCTCACTCTCGCGTTGTTCCCGATAGCCCCGTTCTCGTGCAATACGAATTTGCGTCTCGACTTCCAGTAAAGACCCTCGAGTTGCTAGGCATTGCATTTGTCTCACATAAGGTCGGAGAGAGCTGCCAGAAGGTGATGTTCGTCGCCAAGGCTCGGTGGATTTCCCAAAATGGAAGTGGTTAAGACAGGTTAGTTAGTTCAGAGCGATCACTGGTCACCGATCACTGAGTACTGGCCACTGCTAGAAAATTCCCCACCAACTTTTTCCCTGCATCCGTCAGCACACTCTCCGGATGGAATTGCACCCCTTCGACAGAACATTTCCGATGACGCAGGCCCATGATGGTGCGGCTTCCATCTTTTTCTGTAGTCCAGGCGCTCACTTCCAGTTCTTCTGGCAAGTTTCTCTCCTCGACAATGAGCGAGTGATAGCGAGTGGCGGTCATGGGGCTTGGCAGGCCACGATAAATGGTCCTATTGTCGTGCAACACGGCGCTAGTCTTACCGTGCATCAGGTGAGGAGCCCTTACAACATGTCCGCCAAAAGCGGCGCCAATCGCTTGATGTCCCAGGCAGACGCCGAGAATCGGAACTCTGCCGGCGAAGTAGCGGATTAGACCGATACTGATGCCGGCTTCCTGCGGGGTGCATGGACCCGGAGAGATGACAATACGTTGCGGTTGCATCGCTTCGATCTCTTCGATCGTGACTTGGTCGTTGCGGCGAACCTCAACCTGAGCCCCGAGTTCCCCGAGATACTGGACAAGGTTATAGGTAAAAGAATCGTAGTTGTCGAGAACGAAGACCACTGGATAATCCGGCTTTTAGCTTACCACCGTGCGAGGATGGGTCGCATTCGCCATGACGAAAGCGAAGTCGGGACCGTCACCTGGGTTGGGCCTTGCCAGAACGGGCCACTAGCCTCCCCGACGGTGGTATTGACGCTACTTACCCTTGAACGTGATCATGCAGAGAAACATAGACGCCATTTCTAGTGCCTGGGAGTCATCATCATGGCAGAAACCTCGCAGGAAAAGAGGGCTGCACGACGCTTTGCGTTGCGGATTCCGGTATCCGTGGGTCGCGGGGAGAGCATTAGTAACAGCGAATCTGCTCAACTGCGAGACGTGAGCGCCCGGGGCATTTGCCTCTACCTCGATTCGCCCATAGAGCAGGGCTCGCCACTCAACTTCACCCTCACCCTGCCGCCCGAAATCACGTTGACGGAAAGCATTCGCGTGCAGTGTAAAGGTCGCGTCGTGCGGGTCGAAACTGTCGCCAATAATGGAAAGATGGCTGTGGCCGCGGTGATCGAAGAGTACGAATTTCTCAGCGACAGCTAGAGCCGGAATCTTGGCCGAGCGCTCCTTTTTTCTTTCGCCGCTGGATAGTATTAAGTGCTCCCGCTACTTTTCCCCTCCCGCTGCAAGTGGTAAGGTTCCTTGCAGAAGGGTTTGAGGGAAATTTCCTTGCTGCAAGGTCGGATGCAACTGCTGAATATCCTGCTGATGGCAACGGCGCTGCTTGGGGCGCATGCCCGGTCGCAGGCGCCTCCAACGAAGGCGGCTGTCCCAAAGGCTCGTTCTGCAAGTCCAGACACCGCGGTCGTGACCAGTGTACGCGTGGTTGAGGAGGGAGGAGTTCCGGCGCTTGAAATCCTCTCCACTCGTCCATCGGTTCCTGAGATTCAGCTGCTGAACCGCCCGCCGCGCTTGGTGATCGACTTACTCCACGCTCGTACGGAACTGCCGGAGGAAAAAATCCCGGTGGAGCAGAAAAATATTCTCGCCATTCGTGCGGATCAATATCAGGAAGACCCTCCCGTGGTTCGGATCGTCCTCGACCTCTTGGCGCCCTATACCTATACCTGGGACGAAGCGGGGAACCGGCTGATGGTTCGGCTGAGGCCGCCCGAAGATCCGAATGCAGCGGCCAGCAAGAAGACACCGTTCCATCCACCCGCGGTGCTAGCGATTGGAACGGCGGGCGCGCCGGCGGTAATTCCGATGGCCGCAGGTACCGGCAGCGCTGTAGTGGCAGATAGCAGCCTCGCCGCCGGATCCTCTCTGACCGCGGGCGCTGACACGACAATTTTGCACCTATCCAGAGGTGGAGAGGTGCGAGTCTGTCCGGGCACGACGGTCTCGGTGACACCTTCCAAGAGCGCGAAAGACTTGATGCTGGGAGTGAGTACGGGTGCGCTGGAGGCGCACTATACGTTGGGAGCCTCCGCCGATACCGTCCTGACTCCGGATTTCCGCATTCTGTTCACGGGACCGGGGGATTTCGACTTTGCCATCAGCGCCGATTCGCATGGCAATACCTGCGTGCGGGCGTTGGCAGGGAACACGTCGCCGGCGATTGTTTCGGAGTTGATGGGAAGCCGCATTTATCACGTGGAACCAAACGAGCAGGCAGTATTTCGTTCTGGGCGAATCGACAAAGTGGACAGCAACGTTCCCCTGGAGTGCGGTTGCCCCGCCCCAGTTCCGGTAATGCGAGCCGATTCGTCGCCCGCTGCCGATTCTGTGTTGCCCACCAACGCCAAGCTCACGCCAGGCGAGTTGCCATCCAAGACGGGCCCGACGCCCGACGATCACAGAACCCCGGAGCCGGCTAACGAGGCCCGGACGCTTTCGAACGGACCCGAAACTCAACCCCTGCCAGCCTCTCAGCCGAACGACATTCACGTTCAGATCGAAGCACCGATTGTGTTCCGTGGCAACCCGGGTGCAGCTGCATCCGTGGCACCGACGGACGAGGCTGCGCTTTTGCCCGTGATCGCAACTCCATATCAGCCGGCTCAGTTTGAGATCCAAATCCAGCCACCACCAGACGCATCGCAGACTTCCGCACAGCCTGCCTCTGCCCCGCGCAGAGTCCTGCGCCGGGTAAAAGGGTTTTTCGGCGCGATGTTTCGATAATGGCAGCAGGTGGCCACGGATGCCGCGCCGTTACCCGCGATTGATAGCTCGCCGCAGGGGTTCCACTTGATCGCGCAGTTCGTCGGCAAAGCTGGCACCGCGCTCGGCGATGTCGCGGACACGTTCCTTTGCGTCACGAGCCCGATCCTTAGCTTCTTCGGTCCAGTCCTGGAGAGTGTCTTTTGCGTCTTCGTAGCCGCGCTTGAGGTCGCGGCGAAATTGTTTGCCGGTCTTCGGAGCAAGCACCAGAGCCGCGAGGGCCCCTGCTCCAATCCCAATCAGCAAAAAAGTAACTGCAGTTCCAATGGTGTTGCCGTCGGAAGATTCGTAACGTCCAGAACTCATGATATTGACCTCAATTCCTTGAGTACGAAGCATAGCGTGTAGGGCGGACTCAAGTCCGCCGCCGGCGCTAGTAACAATTCTAGTCCCGAGAAGCCGGCTTCGCGAGTTCGCATAATGCGGCTGCCATGGGATGAGTCGCACCGGCGCGCCGGGCGCGCCGGCCCAAAGGTTTTCTTTCTCAGACACGGAGTGTAGAATCATGGATTCGGGCCTCGTGTGCGGCGGAAAATGTGGCCTGCCCGCCTTCCGTCAGTTCAACAAACCGCACTTATTTTGAAGGAGATTGTTTCAAGCAATGTCGATCCCTGCAACTCAACTGCGCCCTGGCATGATCATCAAGCACAATAATGATCTGCACTCCGTATTCGCCGTTGAACACCGAACGCCCGGTAACCTGCGAGCTTTTATTCAGGCCAAGCTGCGAAACCTTCGCACCGGCGCCATGTTCGAGCACCGCTTCCGGTCGCCCGATCCCATCGAGAAGGTCAACGTGGACGAAGTCGACATGCAGTTCCTGTACGCCGATGGCGACAATTACTACTTCATGGATACTTCGAACTACGAGCAGACCCATTTGACCAAAGACGTTCTGGGCGATGCCGTCGATTACCTCATCGCCAACCTCGAAATCAAAGTCGAGTTCTTTGATGGCAAGGCGGTCGGCATTGAATTGCCGCAGACCGTGGAGCTCACCGTGGTCGAGACCGAACCTGGGCTGAAGAGCGCGACGGCTTCCAGCGTCACCAAGGCGGCGAAGACGGAGACGGGACTGGTGGTGCAGGTGCCGCCCTTCATCAACGAAGGTGAGAAGATCAAAGTGGATACGGCCGAGGGAGTTTATTTGTCGCGGGCTTAACATCATTGTTGATCGTTGATTGAAAAGCCAAGCACCGCCGGATTCTCAATCAGCAATCAATAAATCAGCAATCATCAGCGGGTATGACTTCCACAGAAAAAACGACCGAAGCCCGCTGTTTTGTGGTTCGTGGACGCGTGCAGGGTGTGGGCTTCCGCTGGTTCGTGGAACGCGAAGCACACATTCTTGGCATCGCTGGCTGGGTTCGCAACAATGCTGACGGCAGCGTTGAGGTTTTTGCCCAGGGCACCCACGATCAGCTTTCCCGACTACAATCGCGACTGCGGGAAGGCCCACGGGCCGCCCGTGTGGATGCCGTCGAGAAATCCGCCGTTCCACCAAAGACCGGAGTCAGTTCATTTCGCATCGAAGGAGCCTGGTAGATTGTCCGCTGACGCGAGCCTGAGTGCCGACCAACTCAAACAACTGATCCGCGAAGTGCCGGACTTTCCTAAAAAGGGAATTCTCTTCTACGACATCACGACTTTACTAAAAGATAAGGACGGCTTTGCGACGCTGGTTGACAGGCTTTCCGAACATTACATTCACCAGAAAATTGATCTGGTTCTCGGGATGGAAGCCCGAGGATTCATCTTCGCGCCGGCGCTCGCCTACCGCCTGCATGCCGGATTTGTGCCTGTGCGGAAGGTGGGGAAGCTTCCCGCCGAAACCGTGAAGTTCGATTACGCGCTGGAGTACGGGATCAATTCCCTGGAGATGCATAAAGATGCCATTCAAATGGGTCAGCGCGTGCTCATTGTGGATGACCTGTTGGCCACTGGAGGGACCGCGGAGGCGACGGCCAAGCTCGCCACCCTGCTGGGCGCAGAGATCGCGGGACTGGGCTTCATCGTGGAGCTGGATTTCCTGAAAGGCCGCGAGAAGCTCAGGGGCTACGACGTGATGTCGCTCCTGCATTACGAAAAGTAGGGGCTTGCTCTCAGCCGCTTCATTTCTAGAGCCTTGCTTACCTTCGACACCAACGCGACTGATTCGGCGCGTACAGCGCGCGCCTTTGGCGGGACTAGCAAGCTCGCCGGTAGCGCCGGTAGCCGCGATCCTTGCTTTTCGTCCCATTCCGGGATAATATCTTTATAGTAAAGATAACGTTCTCCCTCACCAGACGCTGCATCCTGCCGAGTGCCATTTATGAACGGTGACTTGAATTTCCACATCGGCGACAAAGTCGTCTATCCCAACCACGGTGTCGGTGTTATCGAACAAATCAGCAGCCGCTCGATCGGCGCTACTGTCGAAAAGTTCTACCTGCTCAACATCAAAGCCAGCAGTCTGAAGGTGATGGTGCCTTGCAATAATGTCGGCAGCGTGGGCATTCGTCGCGTCGTGCGGAACGGCGAGGTGCAGAAAATTCTCGATTTCCTCTCGGTAACCGACGACCTCAGCACCTCTGATTGGAAGGACCGCTTTAAGGAAAACTCCGATCGTATGCGCACCGGTTCGCTCTTCGAGGTCGCGGGAGTGCTAAAAGGCCTCATCGCTCTGCATCAGGCCAAGCCGCTCTCTTTTCGGGAGAAGAAGATGCTGGAGCGCGCCCGCTACCTCTTGGTCAGCGAACTCGCCATGTCCCGAAACTGTGAGGAAACTAAGATCGAGGAATTGCTCGCCCTCTCGCTCGCCAAGTGCAAGCTGCGCTTTCCCGAAGCCTCCGAATTCCAGGCTTGATGGTCCGCTGGCGGCAGGCTGGGACCTTTCCGTCAGAGTCCTTTTCGGGCCGTAGATTCTACGCAGAGCTAAATTCTCGCCTTCCTATTCTGGAACAGCCACCAGCGCACTCATGTCCTAGCCGCTGGGACTCTCTGTTTCGTAGGCTTATCACCATCACCTTCATACCGCAGAGAATGGGTGGCTACGTCGAAACCGGGTTCCCTGTCCAAATGTTCTCGTCGCTCAATCTGCATTTTGAGGCCGGCCTTTGAAAGCGCTGGTCACGAATGCATGCCTGGAGTCCGACGCGGAGACAGAGATTGTGGTCCGTGACCTGGCAATCGAACTGCGCGCCAAGGACACAAACCGGCTGTGTACTCCCCCAATCTGGCGCAGTGGCAAGGGAAATCCGAAATTCCGGGATTGAGGCGACGGACGACCTGCGAATGGCGGCCACCCCACCGGACGTAATTCCCGGCCAGAGTGGCCAGAACCACTCCCAAACCGTGGAGGCACTGCTGCGATGTACCCCGCCGATCTTCGTTTTCCACAGCCCCACGTCATGCCTCGATGAACCCTTCTATTTCCCGCGCATTCTGCGGTAGGTAGCGGTCGATCTTCGGCGCAGGAAGCGCTTGGAGAACACCCAGGGGATTCCTGCCGAGAGGGTTCACGTCATCGGAAACGCGGTTGACCTCACAAGGTTTCGACCCCGGCCTCCTCTGTCCGGCAAGCCTGAACGAGCTTTGCTATTCAGCAACTACCCGGCAACACTTTCCGTGGTCCGGCGGGTATGCCGACAGCGGGGGATCAATGTCCGGCTACGTAATCAAAACCCAGGCCACCCGCGACTTGGCGCCCGCGGTCCGGGATATCTTCAATGGCGGAACATTCTTTCCTGCGGAAGCCTCCCCACCGCCCACACCCGAAGCTTACCTGACGCCGGATCGTCCCCCCTCTTCGCGCTCGTGGCCAAACAATGAAACCACCCCTGCGAGGCAAGAGTGGCTCCGGAAAAACGAATGAAGTCTTCTGGCAGAAAAGAATTACCTGCCTACCTGCTGAATGCACTCTTCCAGCACGTCGAGTGCAACCTCGGCTTCTTCTTTCTTCACCACCAGCGGAGGGCACAGCCGAATCGAACTGGGCCCGCAGCCCAGGAACAGCACACCATGCTCAAACGCCTTCTCGACAATGTGGTCGCGCTCGGCGGCGCCATATTCTTTCGTTGTTTTATCCTTGACGATGTCGACGCCAATCATCAGGCCGCGCCCCCGTACGTCGCCCACCAACTTCAGCCGGGTGGGCCACTCCGCCATGCGCTTCATCATGTGCGCGCCCACCTCCGCCGAGTGCCGAAGCAAATTCTCGTTCTCGATCACGTCGAGGGTAGCCAGCGCAGCCGCGACACATACCGGATTGCCGCCGAAGGTTGATGCGTGCGAACCCGGCACCCAGTCCATGATTTCGGAGCGCGCCATGGTAATGCCCAGGGGCATGCCGGACGCAATCCCCTTCGCGATGCAGATCATATCGGGCTCAACGCCGGTGTGCTCAACCGCCCACCATTTGCCCGTACGACCCATGCCGCTTTGCACCTCATCTACCACCAGCAGGATTCCGTGACGATCGCAAATGCGGCGAAGTTCCTGCATGAAAATGGTTGGCGCAACCACATAGCCGCCTTCGCCCTGCACGGGCTCGACGAAAATCGCCGCCACTTCTTCGGCAGCGAGCGTGGTCTTGAACAGCTTCTCCTCGATGAAGCGTGCACACCCTAACGCGAAGGCCTCCGCATCTTGCTGACCGGCGACGCATCCCCGATAGACGTCGGGATAGCGCACATGGGTCACTCCCGGCACGAGCGGTGCAAAGCGGCGCCGCTGCTGCGGTTTCGACGCGGTCAAGGACAGCGCGCCCATGGTGCGTCCGTGGAACGCGCCGAAAAACGCGATAATGTTCTGTCGCTTCGTGTGGTAGCGAGCCAGCTTGAGCGCACACTCGATCGCCTCCGCGCCGGAATTGCCGTAATAAATCTTGTGCGGCCCAGCCATGGGTGCGATCCTCGACAGCCGCTCCGCAAGTTGGACCATATTCTCGTAATAAAAATCCGTGCCTGACATGTGAATCAGCTCGCCCGCCTGCTTCTGAATGGCAGCGACAACGTCAGGATGGCAGTGACCGGTCGAGGTCACGGCAATGCCAGCGGAGAAATCGTAGAACTCGTTGCCATCGACATCCGTGATGACAATGCCGCGGCCGCTCTTGGCCACCAGCGGATACGAGCGGGTATACGACGGCGAAATGTATTTCTCATCGTTCGCCAGCACGCGCTTTGCGTTCGGCCCCGGTAGCGCCGTCTTGATCT
Source organism: Candidatus Sulfotelmatobacter sp. (assembly GCA_049515395.1). Taxonomy (GTDB): domain Bacteria; phylum Acidobacteriota; class Terriglobia; order Terriglobales; family Acidobacteriaceae; genus Sulfotelmatobacter. The sequence goes on along the minus strand of JBEKUD010000120.1, from coordinate 1,692 downwards.
TTGGGCCGGCGGCGGTCGTCATCGTCTTGGTAGTCATGGAATCCTCCTGGGCAGCTCTCTGTAGTGAGCGGCAAGTGCGAAGTGATCGGAAGCTCGAAGTGCGCTGCCTTGGTTCAGACGTGCGCGCTCAGAGGCGAATCAGGCGGAGGGATCGTTAGTCACTACCGAAGAGGCTGGGACGAAGCCGGGAAGGCAAATTCGCACGATAACGCCGCGGACACACCAGACAGTGCAGCCAACATTCGGGCAGATGCGAATTGGGCGGGTGCGAATTGGAAAAGTTTCGGAGCATGGGTAAACATCTCTTCCACAACCATTATACGTGGAGGAAACGGGTGGCGTAACCCCCAATTTTATCGGGGAATATGCGCAGAATCGGGGTTCCTGGCAAGGGCGACCGGCTTATGCACGGGGACAGCCGAGAGCGGCTGTCCCCACATTTGTTAATGGACGTTCACATCTGTTTTCCGGCGGTCTCGATTCAGGTTTTGACATCCTCGTAAAACTCCCGCCTAGCATAGCCAGACTCTCGCGCGGCGGAGCGATCGTCCTTTGCTCGACCCAACCATTTCGCACTATCGGATTGTTGAGAAGCTCGGCGGCGCGGGCATGGGTGTGGTCTACAAGGCCGAGGACCTCCGCCTTGGACGCTTTGTCGTGCTGAAGCTCTTCCCGAAGATCTCCAGCAAGATCGTCAGGCACTGGAGCGATTCCGCAGGGGGCGAAGGCCGCTTCCGCGCTTAATCATCCCAACCGCTGGTTGCGATGCGCGCGAGTTCCCCCGCATTCCGACCCAACTTGAGAATTCATTCCTCGCCCGCACTTGTCTGATATCTTCAAGCTTCCCAGTTTTTCCATTGGCATGCGTAAAGCACAGAGCCCGAGCCGGTTCGCGGTGATTCTTGCCTTCGGGCTGGTTTATTTGTTTTGGGGCTCGACTTATCTGGCCATTGACATTGCGGTGCAGAGCATTCCTCCAGCACTGATGTGCGCCTTGCGTTTTTCGATCGCCGGCGTGGTGATGCTGGCGGTGTGCGCAGCCACAGGGCGCAGGATTCGCTATTCGGCGCGGCAGATTGCGCTGTCGGCCGTGGTTGGAATTCTACTTCTGATGGGCGGCAACCTGACGCTCTCGTGGGCGGAACAGACGGTTCCCTCCGGACTGGCCGCGCTGATCATTGCGATTACCCCGTTGTGGTTTCTGGTGCTCGACTCGCTGCTGCTCGGACATCATCGCATTGCAGGGCGGGGCAAGGCCGGGCTGGCTCTGGGAATGGTGGGATTGTTCGTTTTGTTCTGGCCGGAATTGCACTCCACCTCAGCCATCGGCCGGCGCGAGCTCGTGGCCTCGCTGGGATTGATCGGTGGCTCATTTTCGTGGGCGCTGGGATCGGTGCTGTCAAAACGTTGGCAGTCCGGCATGGACGTGTTCAGCGCCACGGGATGGCAGGTGACGGCTGCGGGCGTGGCGAATTTCTTGTTCGCGGTAGTGAACGGCGATTTGTCGCGAGTTGCGTGGACGACGCGCGGCGTCAGCGCCGTACTGTATCTGGTGGTGTGCGGATCGTGGATTGGGTATACCGCCTACATCTGGCTGCTGGAGCACGTTCCTACATCAAAAGTGTCGACCTACGCCTATGTCAATCCCGTGGTCGCGGTCTTTCTGGGTTGGTTGATACTCCACGAGCGGGT
>JBEKUD010000119.1:0-14928 GCA_049515395.1 Candidatus Sulfotelmatobacter sp. | reverse complement strand
GCCAACGCTGGTCGTAACAACGCCAACGCTGGTCGTAACAACGCCAACGCTGGTCGTAACAACGCCAACGCTAGTCGTAACAACGCGTCGGCTCACGCCAACGCGGGACGTGCCGGCGGACACACTCCGCCCGGAAGGAATGTTTCACTGAGGGGTGGAGGGTCCGCGCACCTTCGTCCCAATGGACAAATCCGATCGGTTAACAAGAATGGGATGCATATCGAGCACGGCATGCACGGCGGTCGAACAGTTGTGAGCACGCATAACGGGGCGCGAGTGGTCACCAACGGAAGGCATGGCGGCTATGTGCAGCGCGCGTATGTCAATCGCGGGGGACATTCCTATTATTCGCGAACTTACTACCATAACGGCGTCTACAGCGTAGGTGTCTACCGCGGCTACTACTACGGTGGATACCCCTACTATGGATACTACCCTGGCTATTACTACGCTCCGGCCTATTATGGATGGGCTTATAACCCGTGGCCGGCTCCCGTGGCCTGGGGCTGGGGCTGGGGCGGAGCGCCCTGGTACGGGTATTATGGCGCCTACTACCAGCCATACCCGGTGTATCCCGCGGCGGCTTTTTGGCTGACCGATTACCTGCTTGCGGCCAACCTACAGGCCGCTTACGCAGCCCAGGCGGAAGCAGCAGAGGGTTGGATGTATCACGATGCCTCGGACGGCACTCTGTTAGCCAGCTTGCTTGCCGTGGCACCCGCGCCAGAAGAAACGGCAAAGCTCAGCCCCGATGTGAAGAAAGAACTGGCGGAGGAAGTGAAGTTGATCCTCGCGCTGGAACAGTCCGAGGCTGGCAAGAGCGGCAGCAGTTCTTCGGGAGGACAAACAACCAGCAATGAAGCTCCCCCGGCCCTCGATCCTAAATTCAAAACATTCGTGGTTTCGACTGACACGTCTCTGGTGGCGGACGGCGGCGACGAGTGCGCCCTTTCGAACGGCGACGTCATCGAGCGAACTACGGAAACTCCGGATGCAGACCGGAACGTAAACGTGAAAGTGGTCGCCAGCACCAAGTCCGATTGCGCCATTGGCAAGGAAGGCCCGATCGCAGTGGACGACTTGCAGGAGATGTACAACCACTTCCGCGAGCAACTCAAGGACGGCATGGGTGAACTGGCGAAGAAGCAAGGCACAGGTGGACTGCCGAAGGCTCCCGACACCAGCACGAAGTCTGGAGATGTTCCCCCGCCTCAACCGGATAAGAGTGCGGAGAAGACTCTGCAGGACCAGCAGGCATCTGCTGATCAAGCCGAGGGGGAAGTGAAGCAGGAAGCAGGTTCCGGGTCCGGTGGTGGGCAGCAGTAGAGAAACATTAACCGGAGTGGGGGCGTCCGCTCCTAAGCGGAAGCTCCCGCTCCCACAACTTTTGCGGTGTGAATTTACCGCGCAAAAAGCGAGAAGCGGGAGGAAATTTCCGTGATACGGACATCGTTTGGGTGACCGCTCCTTCGGTTACGTGAAGGTGGTTCCACGCTTCTTGCTCTAGTTGATGTTGGGGACGGGATGCCGCGTACTCCACGACAGAGCTGTGGTGTTGCTTGAGGCAAACTCTCGGCAGGTCTGTTTTGGATTTTGGAACAGGATCGAACAGAATTTACGTTTAGGGCAGAGCTAAGTGATTGAAAATATGGTGGCCAGGAATGGAGTTGAACCGCCGACGCCATCCTTTTCAGGGCCAAAATAAACAGTGATTAAGTGCGGGCAGCGGAAACCTGCAAAATAATCGGTCTTCACTCCCGAATTGCCGCAAGTCTAGGGTGAGCCGGGCATCGGGAAGAGTTGGGCGCTCACTCGTGAGGTGTCTCTGATAAGACAACTGGGCGCGGCGCGAAATCGATCCGCTTAAGAAGTGCAAGGTAAGGGATCCCTTCGGGCCGTGCGAAAGGCATCAAATTTGGATTGAGTTGCTTCCCGCACTTGCCTTCTGGGTCAACGAGAAAACCGCTACCCGCGAGAGAATAGGTCCCCTCCATCGAACACCAGAACCGCTTCCATCCGTAATCCCGGCTCATACGTTAACTCAATCGGTAGCCGGCCTCGAACTTAACCGTCTGTTCAATTCGGCAGATCCGTCATCAGTGATGGCACTACCATCAAGGGGACGGAATCTCGCGCGTCTCAAATCGTCCCGTTACCAGCAATCTCAATGAGCTTGTTGAGCAAGCTGAGGGCATTCGGACTACCTACGACGGCCTTGTTAGCAAGACAAACGCTGGTTTTTGAGTCAACGGTCGCAATTGGTCACAATAATTCTTTCTTTTTTCTTTTGGGCACACTGACGACATGCGGATACAGTCAATGCCGCCGCCCGTGGCGCTAGCGCTGACAACGGTGCCCGCAACCCAGCCGTCGCCTTCATAGCAATCATGAAAGTCTTTTAAGACGATACCGCCTTCGCGGGCCTTGGCTCCGCCGTAGGTCGTGGTGCCCGTCTTTTCCGCGCTGCCTTGTTGTCGTAGATTGGCGCCTGGCCCCTGAGGTAACGACGGGGCTACGGTATCAGTTGAGGATGCGGCGAGCTGTGATGGTGTGGCCGAGAAGCGGAGCGATTCCGCACCATTCGAGGATTCGGCGCCGCCCAGCTTCTCGACGCTGAGGCTATCGGTGAGCACCGTCCCTTGCCCTGAGTCCAAACGGACAAAAAAATCCTGGATGTGTCTCAGCGTATCGAGGTCCCACGTATGCGGGCCATACTACAGAAGTCGGCCAGTCCAAATCGGCAGACGGCGTCCAGAGCGGGCGGCAGCCCTTCCTGAGCGACCCGCTGATCAAGCGCTCTGGTTAGAGTTTCCGTCGCGTTCTTCAAATTGTGCGTTAAAGATGCCAACTCTTTTCGCGCCTTACTGACCACAACTCGCGGCCGGCGCGGGCTGCAGGTAGGTCCCGACGACTACCGGGTAATAGAAGCCTGGCAGGTTGGGCACGGGAGTCACGGTCAGATGATTGGGGTGTCAGCCAGATTATTTGGGTGTCATGGCGCATTTTGTTGAAATGTACCATCTGGTCCACGATCGTTTCAATGCGCCTGAAATGAGCCTAGCACTGGCGAAAAGTCCGGGCGCCCGGACTCCTGTTCTCTGCCGCATTCGTTCAACTCTCGGGCAATGGAGACGGAACGAAATTTCTTCGCGGCCTCTCGGCACCAAGTAAAATCAGGCGAGACGAGAAGGAGAGGGCAATGTCAAGAAGAACTGGCAAGCCGCCGGCGCACGGCCAGATCAGCGTCAGCACTCTCAAAATCGAGCACGCGAAGCGGCATCTCGCCAGCATGACGGCGAGCGCCGCGGAGGTTCGCGATTACGGCGGGCATTCGGTAACCGGCGAGGGCTCTCGCAGGGATCGTTCGCGAGCGGCGGCGCGGAGGCGCGGATTATCAGACGACCTCGACCGGAAACACGGGCGATTCTGACAGCCAGGGCGCCACGGGTTATTGAGCGCGTCAGGGCAATCCATACAAAAGGAGTCTCAAAGTCCACGAATGCCAGTGCGCATTCAGGGCTTCACGTACTTGTTCCTCTTCCGTGGACTCCTCCAGTTGCTGTTCGGCTCCCATGTTCATCTACCTTGTGCGATGAAACTAGGGACGCCTGTTCTCACCACTTCATTGAGCCTCTGCCTGGGGTCGACATAAGACCACAATCGATCTTGGAGCCAGTAGGTATTTCGTCCGCTCTAAAGGGATTCCGTCGTCCGAGAAATCATCCGGACTGGGCAAAGCGGTATCCACGATTCTCTTCCACTCCTGTGCTGTTCCGGCCTGCACATTGAACTCCAACTCTTCCCAGTACGCATTGATCATCACGTAGATGTCGTCATCATCTTGAGAAGCGCCGTGGAGGCAGAATGCCAGGCTGTGAGAGTCGTAGGACAGATCGACCGTCGGTCCCACACCGTACCAAGCGATGTCCTCCCGCCAGAATCTGCTCCGGCTCAGCGACGGATGATTTTTCCGGAACGCAATCATACCCTTGAAGAACCGGAAAATGTCCGTGTTGGATCGGAGTTGACTCCAATCTAACCATCCAATTTCGTTGTCCTGGTTATAGGGATTGTTGTTGCCAAATTGGGTATTCAGGAACTCGTCCCCGGCCCGAAACATCGGCGTCCCATTAGACAAGAAGAGGAGACAGCAGAAATTCTTTACTTGCTTGCGGCGCAACGCGCGGACAGCCGGGGAGACGGCCTCACCCCCTTCTTGCCCACAATTCCAACTGTAGTTCGCATCGGTGCCGTCCTGATTATTATTTCCGTTTTGCCAATTGTGCTTGCGGTCATAAGAGACAAGATCGAAAAGCGTGAAGCCGTCGTGGGAGGTTACGTAATTCACACTCTGATACGCGTGATAAGCGTCGGCGCGGCTGTCTGGAAACAAATCATCGCTGCCATAGATACGTCGCATCACCTCAGGAACCATCCCTGCGTCGCCTTTAACAAAACGGCGAATGTCATCGCGAAACCGTCCGTTCCACTGCAGCCAAGTCAGGCCGGGGAAGCCGCGTCCGAGCTGATAGGCGGCTGTGTCCCAAGGTTCCGCGATCAAACGCACGGGTCCTAATTCCGGATCCGCGGCAATTTCACTGAAGATGGGCGCTTCTCCCCAGTTGAGCGACCCATCGGCGTTGCGGCTGAACACCGACGCCAAATCAAAGCGGAAGCCGTCGATGTGCATACCTCGCTTCCAATAGCGCAAGCTATCGATCACCATCTTGCGCACGTGAGCCTGGCCGAAATTCAAGGTATTACCTGTGCCCGAGTAGTTGGCATAGGGGTTGGCCGGATCGGAAGACACCATGTAATAGCCAGCGCTGTCGAGTCCCTTGTAGCTGTAGATCGGCCCTCTGTGGTCACCCTCGCAAGTGTGGTTGTACACGACGTCCAGCACCACATCGATGTCAGCCTGATGAAAAGCCTTAACCATGTTCTTGAATTCAAGATGCTGCTCATCCGCACGGTGTGTGCTAGCGTACTGGGCATGAGGTGCGAAGAAATTCAAAGGCATGTAGCCCCAGTAGTCGCCCTCCTGTGGATCACGCTGAAAAACCGGCATCAGTTCGACAACCGTCACTCCAAGTTCCTTTAAGTATGGAATCTTTTCCACCAGACCGGCGTACGTGCCGGCACGCGATGCATCGATGCCGGAGTTTGGGTTCTTCGTGAAACCTTTCACGTGAAGTTCGCAGATGATCGCATCCGAGTCATGATGCGGCGGCCGATCCCGCGACCAGTCAAAGGTCGGGCGGTGATCAATCAGCACTCCCAACGGCGCGCTGCCTGCATTGGATCCTTCTCGCATGGCCAAGTTCCGATCAAAACCGGGTGGGAAGAAAATGCACTTCGTGTACGGATCGAGGAGAACCTTCTGCGGGTCGTAGCTATGGAGTAGAGGAATGGTCTCTCCCGACACTGAGTATGCATAAAAGCGAGCCTCACCAATTCTTGTGGCCGGGATTCGGCAGTGCCAAATCCTCCCTGACTTGTTGTGCAAAAAATCCAAGCGAAACGTCAGAAAAGGATTCACCAGATCGGCTGGAGAATAGAGCAATAGAGTGACGCTCTCCGCATGTTCGGAATGAACCGCGAAGTTGAATGCCTGCTCCTCTTCGATCCACTTGAGCCCAAGCGGCAATGGGTTACCCTCAGCCTGCTCCCAAGTTGGTCGTGTCATGAGTGGGGCCGCCACGGTATTGTCAGCCTCGGCCGGACCATCCAAGTTGGCGAGCACATCAACGCTTGAACTGTTCACAGTCCCTCTCTTTCATCAACTCCAACCGCTCGCTTCGCTCTCAACGCGGCAGCGCTACAACTCCGCCAAACTGCGGCAACGAACTGAGCAACTTGCTCGCGCCGTTCCACAGGATCTGCACTCCAATGCACACCAGCAGGAACGCGGAGAGCTTTAAAATCACATTCGTCCCTGTCGGACCCATCTTGCTTGCAAGCCGATCTGCGTATCCGTAGCAGAGATAAATGGTTACTGCCACGAGAGCGGAACCGATCGCCGCCGCGATAATTACCAGCAGGTTTGCGCCCAAGTGCTGCGGCGCATTCGCGCCTAAAGTGATCGCAACCGAGATGGAGCCGGGACCGACTGTCAAAGGAAGCGTCAGCGGATAAAATGCCCGGCTCAGAGCATCAGCGCAAGTGACCGTTCGCCGGGTAGAGGTTCGGTCATCCCCATCTTTCTGATTCAGCATCGCCCAGCCCGTTGAAATCACGATCAGCCCACCGCCGACCTGCACAACCGGGAGCGAAATCCCAAAGAAGGAGAGCACGTGCGCCCCGAGGGTAAAGGACGCGATCAGCAGTATGAAACTATCTAGCGCAATGCGGCGAGCCAGCGCTCGTCTTGTTTCGGCCGCGTAATCTCTCGTGAGCAGCAGGAAAACCGGACTGCCTCCGATCGGATCCACGATCGGAAAGAGAGCGCTCACGACCAGGAGAATACTCTTGGCAAGTTGAATCACCAGGTTGACCTTCCGTCGGTTTCTAGATTTGAGCGCTCGCCCGTCCGCAGTCCACCTGCACTCTAACGGATGTTGCAGGACTGACCGAGCGCCTTGAGCTCTCCGTCAAATCCCGCAGCCATTGAAAAGCCTGAGAGGCCAGCATGTCTTCTCGGACCCCCCAACGCCAGTTTCCGTCGGCACGACCGGGCACGTTCATGCGAGCTTCGCTTCCCAGGTTGAGCAGATCCTGCAACGGAGCAATAGCGAGCGCCGCTGGTGACGACCATGCCAGACGCAGCAACTCCGGAGCGGCATCCGCACTGGTTCCCGGCGCACGCTTGAGGTAGCTCCACAAGTTCTGCCGCTGGTAGTCGGGCAATTCCTCATCCCATTGTCGAGTTGTGGCATTGTCATGGGTACCGGTATAGACCACTGCATTGTGGAGAAAGTTGTGCGGCAGATATGGATTGTCCGCATGACCATCGAAGGCGAATTGCAGGACGCGCATCCCCGGCAAACGAAACTGGTCGCTCAGGGCCTGCACGTCGGCCGTAATCACACCCAAATCTTCCGCGTTGAATGGTAGATGGCCCAGCTCTGTTTGCACTGCTTGAAAAATGCTGGCTCCCGGACCCGCCACCCACTGCCCGGACTGAGCCGTTGGCGCTCCGGCTGGAACGTGCCACGCAGCCGCGAACCCGCGGAAGTGATCCAAGCGAATCACATCAACATGAGCCCGCAGAGCACGCAACCGATCGATGCACCACCGATAACCAGTCGAACGCACTGCATCCCAGTTGTAAACGGGATTGCCCCACAATTGACCTTGCGCGCTGAAATAATCGGGAGGAACTCCGGCGACGAAGCGTGGCCGATGCTGCTCATCGAGCAGGAATAGCTCAGGGTTCGCCCAAACATCACTGGAATCCGGGGAAACAAAGAAGGGCAGATCGCCGATCAAGCTCACGCCCTTGGCATGGGCATGCTCCTTGAGTTGATCGGCCTGGCGGAACAGCAGGAATTGCGCGAAGCGTACCTGATCAATTTGACTTGCTAACTCTCGCCGCGCCTCGGCGAGAGCACTCGGGCTGCGCTGAACCAACTCTGCTGGCCACTCGAGGTAATAAGCGCCGTGATACTTGGCCTTTAGCGCCCGGAATAGAGCATAGTCTTCCAGCCAATTCGCCTGCCTGGCGCAGAGCTCATCATAGGCAGACCACAACTGATTATTTCTTCGTTCGCCGCCTTGAAAGTTTGCCCACGCCTTTTCGAGCAGCCGCTGTTTGAACGGAATAACGGAGTCGTAGTCGAACACGTCCGCGGAGAAGTGAGACTGAGTATCGCTCGCCTGTAATAGTCCGTCCGCGATGAGCTCTCCGGGACTGATCAGCAGCGCGTTGCCCGCAAACGACGAAATTGATTGATAGGGCGAGTTTCCGTAACCAGTCGGACCCAGCGGTAGCGCCTGCCACCACCTCTGGCCGGCATCGTGGAGACGCTCCATCCATGAGAAGGCGGGCGATTCCAAATCGCCGATGCCATACGACGAGGGCAGAGACGTGACGTGCAGCAGCAAGCCCGAAGCGCGATATTCAGGCGGAAACGGCGGCGCAACCATGAGCGCGCCATTGCCGCTCATGTCCGGCCTCCCTGCTCGGGAACGACTGCGGACGAACCCAGGGCATTATTCACCATCTCCTCCGCCTCGCTAAGGATCGCGTTCAGATGGGTCTGGGTCTTGAAACTCTCGGCGTAGATCTTATAAATGTTCTCAGTACCGGAGGGTCGCGCTGCAAACCAACCGCTCTCCGCCACAACTTTCAAGCCGCCGATTGGGGCATCGTTGCCCGGGGCTTTGGTCAGCTTGGCGGTGATTGGCTCTCCCGCCAGGTCTGACTCCTTTACCGCGTCCGGGGTGAGTTTTCCCAACTTTGCTTTCTGCTCGGGCGTGGCGGGCGCGTCGATGCGCGTGTAGTACGGGATGCCGAACTCCGCCGTCAGTTCGCGGTAATGTTCTCCGGGATTCTTGCCAGTTCGGGCGGTAATCTCCGCCGCCAGCAAGTCCATGATCGGCCCGTCCTTGTCGGTCGTCCATACTGTGCCGTCAAGACGAAGAAAACTCGCTCCAGCGCTTTCTTCTCCGCCGAAACAATACGAGCCATCGACCAGGCCGGGCACAAACCACTTGAAACCCACCGGCACCTCGCGGAGCTTGCGGCCGAGCTTTTTGACGACCCGGTCAATCATGCTGCTGCTCACCAGCGTCTTTCCCACCGCAACTGTGATACGCCACTGGGGCCGATGCTTGAGCAAATATCGGATGGCAACGGCAAGGTAATGATTCGGGTTCATCAAACCCGCAACCGGAGTTACGATCCCGTGCCGATCAGCGTCGGTATCGTTCCCGAAAGCCACCTGGTACTGATCTTTCAGACCGACCAGCCTGGCCATCGCATAGGGACTCGAACAGTCCATGCGAATTTTGCCGTCGTGGTCAACGGTCATAAACGAAAATGTCGGGTCGACTATTGGATTGGTGACGACGATGTCCAGCCCGTAAATCGAGTTAATCGGTTCCCAATAAGGCAGCGAGGATCCTCCTAATGGGTCAACGCCAAGTTTAAGGTGGGCACCGCGAATCGCATCCATGTCAACGACATTTTTGAGATCACGAACATACGGCAGGACGAAATCTTCCTGGTGAGTGGTCGCGGACCGGATCGCCTTAGCAAACGGAATTCGCTTGACTCCTGCATTCTCTGCTCGCAACAATTCGTTCGCGCGATTCTCTACCCAGCGGGTCACGTCGGTATCAGCCGGGCCGCCGTTGGGCGGGTTGTACTTGAAGCCTCCATCCTCCGGCGGATTGTGCGATGGCGTAATCACGATGCCGTCGGCTAGATGTTCCTGGCGGCTACGGTTGTAAACCAGAATCGCTCGCGAGATAACCGGCGTGGGAGTTATCCCGTCGTCTTGCTGAATGATCGTGTCTACGTTGTTTGCCGCCAGCACCTCGAGGGCGGTGCGCTGCGCGGCCTCCGAGACTGCGTGGGTGTCTTTCCCCATATAGAGCGGACCATCGGTACCCTGCCCGTGCCGGTATTCGCAGATCGCCTGGGTAATTGCGAAGATGTGCGCTTCGTTAAATGTGCCGCGCTGGGGCGAGCCACGGTGTCCGCTGGTGCCGAAGCTGACTAGCTGATTTGGATCCTCCACGTCGGGACGCCGCTCGAAATATTCCTTTTCCAGGCGAGCCACGTCCACCAGCAACTCCTTCGGCGCTGGTTTGCCTGCCAGCGGCGAAATGTTAGGTTCACCGGTCACGGACTGTGTTTCTAAAGTACTGGGCATGGTTCCACCTTCCAGATCTCGCTTGCGTATTCCGCAATCGAGCGATCGCTCGAAAACTTCCCGGAGCTGGCGACGTTCAAGATTGCTTTCTGCGCCCATGCGCCGGGTTCGGCATAGAGCGCGCCGAGCCGTTCCTGTGCGTGGCAATACGAGGTCAGGTCCGCCAGATGCATATAGTGATCGCCCTGGGTCAGAAGCATATCGCGCAAGGGAGCGAATACTCCAGGTTCATTGCGGCTGAAGTAGTCAGAGAAAATGAGGTCCAGCGCAGCACGAGTCTCGGGTTCATTTTCATAGTGCCAATGCGGGTTGTACCAGGCGCGGCTGTTCTCGACTTGCTCCACGGTGAGCCCGAACAGGAACATGTTCTCTTCTCCGGCTTCCTCCGCCATTTCGATGGTCGCACCGTCGCGGGTTCCGACCGTTAAGGCTCCGTTCATCATAAATTTCATGTTACTCGTTCCGCTGGCCTCGTAGCCGGCGGTCGAGATCTGGTTGGAGACATCGCTGGCTGGAATCAGCCGTTCCGCCAACGAAACGTTGTACTCAGGGAGAAAGATGACGTTGAGCCGGCCGCGCGCCGCCGGGTCGGCGTCAATCGTGCCCGCCAGGTTGTTGATGAACTTTATGATGAGCTTGGCCAGCTTGTAAGCTGGCGCCGCTTTACCAGCGAAGAAAAATGTCCGAGGCACCGTCTTCATGCCGGGATTTTCCCGCAGCCGGTTATAAACAATCACAATCCGCAGCGCATTCATCAATTGCCTTTTATATTCGTGAATACGCTTGATGTGGCAGTCGAAGATGGTATCCGGGTCCACGACACGCCCCGACGTTGACTTGAGCCAATTGGCAAACTGCACTTTGGCCTCTCGCTTTGACTTGAGGAAGCGTTCGCGAGCATTGGAATCCTCCGCGAATGGCTTGAGCTGTTTGAGTAGGCTCAGATCCGTAATCCAGCGATCTCCGATGACTTGCGTGACTTCGCGGGCCAGCGCGGGATTGGCCTCGAGCAACCAGCGCCGGGGCGTCACTCCGTTTGTCTTGTTGCTAAAACGCTCGGGAAACATTTCCGCGAGATCCTTGACCGTCGTGGTTCGCAGTAGCTGGGAGTGGACAGCAGACACTCCGTTGGTGGTATGCGAGCCGACAATGGCAAGGTTGGCCATCCGGATTTTGCGCGGGCTGTCTTCTTCCACCAGGCTCATGCGCTGAACGCGCCCCTCGTCGCCCGGAAAGCGAACCCGAACTTCATCGAGCAGCCGACGGTTAATCTCGTAGATGAGCTCCAGGTGACGAGGAAGCAGTGTCTCAAACCACGCCACCGGCCATTTCTCCAAAGCCTCAGGCAGCAATGTGTGATTTGTGTACCCGAGCGTCTTCTTCGTCAGGTCCCAGGCCTGGTCCCATCCCAAGTGCACATCGTCGAGCAAGATTCGCATCAGTTCAGGGACTGACATGGAAGGATGCGTGTCATTGAGTTGAATTGCGGCCTTCTCCGGCAGCTTTTCCCAATCCGCGTTGGAGCGCTGGAAACGGCGAACCAGGTCGGCCATGGAACACGCGACCAGGAAATATTCCTGCAAGAAGCGCAGCCCCTGCCCCTTAGTCGTAGAATCGTTAGGATACAGCACGCGGGTAAGCGACTCCGCTTGGAGAGTTTCGCCGAGTGCGCCCACGAAATCCCCGGTGCCAAACTTCTCAAAATCGAAGTAATCGGGCGCCGCCGCGGCCCAGAGCCGGAGCGTATTGATCGTCTTTCCGCCATAGCCCACCACGGGACGATCAAACGGGATACCGATCAGGCTTGACGGTCGGTCGGGGATAACTTGAAAATTACCCTCTTGCAACTTGAATGAGACGTTCAGCTTGATTTCCACCCTCTCGTGAAGCCGAGCAATCTCCCAAGGATCGCCGTAGCGGAGCCAGTTGTCGGGATTCTCTTTTTGCCAGCCATCTACGATCGATTGCTTGAACATGCCGTACTCATAGCGCAGACCATAGCCGGTACCGGGGAGTTGCATGGTCGCCATCGAGTCGAGAAAGCACGCCGCGAGGCGGCCCAAGCCGCCGTTGCCCAGCCCAGCATCTGGTTCCCGCTCAATCAATTCCAGCCAGTCGATACCATGTTCTTGAGCTGCATCCGGTAAAAGCGGATCTAGGCACAGGTTGGTGATGTTGTTGGCCAACGAACGTCCGATGAGAAACTCCATGGACAGGTAATAGATGCGTTTTGCATTCTTGCGCTCATAAGTGTTCTTGGTCAGCACCCACCTCTGAGCGAGAATGTCTCGCACGGAATAGGAGAACGCCTCAAAGCGTTCACGCGCACTCGCTACTTTGGGATCGATCGCTCTGTCAAAAACCAGGTGCCGTTCATAAAAAGCGTTTTCTGTCCCGATAAACGGCATCGCGCCGTACCCGTACTGTTGCAGAACATCTGAAACATTAGTTGCGCTGGTGGTCATGGGAACGACTTTTGCGGAACTCGAGCGGACGACGCGATTGGTGCTCATAAGATGGGCCTTAGTTTTCTAGGTTGTGGAACCGTTCGTGTTCAATGTTCAAAGCTACGCCACTCAAGAGTACAGATCCTCGTCTGGCCCGAGGTCAATTCCTGAAGCCAACAGGTACGCGCGCACGGTCTTTTCGGCTGCGAACCAATCAATTTCAGGCGAACCCAGCGGAGAGCCTCTTTTTTCCCAGTGCCGGTACGCGAGTTTTTGCACCAGTTCATGACGGTCCTCGCCATAAAAGTCGGTCAGTGGCTTGGGCCGTTGCACGCGGTCTTCGCTTCTGGGCTGTTCAGTCATGGGACCCTAGTTTGCTCTTCGGCCCAAAAGCGGCATTGGGATAACCGACAGCGTTACGCGGTGATGAGTTGATGTTGAGGGTCATACGCTCACATGATAGCTTCCCTTGACTTAATGCGACGAAAACCTGCGACTCTTGTCAAGTTTCCATCTTCGAGGTGAAATCGAGCAGTTATCAGAGACAACGTCGAAATCCCCGGGGCTCGCACTGTCGGCCTGGTGCCCCGACCCGTACTCCTCCGTCCCAGACCGATCATGCCGAGTTGCATTGCTAATCTCCTTCATGACTGCTTCGATTTACGGTAATACCTGATCAGGTTGTTGGTGGAACTGTCGTGCGCAAGCTGCGGCTTTGTTTTGCTCTCCAGTTCAGGAATGATGCGTTGCGCGAGGACTTTTCCCAGTTCGACGCCCCATTGGTCGAATGAATCGATATTCCAGATTGCGCCCTGAGTAAACACGGAGTGTTCGTACAGCGCAACTAGCTCTCCGAGAGTTTTCGGCGTGAGTTTTTCAGCCAGGATCGTATTCGACGGACGGTTGCCTTCGAAAACCCGGTGCGGAGCGAGCCACTTCTCAGTGCCTTCCGCCTCGACTTGTGCCGGAGTCTTGCCGAAGGCCAGTGCTTCGGTTTGTGCGCAAACATTCGCAATCAGCATGTCGTGGTGCCGCCCGAGTGGATTGAGCGGCTTCGAAAAAGCGATGAAGTCGCAGGGAATGAGTCTCGTTCCCTGGTGAATCGGTTGGTAGAAGAGTGTTGACCGTTGGTTCCCGGTTCTCCCCAATAAATTGGACCCGTGTCGTGCGCAACCTTCTTCCCGTCAAGCGTGACGTGCTTGCCGTTGCTTTCCATCGTCAGTTGCTGGAGGTAGGCCGGGAAGCGTTTCAGGTATTGTTCGTAAGGCAAGACCGCGACCGTCTGCGCCCCAAAAAAATCGTTGTACCAGATCGCCAGAAGACCCAACAACACCGGCAGGTTTTGCCGGAAGGGAGCAGTGCGGAAATGCTCGTCCATCTGATGGAAACCATTCAACATCACCTGAAAATTCTCAGGGCCAATCGCGACCATGGTTGACAGGCCAATGGCGGAATCCATCGAGTAGCGTCCGCCAACCCAGTCCCAGTGGGCACTACGTTTTCACCATCGACCACGATGGATTCGTCTCGCGGCGCACGGAGGGCAACCTGCAATACTGCGCGCTTCTCAGTGATGTTGATTTTCTCCCCGTGGAACATGGCATCGATTCGTGCTCTCAGACCAGATTCTTCCGTCAGTTGAAGAAGGAGTCGGAGCGTTTCATCGGTGACAAAGTGGACCGAAGTCTACATGGGCAGCGGTTCTTGGAGTAATCCAGGTAAAGACCAACGGCCTTGAGCGCCAAACGCTCACCGCGCTTCGGATCATCCGCAAAAAGTGCTGCAGATGGAGCTTTGAAACCGTTTTGTAATGTGACACCAGTGCGCTCCACGCTGTCTGTCTGGTCCTCGGCGGCTTCGTCAGTGGTTGGACCTGTGCTGCCATATGCATACTCCTTTTGTATTCGCGCGTTTTACTCTCAAGAGCTTCATGCCTTTTGATCTAACTGACTGCCTCAGGGTGCTGCTTTTCCTCTCCAAGACGTCTAGGCGCTCCGCGAGGCTTGCAATGAAATTGCGCGCACCGCCTCCACAATATGCCTTGCCGAAATGCCGAAGGCGTCCAGGAGCTCATCCGGCTTGCCGGAGTGCGGCATCTCCCGCACCGCGATGAGCTGCGACTTGGCAGGGGCGAAGCTGGCCTGCGCGAGGGCGGACAGGACCGCCTCGCCTATTCCCCCTTCCGCCCAGTGATCTTCCACGGTGATGAGCCGACCGCCTGTCGCGGCAATCTCCTTGGCGAGCTCTTTTCCGTCGATGGGTTTGACGCAATAAAGGTCGATCACCCGCACGGCTGTGCCTTCTGCCTTCAACTGATCAGCGGCCTTTAGCCCCTCGTGTAAGGTGACTCCCGCGCCGATCACCGTCACTTTATCTTGCGGGCTCTGTCGGAGCACCTTGAATCCAGGGATCGGGAACTTCTGGTCCTTCGAGTAGAGGATCGGAAATTTCGGCCGGGTCGTTCGCAGATAGTTGATGCCTGCACGCCCCGCCATGGTTTCCGTAAGCCTCTCCGCGGAGATGGCATCGCTTGGGTAAAGAACGGTCGAGGAATGAACCGCGCGAAATATCGCGATATCCTCCAGCGCCATCTGCGATGGACCGTCCTCGCCGATCGAAACGCCGCAATGCGATCCGCACAGGTTGATGTTGCTCCGGCTGAT
>JBEKUD010000118.1:0-14996 GCA_049515395.1 Candidatus Sulfotelmatobacter sp. | reverse complement strand
GTCGCATGGGAGCCAATGCCCGCCGACGCATGGAGACATGGTCTCCAAGAGAAAACATTCAGGGCGTGCTAGGAGCGCTGGACCAAAGCGAACTGCTCGCCGCCCGGTAACACAATCTCCAATGAAGTCTTACTCCCGCAATATGATTCAAGTGGCTGAAGCCCCTACGGCAATAGTTAGACCAAAAATGCCTGAACTCGATTGTCTCCGTGGGATCGCCGTTCTGATGGTGCTTTTTTATCACGGATTTTTCTGGTCAACCGGCCTTCAGGGATTATCGGGCATTGAGAAGATATTTGTCAGCGCCACTTCATGCGGCTGGCTGGGCGTCAATCTCTTCTTTGTGCTGTCCGGATTCCTTATCACTGGAATACTGATTGATTCGCGACTCGAACCCCACTATTTTCGCAAATTCTACGTGCGCCGTGCGCTGCGGATTCTACCGGCTTTCTATGCGCTCCTGGTGCTGCTGGCCTTCAATGGCTACCGTGGCCATTACTATCTTTTAGCGAGCTTCTTTTATCTTTCGAACCTGACGCCGTTGTGGGGCGTCGCGATGAGTTACCCAATGCTGTGGTCGTTGGCCGTTGAAGAACATTTCTACCTACTGTGGCCGGCGCTGTTGAGGAAATTGTCGGTCGAGGCGATTCCAAAGCTTGTGCTGGGTATCGTCATCGTCGAGCCGATCCTTCGCGGGACCTCGTTCTTGCTCGGTTGGACGGTCGGACTTTCTTATTATACCTGGCTGGTTGCCGATGGTTTGGCGGTGGGAGCAGCCCTCGCATTCTATTTCCGCCAGCCCCGATTTTCTCGCCAACGCGTGGCACAGCTATCCATTGGATTGGTCACGCTGGCTTGCTTGATGGCGTCACTTGGGTCGCGCTATGGCATTCTTACCAGGCAGCGATTGCTCGGGAGCGGGCTCCAGTTGACGACGTTCAACCTATTCTTTGGGGGACTCCTGGGGATGACACTCCTGCTTGGAACTAGTAAGTATCGTTTTCTGGTAAATCGTCCTGGACTAGTACTCTTCGGAAATATAAGTTACGGGCTCTATTTGATTCATTGGATGGTTTTTGCTTGGTACGACAACTTTGTTAGCTCCCGGTGGCCGGGTTCTTCTCCTATCACTGGTCGATTTGGCCTTATGACTTTGCGGTTTGGAATTGTGAGCGCGGTCGCGGTGTTAATGGCTTGCTTATCCCGGCGCTATTTTGAGGAGCCCTTTCTGCGGTTGAAGGATCGGTTTGCCGAACCTGCGCCAGAAAAAGCGACAGGAACGCTCGTACAGCAGTACACGAATTGCGTGAGCGAATTGCGATGAAGGTCCTCTTATACGCACACGCGTTTGCGCCGAAGATCGGCGGAGCCGAAAGCGCAGTAATGTCGCTCGCGATGGGCGTGGCGAAATCTCGAATTGGAAGCTCGGCTCCCTGCGTAACGGTTGTGACCCCAACCCCGCGCGGGGAGTTCGACGACTCATCGCTTCCCTTTCCTATCGTGCGCCAGCCGAGCGCTTCACGGCTGATAAAGCTGATCCGCTCGGCGAATGTGGTCCATTTAGCGGGCCCTTGTTTCACTCCTTTGCTCATGGGACTGTTGCTGCGCAAGCCAGTAATCGTTGAACATCACGGTTTTCAGACGATCTGCCCGAACGGACAACTGCTGCATGAGCCGACCGGCACGCAATGCCCAGGCCACTTCATGGCCGGCCGTCATGCGGAGTGCCTGCGCTGCAACGCCAAGGATAGCGTGGTTCGAAGTCTGGCACTTTGGTTTTCTACTTTTCCTCGGCGCTGGCTGTGCACGCACGCCACAGCAAATATCATGCCGACGAAGTGGCTCGGGGGACTGCTGCAACTGCCCCGGTCCACGACTGTTTACCACGGCCTAGCGAACATTCAGTGCTGCGATCACACTTTGAGCTCAACTTTGAACCCGGCTTTGACCTCGGCATCCTCCACGTTCGCGTTTGTAGGAAGGCTTGTCAGCACCAAGGGAGTACAGATTCTCCTGCAGGCTGCACAACAGGTTCGTGCGGAAGGTCTGCGATTTCGCATCAAGGTAATTGGCGACGGTCCAGATCGCCAGTCACTGCAAGCTCAGGTGATCGCGCTGGGATTAAGTGAAAGCGTGAAGTTTCTAGGCTATGTTTCGGCTGGCGATCTGGAAAAGCATTTGGCCGACGTTTCCACCATCGTAATGCCGTCGCTTGCGGGAGAAGTCTTCGGTCTGGTGGCCGCAGAAAACATGGCGCGCGGCAAGCTACTGATCACCTCCGACAGCGGAGCACTGAGTGAAGTGGTTGCCGATGCTGGCCTCACCTTTCCAACCGGAGACGCCACGGGCCTTGCCCGATGCATGGAGCAGGTTT
This sequence comes from Candidatus Sulfotelmatobacter sp., assembly GCA_049515395.1. Taxonomy (GTDB): domain Bacteria; phylum Acidobacteriota; class Terriglobia; order Terriglobales; family Acidobacteriaceae; genus Sulfotelmatobacter. The sequence continues at coordinate 12,622 of JBEKUD010000118.1, read as the reverse complement.
TGCAGGACGAAAAGTTGACTGCCAGGCTGCGCGCCGCAGGCCAAGCACGAGCGGCGAATGAGTTCGACGAACGGCGGATGCTAGAGCGGCACTTGAATATCTATTCCGAGGTGGCTGCGTGCGCAAACTAGTCTCTAAATTGGAAACGATGATACCCGATGCGGTCCGGCAGTTTTTGCTTGGCTCATCTGCGGAGCCGTCTCGGCTTGCCAATGGGGTGCACGCGCTTCTAAACCACCTTCCGGGCGAGAGGATCACTTCACTTCCATGCGGCGGTATTCTCGAAGGCTATCGCATGAAGGTTGACTGGTCGCGACATCGCAGCCTTGTCACCGGGTCGTGGGAGCCGACGGTCGTAGACGCCCTTGTGAAAGTAGTCCAGCCCGGCAGTTGCGCTGTAGACGCTGGCGCTCACATCGGTTTTTACACACTACTGCTTGCCAAGCTTGTAGGCCTTCAAGGAAAAGTATTCGCATTTGAGCCTCTTCCCTGGAATTTCGGAGCCCTCAGCGAGAACGTCCATATCAACAACTGCACTCAGGTTGAATTAATCAATAAAGCCTTGCTGGACCATGCTTGTGAACTGCAAGCCAACGTGCCAGGGGGCGAGCCCTTACCCGGCAGCGTTTCCTTTTCTACTCCAAATGGGTCGAAGCATGTCAGGGCGACGGCCGTGGCGCTGGACGACTTCTTAGGCGATGCGGAGCAACCTGTCCAGTTCATAAAGATTGACGTTGAGGGTGCCGAGTCACTCGTCCTAAAAGGAGCCTCCAAGGCGATCGAAAAAAATCACCCGGCAATGATGATCGAGGTTCATCACTTCGATGGTTCGGAGCCCGATGACAGTCCGGTGATCGGCCAACTTCAAGGATGGGGCTACCAGATTCAATGGCTGAACCGTTGGAAGGAAACGTCGCACCTGTTGGTAGTTTGAAGTTCCTAAAAAACCATGTCATTCATCGCACTAAAAAAATCTAACTTTGAAGGCCTGGGCTTTCTCAACATTCTAGTGGCGCTTTGCGCAGTCGGAATCCTATGGGGAGCCGGGACCTCGATCGCGGGCGGCAATTACAAGCAGATGATCATGGCCGCAGTCGGCTTTGTGGTCATTTGCGTTGCGGGCTTAATCATCAGCGACTGGAGCAGCGGCGTTTACCTGTTCATCGTATGGCTGCTGTTCGAGGATCTGGTGCGCAAATACATGGGCAATAACATGACCATCTACTTCGCCAAAGACGCATTGGTCGGGGTTACGTACCTGGTATTTGTGAAGGCGGCGCGCCCGCGAGTCAGCTTTCTGCCGCCAGCTTTGAGATGGTCACTAGGACTGTTCGTCCTCCTAGGGTTAGTAGAAGTTTTCAATCCGAATTCGCCGAGTCTCGTCTACGGGGGACTTGGCCTGAAAGTTTACTTTTATTACCTTCCGTTGATATTTGTGGGCTATGCACTTTTGCGAACCGAGGTGGATTTGCGGCGTTTGCTTTTTGTAAGCATGGGCGCTGCCGGAATCATAGCGATAGTTGGAATTGCGCAATCCGTGATCGGACTGGACTTCCTTAATCCGAAAGGGGGGGAGGACATCAACGAGCTCGGACATATGACCCGATTCACTCCGTCTGGTGTAGCCGTGCCTCGGCCTCCATCCGTTTTTGTAAGCGACGGCCGTTACGCGGAGTACATTCTTCTCGCCTTCATTCTTGGCCTTGGCACCGTTGGATATCTATTGTTGCGAGGAAAAGACGGCAGGAAACTGGTATTCCTTTGCATGGGCTTGGTGGCCCTGGCATCCGTAATGAGTGGGGGGCGCGGATGCTTCGTATACGTCGTAGCTACCGCTCTGCTTATTCCGGCCGGACTGCTTTGGGGCGCGCCGTCCAATTCGGCGGACACCTATCGCCTTTTCAAAGCCATCAGACGGACCTTTATTGCCGTGGCGTTAACTTTGGCTTTGGGCGTCACACTTTTTCCGAAGGAAATCGGGGCGCCGTTGTCCTTTTACCGCGAAACCGTTTTGCTCGACAGCAAGGATTCCGAAACCCTCAACCGCACATGGGATTACCCGTTGAACAATTTTCTGGTGGCTTTTTCCGATCGCGAGTGGGTAATGGGACATGGCATCGGAACGGCTTCGCTGGGCGTGCAGTACGTAAGCCATTTATTGGGCCAGCCCTTACCACAATTCGGAGTGGAGAGCGGGTTTGGAGCCTTAGTCGTCGAGATGGGAATGCCTGGGCTAATCCTATGGCTGCTTTGGTCGGTCATCTTCCTCTTTTGCGCTGTAAAGGTGATGCTCCAACTCAAGGGTAAACCCACTTTCCCAATTTCTCTGGCGATCGTCTGGTTCTCCTTCCTCCTTTTAGTCCCGTTTACGTGGGGAAGCCTCGTTGTCTATCAGAATTTTGTCATTAACGCATACTTCTGGTTGCTGGCCGGAGTGCTGTTCCGCCTACCAACTCTAGAGCCGGCACCAGCGGCAGAACCGCGACTAAAGAATGCCCGGAATCGATAAGCCCCGCATCGCCGTGGTCTCGCCGTTCCTCGACAAGCGGCATGGCACGGAGCGCTGCGTGGCCGAGCAAGTGGAGCGCCTGGCACGAGACTATGAGGTTCACCTCTACAGCAATCGCGTGGAGGATGTGGACCTGAGCCAGATGGTTTGGCACCGCGTTCCCGCGCTGCCGGGGCCGCATCTGTTCGCCTACAGCTGGTGGTTCGCGGCGAACCATTTTCAACGATGGTGGGATGCGCGCTTTCGCGGGCTGAAGTACGAATTGCTGTACATGCCGGGCATTAATTGCCTGGATGGGAATGTGATCTCGGTTCACATCGTGTTCGCCGAATTTTACGAGCGAGTGCGCGCTGAACTTAGCCTACCTTCGAATCCAGTCAAGATCTGGCCAACGCTCATACACCGCCGAATGTATTATGCGCTGGTGAAGTTGCTGGAGCGTAGAACCTATACCCGCAAAGACTTACCGTTGGTGGTGGTCTCTCATAAAGTTGCGGCTGACCTGCAGCGTTTTTACGGGCGCAGTGACAATCTTTCGGTGGCCTATCACGGCTGGGATCGAGAGCGTCTCGGCCCAGCAAGTCGATCCCAACTGCGCGACCAGGCACGCTGCGAGCTTGGACTGCAAGAAAATCATTTGGCGCTTCTGCTGGTGGGCAATGACTGGAAAAAGAAAGGACTTCCCTGTTTGCTGGAAGCGGTAGGGCGACTGTCGAATCCGGAGTTGCGGGTTCTGGTTGTGGGCAATGACACCAAGGCTCCTTATCTGAATTTAATTCAGCGTGCAGGCCTAGAAGAGCGAGTGCAATTCCTGCCGCTGCGCCGCGACGTTGAGTTTTACTACGCTACCGCGGATGCGTATGTGGGTCCGTCCCTCGAAGATGCATTTGCCATGCCGCCGCTGGAGGCGATGGCCTGCGGAGTTCCGGTAATCGTGAGCCGGCAAGCGGGAGTGAGTGAAGTGATCACCCATGGAACGGACGGACTCGTCCTGGAAGATGCGGAAGACGCGGCCGCTTTGTCCTTGTTTATTCACGAACTGTATGCCGACGCAGATCTGAGGAAGCGCTTAGGAGAAAACGCTGCGAATACGGCTCTTAAGTACACGTGGGAAGGTAATGCCGAACAGCTTCGTGTCATTTTTGACGGAATACTCACCGCGCGGTCTGGGACGCCGCGCTGCCCTGCGACTGTACGCTGCTGACCTGATTCTTGGAACACGCTCCAATGCCTGAAACTAAAATGTCTGCGGAACAAATGGCTGCTTATTATCGGCAGGTGCATCATGAAGTCATCGATCGTGATGCGCAGGACCCTTTGAGCGCCGTAATTGGCCCTGACGCGGACCCCTTGGTAAATTGCTTCATCGACTACGCCCATCGCCTCGGAATGGATGCCGCGTTCAGAACACTCGAAAGCAAGTGGGGCTCTTTAAATGGGCGGGAGGTGCTTGATCTGGGTTGCGGGCGTGGCAGATGGTCGAAGGAGTACGCAAAGCGCGGCGCCAAAGTTACCGGTGCGGACCTTTCTCCCGAAGCGATTCGACTTCTGGCCGCTGAGATGCCGCAACACCACTTTATTGCGGGAGACATTACCGAGCTTAAGCTTTCCGATCAACAGTTTGACATAGTCAACTCCGTGACTGTGGCTCAGCATATGCCGGAGTGGAAACAAAAAGTTGCGTTCGACTTAATATCGCGTTGGGTTAGGCCGGGTGGCTATGTAGTACTGCTGGAAAATGTATTGGCGTTTGATGCGCCGCATGTGTTTCCGCATCGCGAAAATGAATGGATCGAGATGGTTGAAACCACCGGGTTGAAATGTGTGTATCGCCGGGGCAGCAATTATGAACTTCTATTCAAAGCGAGAGGGTGCCTGTCTCAAATACTGCGCGGAAAACGCCCATCCGGGCGAAACAACATCCCCACGGTACCCGGACCTGCTGAACGATCCTCCATGCATAGGATTAAGGCAGTAGCCTCGAACGCCTTGGCTATAGCCTCTTTTCCCGTAGAGTGGGTTTGTCAAAGGGTGCCGATCGCTACGCCCACCCACTCCCTCCTGATATTCGGCAAGTAGCCCCGAGTATGGGAACCGCATCCCACATTTCGCAAGAGATACCGGTGCAACCGGCGGGCCTCCCTGTGGCAGCGCAGGGGGCGGGAAGCCAGGCATGCGCAATACGAAGGACGCTGATATTAAGTCCCACCCTGCAGAACTTCGGCGGCATCCAGCGCTATACCCGAACGCTAACGCACGCACTGGAAGAATTATTCGGATCGCCAAATGTGCGGGTGCTCGCTGCGGACGATCCGAAACCGAGCGCTGCAACCGGCCGCTTGAAGCTTGCACCATCCGCGAGGCTGGGATTCGCCTGGCGGACATTCTCAGAGATTCTACGCTGGCAGCCGCAACTGATCATCTGCACGCATTTAAGTTTGGGTCCGTTCGCCTGGGCAGCGAAACTGTTCACGAGAAGTCCTTATTGGATTGTGTTGCACGGGATCGAAGCCTGGCGCGAACTGCCTTACTGGAAGACAGTCGCCCTTCAAACTGCTGACCGCATCATCGTGACCAGCAACTTCAGCCGCGAACAAGTCATGAAACAACACCAGATCGGGTCGGACCCGATGTCGAACTTGCCCTGCACGCTGGACGATAAGTTATTAGGTGTTACACCCGCGAACAATGTCGGAACGACTGGAAGATATCCGAATCTATCTGATAACCAACGAGTAATTCTGACTGTAGCGCGCATGGATGCGTCCGAGCAATATAAAGGACACGATGTTGTTCTTCGCGCACTGCTATCCGTCATCGAAGAAGAGCCGAAAGTGGTTTACGTCATTGTGGGCGATGGCGACGATCGGCCGAGGCTCGAGTCCCTCGTTCGTGAGCTAGGCGTCGCCGACCACGTTGTTTTCATGGGAAAAATCAACGACTCCGAACTTGTTGCTCTCTATCAGCGAAGCGAAGTTTTCGTTCTGCCGGCGCGGACTGTGTTGGACTCTCGCAACCCGAAAGGCGAAGGCTTTGGAATTGTTTTTCTTGAAGCGATGGCGTTTGGAAAACCGGTAATAGGCCCCAACGATGGCGCCCCCGCGGAGATAATTCGGGACGGGCAAACTGGCTTTCTTGTAGATCCTGAGGATTCCACTGCAGTGGCTGAAGCGCTATCAACATTATTGGCAAATCCTGCGGTGGCCCTGGCGATGGGCAAAGCAGGCAGAAACTATGTCACAGCAAATTATTCTTATGTCGCTTTCCGCGATAAGCTCCGAGAAGTGCTCGCAATCTGAACAAGCTCTGCGGCCGGGAGTAGCAGAGATCGCCGCGCTTGGTTCACGTTTGCGAATTCTGAGCGTCACGCAATCTTACTTTCCCTTCCAGGAGCGCGGCGGTCCCGCGTTCAAGGTGCGCTCGATCTCTCGCATGCTAGCGGAGCTGGGCCATCAGGTCACTGTATTGACTGCCGATCTGGGATTTACCGATCCCACGATCGCTTCGGCTGAAGCAGCGGCATGCCGGCAAGGTTGGCAAAGTAATCTGGATGGAGTGGAGGTAATTTACCTAAATACCCGCGGCCGCTACCGAAATCTGACGGTTAATCCCGGTGCCTTGAGTTTTTGCCGTAATCAGTTGCGGGAGTTTGATCTTGTTCACATCTATGGGCTTTATGACATGCTGGGTCCTGCCGTTGCGAAGTACTGCAGGCAGTTCCACATACCGTACTTCGTCGAACCGTTAGGCATGACCAGATTGATCGATCGCGGCTTTTGTCTTAAGAAACTCTGGCGAAGCCTGGTGACTGGCTATTTAGAGCACGCCGACAAAATAGTTGTCACTTCGGAACTGGAGAAGTCAGAGCTTCTGGCAGAGGGCTTCCAGGAAAATCACTTAATTCTGCGATATAACGGAATCGACCAGAACGAATTTTGCTGCCTGCCGGTTGGGGGCGCCTTTCGAGCGAAGTTCGGAATTCGCGATGATGAGCCATTGGTTGTCTTCCTCAGCCGCCTGATTCCACGCAAGGGGGCCGATCTTCTTGTTGAAGCCTTGGCTAGGACCGGATGCGAAAAGATCCGTCTAGTGATCGCGGGTCCAGAAGGCGAAGCGGGATACCTCGCGTTTCTGCGGGCAAAGGCACGAACGCTCGCAGTCGACCATCGCGTGTTGTTTCCTGGACCCCTGTACGGAACGGAAAAGAAGTCAGCATTAGTGGATGCAGATATCTTTGCATTGCCCTCACGCTATGAAAATTTTGGCAATACGGTGGCCGAGGCCATTGCGTGTGGAACGCCGGTGATTGTATCGGACCAATGCGGGATAGCTCCTCTCGTCGATCAACGAGCCGGTTTGGTCACTTCTTACAACACCACAGCTTTGGCTTGTACCTTACAAGAAGTCTTTGCAAACACCGCTTTATACCACCGACTAGAAGCAGGCTGCGCAGAAGTAGCGCAAGCGATTTCGTGGGATCGAATCATTGAGCAGATACAAGCGTCTTATCAAGAAGCCACGAGACGTTTGGTCACTGCAACCCACTCAGACACAGTGTAAAACTCACATTTGTTTGATTCACAATAGTTAGTCTTTCTCCCCGCGACCTCGCGAACTAGGAAACTAACAACCAACGGGCCGAACACGCATGAGCGAACACCAATCTGTATCCTCCTATAATGGGATAGCGTCGGGCTTAGAACGATATCAATATCTAACTGCTATCAGCCATTACTTAAGCGGAGCACTGATAGTCGTCGGAGTTGCACTGTTTTTTTACGGCGCCGCATGGAACTATGCTACGCATAGGTACTTGGAGGGTTTTTCCGACGCGATCATTCCCTTAGACGGGACGGCTGAACAGAAGTCTGAAGCATTGCTCGGCTGGCTTCGTCATACACCGGACCGCCTTCACGGTCTGGCAGATCACGCAAGCCCACGTGATCCTGTGGGAGTGGTTCAAGATGCCCGCTTGTTGCAGGTCTGCGGCTCGGCAAGCAACGCTTTTATCAACCTGGCGGATGCCGCAGGTTTGAAAACTCGGCGCCTTTTACTGCTCGGTCCATCAGGCGGGGCAAAGCATGTCGTCGTCGAAGTGCTGTGGGGAAATCGTTGGGTCGTAGTCGATCCGAGCTACAGGGCCGTCTTTAGAGATGCTTCCGGTCGGCCTTTAGGTAAGGAAGAATTGCGTAATTCGCTAGTGTTTCAGGATGCAACTAGCAGAATTCCGGACTACAATCCGGAGTACTCCTTTGAGCACACAGTTCATCTTCACTTACAACGCATTCCCGGAGTGGGCCCTTTTCTACGCCCGGCGCTGACTCTTCTGTTTCCCCGTTGGGAGGATAGTATCGACTGGGGCTACCTGCCTGAGCACCCGTCACTTTGGCCTATCGTGATCTCGTTTGTGGTACTTATATTTGGATTTCTACTTAGAGCATTTGTCTGTCACCACACATTCGAATCTACAGAAGCTAAGACGTTTGGCTTTAGAAAGCTTCTAAGAGCGACAGGCAAAGTCCTGTTGCACCGATCAGCCTGAGATCGCTGTAGCACTTATGCGCCCATGGCTGGGCTGCATAAACACTGTAAAGGCTACTTAGTCATGCGGCTCATAAGTGCCAGCCAGCTCCTCAACCATTTATTAGCGACTAGCGGCAGCCACAGGTAGCGTGGAAGAAATGCATTGCGCGCGTGCGGGATGGCTCACTGCCGTGTTTCTATCAGTAATTATAAGCCTTACTGCGGCGGGCAACTCGGCCAGCGACACTGGCCTTCGGCACGGCGTGGCGATCCAATATGTGTCTTCGAGCGGAAACGACCACTCTGATGGACTTAGTTGGGAGCGAGCAAAATCGACCGGGTACGCTGCTTGTGAAGCGCTTCCCGGCGGATCGACGAATCCCCCAGCATGCGGGAGTGGCACCATAAGAATAACCGACGGGGTTGCTTGGGGCGGTCCTCTCTTAGGCGGGGGTCTTTATCTCATGGGGCCTCGCGACCCAAATTATGGATTTCCTCCGTTGGGCTGGCTTCGCTATTCAAGTCCACTTACGATTGAGTGTGCCGTCCCGGCAAGCATTGGTCCACACGGCCATCAGGCGCTATGCACGCTAGATGCAGGGGGCGCTGCAGGGCTTCCTGGCTTTTGGCTTTCATCTCTTAGCAGTTTCACGATGCGGAATATTGCAATACGAAATTACGTATCGCAAGCCGGAAGAATTGGAATCGATTCAAACGGTGATCGTAACGGGACGGGAGGAGCTGCCGGCATCTTCTTAGACGGAGTAAGCCATAACATCGGCAATACTCTCGGGTACGGGCCCGATCTGGACATCGGTAGCAACAGTTTCTGGATTTACGTTCATGCAGCGACGCTTTCGGGAAATACGTCTGAGGATTATACGATCCGAAAAATAAGTCGCTCATCGAACGTTGTCACGGTCGTGACAGAGCAAACGAATGATATCACTGTCCATGAAGCGATTAACATCCAGAACGCCACTGATGTCACCTTCAACGGCACTTATACCGTTACTTCCATTTCAGGTTTGCCCCAGAGAACATTCACTTTCTCGCAAGTCGGGCCGAACTCTACGAGCAGTGGAGGGTATGTATTTAACTCCAAATCCTTTAGCATTGCGATTGACCCTGGCTCAGGCTCCGGTAGTGGACTTATCTTCATAAAAGAACCGGTTTTCTCCAATGGGGGAATATGGTTGGCACCCGGCAACAATGGCGGCGGTTTGTACGTTGACGATGTGAGCATCGAGGGTAATCCTGTCGGCGGTTCTCCACCACCGATTCTTGAAACTCGCTATGGAAGTCCGATGCATCTGAAGGTGGAAGGTATCGAGCAATCGGACTTTATAAACAATGTTCCAGATGTCGAGATCGACGGAAGTGCACTCCCCGACGCGCTCGTGTCCCTTACCGATGGAAGGGTAATTGGTCCTGCAAATGTCATGGCGGAATCGGCTTATTCCCTGGCACACACAACCGTCAGTCCTTTGCGTAACGGGAGTATCGGTACATTCGGCGGCCGCTCAAACGCCAGTACCGATGCGGCACGTAGATTATTTAGTCCGGTGGCAATAAGATTCCCAAACTTATCGGCGACGCTCCCTGCCACTTGGAGACCTCAAGGCTCAGCCGCACTCGTGTCCGGTGTGACTGATCCCTCCGGTGGTACCGGCGCTGGGAGCGTCCGTTCGAGTTCCGGTATCAGCGAGGCGGTATTTTATTCGAGTAGCAGCGTCTCGTACTCTCTCGGTGATTACTGGATATTCGGAGCGTGGGTGAGATCAACAACCGCAAACGGCTACGCGAATAATACGACCCCTCTCCATTTCTCGCTCAACGGAAATGGAAATAGTGGTGGTGGCCTCTGCTACGGCATAGGTGGACCTGGAGTAGCTTCGAGCGGAAATGGAAGTTCGTTAATGTCCCCTGGTTATGTAGGGGATGGACAATGGGAATGGGTATCGGGACTCTGCAAGATCCAACAGGCCGCCAAGGGAAATTACTACATAAATTTGATCGGATACGCAGACGCAGCCCATACGGTGGCTTTCTACGGTCCTACCTTGCTTCATATCCCAGCGGGCACGATTTCCGACAACGAAGCGTGGGAACTGGCTACCACACTGCAGTCCTACTCGCATGACTGCGCCGTCGGTACAGTCTGCGGGATGGATGGCCAGATACTTCATGAGAATGCATTCAACGTTAAGTTAGGTACGCCCGTCTCCTCTTCCGATAAATGTAACGCTGGAACCATCTGGGCCGACTCAAAGTTCGTGTATGTCTGCACTGAGACCAACACAATAAAACGATCCGCGCTTAACGGCTTTTAATCTCCTCGATCAAAACCCAAACAACTATGTGCGGAATCTGCGGTGTCGTTGGGAACACTGAGCTCGAATCGACGGAGTCCGTCGTTCGCCAGATGATGCGACAGATGCACCATCGTGGACCGGATGAAGAAGGCATCTTTGTCGATCACTCGGTCGCGCTTGGAATGCGCCGCCTCAGCATTATTGATGTCGGCGGCGGGAGTCAGCCGGTTTTCAACGAAGACAAGTCCGCTGTGGTTGTGTTCAACGGGGAAATTTATAACTTTCGCGAGCTGCAGCGCACGCTGAAAGCTTATGGACATATCTTCAAGACGGAAAGCGACACCGAGGTGATCGTTCACGCCTACGAACAATGGGGCGAGGATTGTGTCGATTACATCGAGGGAATGTTCGCATTTGCAGTCGCGGAGACCTCGACGTCGACTCGAAAAGGCAACCCACGAGTCTTGCTTGCCAGGGACCGTCTGGGCATTAAGCCGCTTTACTATGCTCTCGTCGATGGCGCTCTGGTGTTCTCATCCGAAGTTCGATCACTTCTGGCTTCTGGCCAAATAGAGCCACGACTGTCGAAGTCCGCACTGAAAAGTTATCTTCTGTTCGGTTCGGTGGCGGAGCCTATGACGCTAGTCGAGGGTGTTTGTTCGCTGCCGCCTGGACACCGGATCGTCCTATCGGCCGCGACGCATCATTCAAACATCCGGTCTGAGCCCTATTGGGATTTCGCCAAATCCGCACAGCCATCGCTCGCAACCAAGAAACCTGAACGCGAGAATGCGACTGCATTTCTGCGATCGCTGCTCGAAGAATCAGTGGATAACCACATGGTCGCAGACGTGCCGATCGGGATTTTCCTGAGCAGCGGTATCGACTCTACTGCTCTGGTTTCACTTGCGGCGCAAAAAGGTGGACCGGTTCATACGCTCACGGTTGTGTTTGAAGAGCGGGAGTTCAGTGAAGCCGAGATTGCACGCCGTACCGCACAGAAATTCGGGACGATACATCAGGAAATTTGCGTCAGCGCGACGGACGTGCTGGAGCGATTGAGTGAAGCCGTCGGAGCTCTCGACCAGCCCAGCATGGATGGCATTAACAGTTATTTTGTGTCCTGGGCCGCCCGTCAAAGCGGCCTGAAGGTCGCGTTGTCCGGACTTGGTGGAGACGAGATCTTCGGCGGATACAGCACATTCCGTTCGACCCCGCGAGCAGCCTCCGCGGCGGCTTTGGCCCGGAACCTACCATTCCACTCTTTCTTGGGCTCCGTGGCGGAGAAGGTATCGAACGTCATTAGTAAGAAAGATGCTCACCGGAAAATGGCCGCGCTCTGGCAGGATCCTAATGTTTTCCCGCACCCATATTTCTACACACGTCTGCTTTTCACTCCAGCACAGGTGCACGGGCTCATGAGCAGCAACGGTGTCGGCCCCGGGGACCCGTGGATACAGTGGTTGACGCAAACCGCCGAAGGCTCTGAGCAACTGGACGACTTTACGGCTGTGTCATGTCTCGAGTCCCGTTCCTACATGGTCAATACCTTGCTGCGTGATACCGACGCCATGAGTATGGCGAATTCTCTGGAAGTAAGGGTTCCGTTTCTTGACCATCCTATCGTTGAGTATGTGACCAGGTTACCTGGATCGATCAAGCGCAACAACGGCAGTCCTAAGTCGCTCTTAGTGGATGCGATGAGGGACTTATTGCCGAATGAGGTCATTACTCAACCGAAGAAAACATTTACCTTTCCCTGGGAGCACTGGCTTCGAGGCGCATTGAAGAATGAGATGGAAGCAGAATTCAATTCGATTGCTCCATCACTCAAGCAATGCCTGGACGAACGCGCAATCCGTCGAGTGTGGAAGAGCTTCCTGGAAGGTAAGACGAGTTGGTCCCGAGTGTGGAGTCTTTTTGTCTTAAATCGATGGGCGCGGCGTCACCTCGAGAACTGAGAGAACTGATCTGCGAATTCTTCTTCTGAACGAGTACTTTCCGCCCGACACCTCAGCGACTGCAACACTGGCAGCGGCGGCCGCCGATGCAATGGCGGAGCGCCATGAGGTAGTCGTGCTGTGCGGACGGCCCTCGTACGATCCCTCGGAGCGGCATCCATTTTATTTTTTGCGCCGCGAGAAGCGTGGCAAGGTCTTTGTGGAACGAGTCGGCTCTACAACCTTTCCACGGTTCCGGATGGCACGCCGAGTAGTGAACTATCTTTCGTATGTGGCCTTGTCGGTTCCTCGTGCGCTAATGGTTCGCGCCGAAG
>JBEKUD010000117.1:0-15046 GCA_049515395.1 Candidatus Sulfotelmatobacter sp. | reverse complement strand
CTTCCTGGCGCATCCGAGAGCGATCGCCGCGTTCGGACGCGAGTGCACCCGCCGCGGTGTTCCGCCACCCACGGTGAATTTGTTTGGCTCGCAGTTCTTGACCTGGCGCGGCATCCCGCTGGTGCCTTCCGACAAGCTGGCAGTCAAGAGTGAGAAGACCAGCATTCTCCTGTTGCGCACCGGCGAGAAGAAGCAGGGAGTCATCGGCCTGTTCCAACCTGTTCTGCCAGGCGAGGTTTCGCCCAGCTTGTCCGTTCGGTTCATGGGGATTAATCACAAGGCGATCGCCTCGTACCTGATTTCGCTGTACTGCTCCATCGCAGTCTTGACGGAAGACGCCATCGGGGTACTGGAGAACGTGAATGTCGACCAATACCACGAGTACAAGTGATCGCTTCGAAGCCGACTCGCTGACATCGTCTCCCGCGCGAGAAGAAGGCGTGCAGAAGGTCGAGAGTGTGTCGCCCTTCGCGGCAAGACTCCCCGATCCGGCAGTGATTGCGCGACTCGCGAATGAGTTTTTCGCAGCGCTGCCGAGCGCGAGCGTGCCAGCAGCCTCGCCGAATGAGGTCGATCTGCGCGTGCCTTCGGGGTCTGTTCCGCGAACTTCCGTCCCGGACTATCCGCGGGAGATGTTCTCCTTTCCAGGCGTGCCAAACTCGGGCTCTGTTCCGGAGCTTCCAGAGCTGCCCTCGACGGTGCCCACAGGCGCGCTGAATGAGGCCGATTTCAGGGCGATTGCCGCCTCATTGGCTGACGTAGTGGCACTCGTGCCTCAAGTTCCAACTCCCGCGTCCCCACCCGCGACACTCAGATCTTCCTCGTCTGTTCTCGAAGAGAAAGGGCCCTGGGCCGCCGCCCCGCAGTTTCCACCTGCCGTGGAGATGTTTTCTTTTCCTGGTGTCCCGGCAATTCCCTCGTCACCGCCGACCGCTCCGCCGAGCGGGTCGGATCTGGCAACAGTCCGGTCTTCACCGGTCGCCGCGGCAGCATCTGTCGCAGGTGCCCCTATTCCGCTGACGGCATATCAGACGCCGGGCAATTCGGGCGACGGGAACAGGACGGATCCATGGGCAACCGCTCCCAATTTTCCGAATGAAGTTTTTTCTTTCCCCCGCGTTCCGGGTGCGTCGGCCCCAGGTGTTCCCGAAACGATTGTGTCGCAACCGAGTGTATCGGTGAGCTCGGCCTCGCCTGACACCCCGCATTCGGATAATGCTCCCCAGTCGATTCACGTGATCCCAAATGCCGTTCAATCGCCTGTGCTTCTGGAAAACACTGCTGATTCGACGGCTGCGGGACGGGCGGAGTATGGAAAAGCCGCGCCAACATTTCCGCCCTTCACTGAGACGTTTTCTTTCCCTGGCGTGCCCGGGGTGCAGTCTCCCCCAAGCGTTCCAGTTCTGCCTTCGTCAGTGCCGACGAGGCCTCCAACTGAAACCGATCTTCGCGCGCTGTCTGCTGGTCTCCCTGGTGCATCCGCAGCCACGACGCGCCCTGGCGTTCCACCGCCCACGGTTCCCAGTGTCCCCGACAATACTTCCTATGAGGAAGGAACACCGAAACAGTCTGCCCCTCTGCCAAAAGGCGTCGAGTCCTTTGAGTTCCGTCCCGATCTGGCCCCAGGGGAGCTTGGCGTCGCCAAGCGTCCGCTCGACCCGCGGCTGATTCGCCGGGATTTCCCGATCCTGCAAGAGCGGGTCCACGGTCGGCAGTTGATCTGGCTCGACAACGCCGCTACCACCCAGAAGCCGAACGCGGTGATCGACCGTTTGTCGTATTTCTATCAGCACGAGAACTCCAACATTCACCGCGCGGCCCACACTCTGGCTGCCCGTGCTACCGACGCATATGAGAGCGCCCGCGAAAAGACGCGCCGCTTCCTGAATGCTTCCTCAACCCGTGAGATCGTGTTCGTCCGCGGTACAACCGAAGGCATCAATCTGGTCGCCCAAGCATGGGGGCGCCGCAACGTTCAGAAAGATGACGAGGTGGTCATCACCTGGCTCGAACACCATGCGAACATCGTGCCCTGGCAGCAACTTTGTTCAGAAAAGGGCGCCCGCTTGCGAGTGGCGCCGGTGAACGATCGCGGCGAAGTGATCCTCGAAGAGTATGAGAAATTGCTGGGACCACGCACGCGGATTGTGTCGTTCAGCCAGGTGTCGAACGCCCTCGGAACGGTCACCCAAGCGCGCGAGATGGTAGAAATGGCCCACCGTCACGGTGCGCGCGTGCTAGTCGATGGCGCGCAGGCCGTCTCCCACATGCGCGTGGATGTGCGGGCCCTCGACTGTGACTTCTACGTCTTCTCCGGCCACAAGATTTTCGCTCCCACCGGCATCGGTGCTGTTTATGGAAAGTTGGAACTGCTCGACACGATGCCACCCTGGCACGGCGGCGGCAATATGATCGTGGACGTCACTTTTGAGAGGACTACTTACCAGACAGCACCAGGTCGCTTTGAGGCGGGTACGGGAAACATTGCGGATGCCGTGGGGCTGGGTGCGGCACTGGACTATGTAGACCAGGTCGGAATGGAAAGTATCGCCGCCTACGAGCATGAATTGCTGATTTATGCGACCGCGGGACTTCTAACCGTCCCGGGTCTGCGGCTGATCGGAACCGCACGCGAAAAGGCAGGTGTTCTGTCACTCGTGCTCGACGACGTCCGCACTGAGGACGTCGGAACCGCCCTGAACCAGGAGGGCATCGCGGTGCGTTCCGGGCACCACTGTGCTCAGCCCATCCTGCGCCGCATGGGCGTCGAGAGCACCGTCCGCCCGTCACTTGCGCTCTACAACACTCGCGAAGAGATCGACGCACTGGTCGCTGCACTGCTGCGGGTGCAGGCGGGTCGGGGACATCGCAAGCTGTAATTTGGGCTTCGAAGCGGAAACACGTCTCCTCGCGCTCCCCCCAATATTTCGCGATCGAACCTGCGTCAGGCTGCAAGCGCCGAAGTCGGAATCTGCAGTGCCTGATTCCGAAGTGTGTCAAAGAGGATACTTGTTAGGTAACGTTCTCCAAAGTCCGGCAAGACCACGACAATTAACTTGCCGGCGTTGTCTTTTCGGGTCGCGACTTTCAGGGCAGCAACCACGGCGGCTCCCGATGAAATACCCACTAGGAGACCCTCTTCCTTCGCGAGTCTGCGTGCCATGTTGATTGCCTCTTCGTTTGTTACCGTGACAATTTCATCGATATAGTCCCTGCGCAGAATGCTTGGCACAAACCCTGCGCCGATGCCCTGTATCTTGTGGGGCGAAGGGTTACCACCCGAGAGGACCGGGCTCTCCGCCGGTTCGACCGCGACGGCCCTAAATGACGGCTTCTTCGGCTTGAGGTATTGGCAGACGCCGGTAATGGTCCCGCCGGTGCCGATGCCAGAAATTAAGATATCGGCACGCCCCTCCGTGTCATTCCAAATCTCGGGGCCGGTGGTCTCGAAGTGAATCTTGGGATTATCCGGATTGTCGAACTGCTGCAGCATGAAACCATTTGGGATGTTGGCGAGGAGTTCCTCAGCTTTGGCGACCGCGCCCTTCATACCGTTCGGACCTGGAGTGAGGACAATCTCCGCGCCAAAGGCGAGCAGCAGGACGCGTCGCTCCAGACTCATGGTTTCGGGCATCGTCAAAATGAGCTTGTATCCTTTTACGGCCGCCACGAAAGCCAGGCCGATGCCCGTGTTGCCGCTGGTCGGCTCGATCAGCACGGTCTTGCCGGGCTGAATCTTCCCGGCTCGTTCTGCCTCGGTTATCATGCTGACGCCAATGCGATCCTTTACGCTGGCGCAAGGATTCGAACTCTCCAGTTTCGCCACCACCTGGGCGGTGCAGCCTTCTGCTACTTTGTTCAGCCGCACGAGCGGCGTGTTACCGATCAACTCTGTGACGTCGTTTGCGATCTTCATGTCACTTCCTCCGGTAATGATCTGCAGCAGACGGGCCTAACCCGACTAATACTACTAGCTTACTAGGCTATCGTCTGTGATACAAATCAAGTGCGTGGGCCATGGTGAACCTACCGCCATGACCGATCGTGTTGATATGTTATTTAGGAATCGATATACTAGTAACTGCCCGGCTCGCCCGTAGGTGCAAACCGCAGTCCAGCTAGATCTGATCCGGAAGCCAGCACGTCGCGAATCCGCTGCGCATTTGGACCAGCGTGCTGTTCAGCGGACACGAAGCAGCGCACCGCCTGCGCCAGCGTCGCCCCCGGTGGCAGACGGAAGATCCACGGAATATTGGTCGAGGTGAGCGCGCGATCCGTGGAGAGCGCCAGCACGGGCAAGAATGACTTCACCGCAAGCTGCTCAGCCAGGTGGCTTGAGTCGCGGTCCAGCGCGATCAAACCGAGTGCATGCTGGTCGAAGATCGCATTCACCAGGCCCGTCGATGCTTTGCCCCAAGAGACGTCCGACGGCACCGCCATCAACTGGAAACGCCGCCCCGGCGCCGCCTTCAGTGCGGCCTGCACTTCCGATGACTCGATGGCCACTTCGGCATGCGGACCGAACACCGCGATCCGCACTTCATCTGTAACTGAGTCAGCTACAGAGGGGCCGGAGTAGGAGACGCCGTCCTCGCCCACCCGGGCGTAAGGCACAGTCACGCCATTCGCCGGAGCCCCCTCCGCAACCGTCGCCGTGGCCGGAACGGCAGCCGAAGCTTTCGAGTGTGCAGGCAATGGATCCATCGAAGCCGGACGATACTCGATCGCTCCGTTATGCACTCGCGCCAGATACATGGGCGCGATGTTCTTGCTGTTCGTATCAAAGACCATGTGCCCGGTCACGCCGTCATATTCATATACTTGCGCGAGCGCGTCCATGATGCGAGCCTTGTTCAGGCCCGCCTCGCACATTGAGGCGAGCAGCACCTTCATTGCGTCGTAGGCCAGCGAGGCAAACTGTTCTGGTTTCTCGCTGTACTTCTGCTCATAGTCGCCGTTGAATTTCTGCCAGCGTGGGTCGTTGCGCGACGCGTCATAGGGAAAGACTGCCTCAAATCCCTCGGCCAGTTCCCCGGCTTGCGCAATCAGGTCGTCGCCAATCGTGCGATAGCTTCCGAAAACTCGCTGCTTCATGCCCAGCTCATGCATTTGCTTCAGGATCATTGCGGTCTGCGCTTCATCGGTCCACAGCACAATGCCATCCACGCGCGAGTCCTGAATGGACCACAGTTCGCGGCGGAAGTCCGTGGTTCCGGCAGGGAAGCGCTGTTCAATCGCCACCGGATGCCCCAGCCGTTGCGACGCATCCTTGAACTTGGGTGAGCCAAAACGGCCATACCGATTGTTGATGCGCAGTAATGCCACTCGCTTCAGCTTTAGCTCGTCATAGATGTGCCGCGCCAGCGTATTCGCTTGCACCCGGTCGTCCTGCAGATTGGTGAAATACCACGGAATGTAAGTCTCTGGAATCGTCGGATCGGTCGAGGCTGAATTGACAATGGGTATTTCCGCGCGCAGAGCCACCCGTAGCAAAATGTGAGTCGACTCCGAACTAATCGAGCCGAAGATCGCCCAGTCCTTGTCGTCGTAAACCATCTTTACCGTCTGGTTGGACGCCGATCCCCAGATATCCTGGGTCATCGGGCGGTTGTCGCCGTAGACCGCCTTCGCCTGCCAGTTGTCATAGTCGTTGCGGGGAAGCAGCTTGAAGGGCTTGCCACAATATCCGCTGTGCCCATTCGCCTCGTCTACTGCAAGCTGTGCTCCGTTAAGCATCCTCTGGCCGAAAACCTGTTCGGGATTTTTGTCGATCGGTCCCAGAAATCCGATGCGAATCTCCGTCAGATCCTTCAGGTCAGGATCAGGAATATCCCGCGCCGCTCCCGAGTAAACATTGGTCTGAATATAGTGACGGTAGTATGCCTCGGCGAATTTCGAGTACGGCTGCATGTCCGTCGGTTCGGCGGCATACGGCGCGACAGTGCGCTCGGTCCGCGGCTTTGGCGGATGGGTCCCGCACGTGCAGGGATCAGCTGCCCTCGCCGAATCAGTGCCGATCTGTCCAACAGCCGTGGAAATCAATAGCGGAGTGAGCATGGCGACAAACGGCCATATAGCTGCAGTGCTGTGCTCAGTGCCAATCCGTGTATTCATAAGCCAACCCTCTCGATTTTGCGAGCGCCGCCTTTGCCCGTGCAGCGCTACCTATCAACCTTCTTGAACATGGCGATCGCTTCGATCTCGATCAGCAGTTCCGGGCGGCATAGTATGGCCTGGATGCCCGTCGACGCCGGCACCGGGTTGAGTTCTTGTTCCTGGTAGAACGCAGTTCGCTCCTCATTGAATTCGGCATAATCACGTTCAATGTCCCGGAGGTAGCAGCTCGTGCGCACAATGTCGTGCCACGTCGCGCCCTCGGCTTCGAGCAACCCCGAGATGTTCTCAAATGTACGCTGGCATTGCGCGCGGAAGTCGCCCATGTGGGCGCTCACGCCATTTTCATCGATGCTCGCCGTGCCCGAGATAAGTAGAATCACGATGTTGCCAATGTCGATGCGCATGCCGCGGGAAAAAGTACTCGGCCTCGCGTAGTCATAGGCCTCGTTCAGAACGTTAAGGTTGGTGATCGCGCGCTTTTCAATCGGCGCGATCGAGGTGGCGGCTTCCTGTACTAATTCCTGTAAGTTCATAAGAGCCTCAACGAATCATTTCTGCCGAATTCCGTGACTCAATCCCTTGCCTGTGGCGACCCACACGTCATCGCCTTCAAAGTCGATACTAAGCATGTAGTTGTGTGCCGGAGCGGTCTTCACCGGGACCGACGTAATCTTGCCGCTCGCGTCGCGGATATACATCTCGGGCTTGCCCGTGTCCAACGCGGGACGGTACACGGCCCAATTCACACCGTCGTAGTAGGCCAGTCCCTTGTCCGTGCAGAACCATGCTCGCGTAGCGTCCAGGCCCTTCACCTGGTTGGTGAAGTTGGACGGCAGCCCGCTGTCCTTGGTCAGAAAGTTATGCCAGCTCCGTCCGTCGTAGTGACTGTCTCCAAAGTAAGTCGCCGCCCAGAGCGTGTTATCCACATAGCTCACTGAGGTCGTGATTTTATGAATCAGTCCCTGGTCCCTGAACAACACCAGTTCGTTCTCGCCGTCGGGATCGGTATAGTCTTTCCAGCGCCCAGTCGCGATGGTGTATTCCAGAACGCCGCTGCCCCATACCGCGTAGTACACCTTGTCTGCGCCTGTGCTTACCGCGTAGGTCCAGATCTCCGCCATCGGCGTGTTGCGTTCGTTGTATAGCGACCACTCTCCCGTGCGCGTATTCAGCCGGCTTGCCCCTGCCGCCGTTGCCGTCCACACAAAGTCTCCCTGCACTCCAACGCCATACACCACGTCATTCGACAGCCCCGAGTTGAGCTGCGTATAGGTATCGATCCGCCCCGCGGATATATGGCTCAAGCCACCCATCGTGCCCACCCAGAGATCGCCCGTGCTCTTATCGATCGCCAGTGAGAGCACGACCCGGTGCGCCAGGCCGTCCCTCGGAGTGAGAACCTTCCAGCGGCCACCTTCGAGGAGAGCCAGTCCGTTCTCAGTGCCTGCCCACACGCGGTCGCCATCCACCAGCACGGCGAAGACGTGGTTGTCGGGCAGTCCATTCGCTGTCGTAAAGTTTTCCCAGCGAAAGAGCGGCATCGAGGTCGTCGATGCTTCTGCCGCATTCTTCGCGGCGGCAGGCTTCACTGCCGCGGACTTCACTGTGCCAGCCAGGGGCAGCGTCACTAAAAGAAGTGCTGTCAATATAGGTGGTTTCATAGCGTCCTCAGATATTCGATCAGGTCGTTAAGTTCATCCTTGGTTAGGTCGTTTGTTGCTCCATGCTGGTCGTGCGGATTGAAAACGGTCCAGATCTCTTCCAATGAGCGTGCGGATTCGTCGTGCAGATACGGCGCTGTCAGCGCAATGTTTACGAGTTGCGGAGTATCAAAGATTGGTGAGCGATCCGTCCATTTGCCCGTGCCCACATCAAACTGCTTCTGGCTGGTGTGCTTCGGCCCGCTATGGCAATACGCGCATTGGTTTGCCTCAGGGATCGCCTTGCCGAATTTATTCACTGTGCGGTAGAAGATGGCCTTGCCCCGCTCCTGGGCCGCGGTCAATTGCCCATCCGGCAGCCGGAAACGACTGGGCCGCGCGGGCAGGCTGTAGATGTAGTCCACTAAGTCGGCAAGCTCTGGTGGCGAGTAACTCTGGGAACGGTAAAAATACATGTCTGTACGCGGGCCGCACTCCTGCGCCATACTCGGATTTCCCCCGTTCCACTTGAAAGGCTCCGTGCCGGACAAGTCCTCGATCAGCCGGTTGTCCACGATGTCTTTGCCAAAGCCATCGGGCTCCAGGTCCCACGTCAAACCGTCAAACGTCGAATCAATGTGGCAGTTCGCGCAGCTGAACTGACCCTGAAAGGCATAGCGTGAGGCGGTGAAGAGCTGCTCCCCGCGCCGCAAGGCAGAGATGTTTTTCGATCCGCCCAGGTCGATCGTTCCCACCGATTTGTTGCTCGCCGTGTCGATGACGCTCAGCGTGTCATCCATCCGGTTGGCCACGTAGAGCCGCATGCCGTTCGGACTCATCGCCACGCCGCGCGGATTCTTTCCCACCGCAATCCGCCCCATCACGTAATTTGCCGAGGCCGACAGATCGTTCACGAACGGCCTTCGGCGGCCGTGCGCGAAGGCCAAAAGACGTTCCGTATCAATCACGGTGACAATATCCGACCCCGAAGCCGTTACGAAGATTCGCGACTTATTTGGCGTGATCGCCACGCCGTACTGTAGTGAGTAGTAGCGTTCCAGTTCGTCCAGAGGTACTTCGATCGTGCCGCCCGCATCCGCGCCAAAGACGGTCAGCGAATGCCCAAAGACCCAGCCGTGCTCCACGTGCGCCAGCGGCAACAGGTTCTTCGGACGCATCTGTGCGACCACGCCCATCCGTCCATCCGCCGAGACAGCGACATGAAACATCCCAGCAACGCCGTCGAGCGGCGTGCGCTCCACCACCGCTTCACGCGCCGTGTCGATGACTGTGATCTCCGACTGCGGCACGGTGCGTTGTGCGCCGATCCGCGGATACACGTGCGTGCAATATACGCGGCTTCCGTCCGCAGAGATCGCCATGTAGCTTGCGCCGTGTCCTGCCATCAGTCGCTTCCGCTGTACACCCGTCGCAATGTCGATTACCGAAACATCGTTGCTGATGCGGTTTGCCACATACAGCGTCTTTCCCGCACGGTCCACCACTACGCCATACGGTTCAGCGCCCGTCGCGATCGTGCGCGTTGCCGCACGGGTCCCGGCGTCGATCGTGGTGGCGTCAATCACGGATACCGTGTCATCCCACGAGTTCGTGACAAAGACCTGCCGTCCATCCGGAGAAACTGCAACCGAGCGCGGAATGTGGCCTACGCGAATCCGTCGCAGAACCACACCTTCCTTCGCGTTCAACACCAACAGTTGATCGCTGCGCTCGCACACCACGTAGAGCAGGCGTCCGTCCGGCGAGAGCGCCATCTCCGACGGCGATAGATACTGGTCGTCAGCGCCCGGAGTGCCGGCCCGTGCGTGTGGCGGAACCGCGGACAGCAGCGCGATCGCCACCGCCGCGGCGCCCAGTGCCAGTGCTATTCCGAGTCCTCGTCTCACCTTGGTTCCTCCACCTTCAGCACTCCGTCAATTTTTGGATCCTCAATCGTCTGTTCTTTGCCGCTCGGCCAGCGAATCAGGAGCTTATCCACTTTCGTCGCCGCACCCAGGCCAAAGTGAATGCGGTCGTCATCCTGCGAAAGATACCCTGAGCCGGCGGAGCGCTCGGCCACCTGCGTGCGCCCACTCGCGGTCAATTCCAGACGCGCGCCCAGTCCGTCTCGATTACTCTTCGTGCCCTTCAGTTTGATGGTGATCCAGTGATTCGAGGTCTGCGTTACGTTGTGCAGCAATGTGCCTGGCGCATTCAGATTCACCATGTAGGCGTCGATCTTGCCATCGTTGTCGTAGTCCCCAAAGCAGCCTCCGCGCGCCACGGTTTTCACATCCAGTACCGCGCCACCCTGCCGCGAGACGTCTTCGAATACGCCACCGCCAAGGTTACGGAACAGCGATTGCTCCTGCCGAATCATGTTGATGAGCCCGCCGTGAAACGACATAATGTCCAGCCAGCCATCGTTGTCGAAGTCGTAGACACCCGTGCCCCAGCTTGTGTACTGCGCCTCCGCCTGGGCTAGCCCGGACGCAGTCGACACGTCTTCAAATCGCCCCTTGCCCGTGTTGTGCATCAACCGGTGGAATCTCGCATCGGTTACCCACAGATCGGGTTTTCCATCGCCGTCCACATCCGCAAACACCGGCCCCATGGAAGAAGTCGCCTCGCCGTTCTGGCCGTATGCAACGTCCTCGTCTAACGCCACTTCTGTGAAGGTTCCGTTGTGATTGTTATGAAAGAGAAAGTTCTGCGTCTTATCGTTCGAAACGTAAATGTCTGGCCAACCGTCTCCATCAAAATCCGCCGAGGTCACGCCCATCGTCCGGCCAATTAGGCTGCCAATTCCGCTCTTGTCGCTTACATCGGTAAAGGTCCCATTACAGTTATTGTGGTAGAGCACATTGGTGTCGCCTTCATAGTCAAGCGGCCCGGGGTAGTTATCGGCGGGGAAGTAGTTGTGGTAAGTCGGGTCAAACTTCACATACCGCCCTATAAACAAATCGACGCACCCGTCTTTGTCATAGTCCAGCCACGCCGAGCTGATCGACCAACCGTCCACCTTGATCCCGGCCTTCGCCGTCACGTCGGTAAAGGTTCCGTTGCCGTTGTTGTGATAGAGCACTACTTTGCCGTAGCCCGTCACCAGCAAGTCCACGAAACCGTCGTTGTCAAAGTCCGCCGCAGCCACTGCAATGGAATACATGTCCGGCGCAACTCCGGCCTCTTGCGTCACGTCGGTGAAGGTGCCATCGCCGTTGTTGCGGTACAGATGATTGTGCGGCGGCGGGTCCGACTTCACTTTCATCGGATGCGGGTGCATGCTGTCTTCGAGCGGTTTTCCACTCACCACATATAGGTCGAGCAAGCCGTCATTGTTGTAGTCGAACCACACACATCCGCCGCCGGTCGCCTCCAGCAGGGAGCCCAGAGCCTGCGAGCCCATGCTGTGGGTGAAGTGGATCCCCGAGGCCTCGGTGGCGTCCTCAAAACGAATTGCCGCTGGCTTCGCCGCCGGGACCGGCGCCGGCTTTGGCGTGACCGGCCCGGGTTTCGACTGCACGCGCAGCGGGTTCTGTGTGAGCTGCGCAGCTTCCGACTGCGCGGCCGGCATCATCATCAGTCCAAGAACCAGGGCCAGCATCTCAGTTCTCTCCTTTAGCGGCTTCGGCCGGCGCACCCGTCAGGTCCGCAGGCGTAGTCGTGTGCAGTAGCACTCCTGGCACCGCGTTGTCCGGCGCACGCTCGGGTCCGGCGTGGCAACCGACGCAGATGCGCTGCTCGCCGCTGCGCGCCCACATCCATCCGTTTTCTCTGCGCACTACGTTCCCTTGTGCATTCAACAGTTCAAACTTCAGAGGACTGTCGCCCGGCGCCTGCACAAAAAACGAGCCGTCCTTCTCCACCGGAGCCGTCCCCAGCACCTTCACCTTGCCGCTCGCATCCAGGGTTGAAACGCGCACCACGGCCAACGTCCCGACCGGAGTTTCCCCTTCGCGCGAGATGTAGCTGTTCAGCGCCAGCAGGTTCGTCGTCTTCCAATCGTGCAGCGCGGTCGGAAACCGGTTCGCCACCTGATGCGGCCTGACTATCACTGGCTCGACAAGGCTCTCGCCTTGCACTGCGGCCACCGTCGCCAGCGCGTGAGTGCCCAGTGTCCATGACGTCAGCGCATAGCTTTGCTGCAGCGTGTTCTTGGCTCCTGCCTGTGCCGGTCGAGACGAGAGAATCAGGGCACCCGTCTCCGTCTCCGCGATGCCGCCGGCGTAGTCGCCTTCAGGAACATTCACCGTTATCTCATGAGCCAAACGAGGAGTGAACCGGCCTAGCCCGCGCGCGCTAGCAAAGAGAATGTCGCCGCTAGCCAGCTGTCTTCCGTTCGAGCGCGCGTGACCGTGGTCGCAGCGATAGGCCTCCACGCCGCTGCCATCTGGGTACACGGTATAGATCTCCGGGTACCCAGCGCTCCCCAGAGGGAAACTCGATTCGAAAAGCACCCGGCCATCTTGGAGCACAGCCGTGGGAAGGAAATCTCCCGGTGCGTAAGTCAGGCGCAGCGCCTTGCCGCTTCCATCCAGCGCCGCGGCCTCCAGTACAAAGCTGCCTCCCGTCTTGCGCGCGTACACAATGCGTCCGTCCGGCAGGTACATCGGCCGGATGGAGTCTTCTGCACCGGAAGTCAGCTGGCGCGGCGTGCCTCCGTTGAGAGCCACTTCATACACCTGCCACGGATCGCCCAGCTTTTCTTTTCCCGCAAACAGCACTGTGGTGCCTTCGAAGTTCAGGCTCGGGTCGACCGCAGCCGCAAAATCGGCAACCAGCGGGTGCGAGTCGTTCCCGCTTTTCACAACAATCGACCCTCCCTGGGGGAACCGCTCTCCACCCAGAATCCAGGCTTGCGCGGAGTACGAAAGAGTGCGCGTGAACATCAAAACAGTGCCATTTACGGCGTTATTCCTGACGCCGATGGCGCCCGCCCAGGCGCTCGCTTCGAGCGCTAATAATCGCGCCGCAAGCACTGCCGCGCACCCCAGCACGAGCAGCACCATCACTCCCGAGATGGATAGCTTCCTCATAAAGCAGTCAGCACTAGATCCAGCGCGCCGTGGCTTCGATCCCAAACCGGACGTTTCGTTTTAAGGGAATACACAAGTCGGTCGTTTGGAAGGTGCAGGGCGCGAGTGCAGTCCTCGGGACAGGAACTAGCACGTCGAGGCTCGCCGCCGGCCAAGCCGGCCGTCAAAATCTGACGCGGACGCGCCTCCCCCTCGCCGGCAAACAGAAGATTTGGCCCGTCGCAGCATAGGGCGGTATCTGCGGATGCAACGAAAGTCAGGAGCGAAGGATGTCGACCGCTTGAAGCTTGAAAAAATATAATGGCGGCTGAACAGAATCGGTCGACACCCGTCATCCACGCCAGTAAATAGCCCTGTTTGGCAATGGCGTGCAGAAAAGGTGGCGACGGAGGCGGCGGAAGACCGAAATCTGTGTGCGAGAACCCTAACCTGCAGAGCAAGAACAAACCGGCCACGATGGGGCGTGCAGTCACTAAGTCTGCACCTCCAGCCACGAGTAGTTGCGGGCGGAGCCTCCAGGTATCTTCTTGGATCGCAAGATAAGGCAGCAGGTCGACCATCATGTTGCGGAACTGTCCGAATGGAAGGGGCTGGTCACCGTCACTCATCGGCTGATCGGGGAAAGGATGCACTTCGACGGTCAATCCGTCTGCACCGACAACCGTCGCCGCCCGCGCCAGCACTGGAAACAAAGACCGAACCCCAGCAGCGTGACTCGGGTCGACGATCACCGGAAGTCGCGAAACGGTTTCCAGTACTGGCACCGCGGCGATGTCCGGTGTATTGCGCGTGGCGGTCTCGAAGGTCCGAATCCCCCGCTCGCAAAGGATGATCTGCGGCTTGCCACTCATGGCGATGACCTGTGCGGAGCGAGTAACTCTTCGAGCGTGGCGGTCAGAGCCCCGCTTCAACAGGACGGGACGTTCACACCGACCCAGCGCTTGGAGCAGCGCGTAATTCTCCATGCGCCGCGCTCCGACCTGCATAAGGTCGACGTACTCGGCAATCAACTCGACATCTTCTTCGCTCATCACTTCGGTGACGATGGCCAGACCAGTGGCTTCTCGCGCCTTGCGCAGAAGCTTGCGGCGGAGACGCCCATGCCTGGAAAAGAATAAGGAGAGGAGCGCGGTTTGTAGGCGCCTCCGCGCAGAATCCGTGCGCCCCCTGCGGCCACAGCTTCCGCAGTCTGCATTAACTGGCGCTCGGACTCGACTGCACAAGGGCCGGCCATGACAACGAAATCGTCGCCCCCCGATTTCGACGTCGCCGATGGTAACGATTGCGCGGGAGCAATCGTCGCTTTTCGCGACGAGATCGAAACACGAAAACTGGCCGTTCCATCGAACGCTCATAAGTGCAACCGGTGATCCTACTCAGTCGCACGCGCTTCGTCATTAGTTCGAACCTACTAGATCGTGCGATTGCGCTCCCGATTGTTTCTATCGGCGGCGCAAACAGATTGATGTGATCCTAATCACATCGTCGTGTTCGCATCTCAGTTGTGGGAGTGTCCTCGATCAATAAGATCGCCGTTGCCAATCCACAGCAAGCGCCCTACGGACAGGCTGCCGTGACCGCTGCAACGTACGCGCGCAGGTAAGTCGCGAGGATCTCGTCAATTCAAATAATGTAATGCCGCTCTGCAGAATCGGTTCAGAGTGCAGGTGGCATGGGTGAGGTGTATCGTGCCACCGACCCAAAACTCGGCCGCGACGTTGCCCTCAAGCTGTAACCCCCGAAATGGCGCGCGATCCGGAGCGGCTCGCGCGCTTTCGCCGTGAAGCGAAGTCCCTCGAAGGGCAGGCCCTCAACGAAGATATTCAGGATATTGAATGCCCCGCCCATCAACGCGGTGATGTTTTCCGGTCCACCCAGTGATATTCGGAACTCGCGAACAATGGCACGAGGTTCTGTGCTCCAAGTTCCATCTGCTCCCGAGTCGCGAAGAAGTAATTAGAATGATGCAGAAAGACGGAATATCACATGCTAGTACGAAGAGAGACCCCCCGGCTCTGCCGGGGAGGCAGTAGAAGTTTGACAGATACAGGAGTCCATCGCGGAAACTCCCAGACGTGAGCCGCCAAGCACACGAAAAGGAGTTTCACGATGGACGAAATGGAAAGCCTAGTGCGCAAACTGGCAGTGCAGAAGGAAAGTCGAATCGAAGAAGGGCATCTGCTGCCCGATCACGTGCACATGATGATCGCGATCCCGCCGAAGTACGCGGTGTCGCAGGTGATCGGGTTGATC
>JBEKUD010000116.1:0-15383 GCA_049515395.1 Candidatus Sulfotelmatobacter sp. | reverse complement strand
CTCTCGCGGTTTTCTTGACGTTTATTTCCAACGTTTCTCCAGTCTCTGTGCAGGCGCGCTCGGGGTCAGCACAATCTGACTCAGCAGGTTCCGACGCAGCATCAAGCGTGCTTGTGCTGGATGCGGAGGCGGCTTCGCATCCTTTCCCTCACTTTTGGGAACAAATGTTTGGTTCAGGGCGCGCCATTTTGAGCCTGCGGGAGAGCTATCGCAGCGACCTGCGCGCGGTCCAGCAAATCACCGATTTCAGATACGTCCGTTTTCACGCTATCTTCGACGACGAAGTTGGCATCTACAGCGAAGACGCGCAGGGACGTCCGAACTATAACTTCTCCTACATCGATCAAATTTATGATGGTCTGCTGGCGAATGGAGTTCGGCCCTTCATTGAGATCAGTTTTATGCCCAACCAACTCGCGGCCAGCCGCACTCTTCATCCTTTTTGGTATCACCCGAATGTCGCCCCTCCCAAGGATTGGGCGCGGTGGGACGACCTCGTCACCGCCTTCGCTCGCCACCTTATCGTGCGTTACGGAATCGATGAAGTTTCGCAGTGGTATTTCGAGGTTTGGAATGAACCCAATCTTGATTTCTGGGCAGGCCAACCGAAGCAGGAAACCTATTGGGAGCTGTACGACCAAACCGCGGCCACCCTGAAAAAGGTGAGCCCGAGACTACGCGTCGGGGGACCGGCGACCGCGCAAGCGGCCTGGGTCGATGCCTTCATCCGGCACTGCGCCGAAAAACGGATTCCGCTGGATTATGTCTCAACCCACGTTTACGCCAACGATACCGCGCAAGATATTTTCGGCTCGCAAGAAAACATTCCTCGTGATCAGATGGTATGCCGCGCCGTCGACAAAGTGCACCGCCAGATCCAATCATCGCGGATGCCAAGCCTGCCGCTGATCTGGAGCGAGTTCAACGCCAGCTACATGAATGAAACCAACGTCACCGATGCGATTTACATGGGACCGTGGCTCGCCGACACCATCCGCCAATGTGACGGGTTGGTGGATTCCATGTCCTACTGGACCTTTTCCGATGTCTTTGAGGAACAGGGTGTCGTGAAAACTCCGTTCTACGGAGGTTACGGGCTCATCGCCGAGGATGGCATTCCGAAGCCGGCCTTCAACGCCTTCAAACTTCTTCACAAGCTGGGGGGCGAACGTCTGCCGCTCGATTCGAATTCCGGCCTGCTTACTCGCAGAAAAGATGGCACGTTGGTTCTGGCATTGTGGAACTATGCCGCACCCGGACAGTCCGTTCCTTCAAAGACAATAAGGTTACGGCTGAAAGGAGCAAATCCGAAACATGCTCTCATCTCGCGCGTGGACAGCGTGCACGGCGATGCGAATCCCGCTTACCAGAAGTTCGGGAGTCCCCGCTTTCCTTCGCCAGCGCAGATCAACGAGCTCCGGCGTGCCGCCGACCTGCCCGAGCCCGAGGCTGGTCATCTCGAAAATGGTGAGTTGACCGTCACTCTACCCAGTCAAGGGTTGGCCGTAATCGAACTCCAGTAGATCGAAACGTCCGCGAAAAGATCGTCGGCCGCGCTTTCGAATGATCGAAGTATCAAGACTGATACTTCCTAAAGCCGGCCCGATCCATCCCGCGCTGCGCCTCCTGATTTTTCATGAACGTATTCCAGACAAATCCAGTGCGGACATTCTCCGCCATCAGCATGGTGATTCCCGTGTCGATGCCAACTGCGTCGGTGTCGTACCAATTCTTCAGGGGATTGAACGCATTTATAAATCCGTAGCGGCACCATGCCTTGGGATAATGATCTTTGATATTTTTGAGCACCCGCATCACCGGCTGCGTCAAAAAAGGCAAGGAACCGGCGGAGGCGCTGGGCACGACAGTGCCGTCAATTGGGCCCATCATCGGCGGACCTCCCCAAATCACGTAGCCCTTCTGCGAATCGGAGGCGGAGATTCCCCACAGATCGTCGCTGTAATCCGGAAATTGTTTTCCCAGCTCCAGGCAGAAATGGCGGTGGGCATCCGTAG
Organism: Candidatus Sulfotelmatobacter sp.; assembly: GCA_049515395.1. Taxonomy (GTDB): domain Bacteria; phylum Acidobacteriota; class Terriglobia; order Terriglobales; family Acidobacteriaceae; genus Sulfotelmatobacter. The sequence goes on along the minus strand of JBEKUD010000116.1, from coordinate 13,368 downwards.
CCAGTATCGAGTTTTCGAAATAGTCGGCGTACTGGTCGCGTTTCCCGCGAAAATCGAACCAGGCCTGCGAATATTGATGCACAAATACTGGCGCAAACGAGCCGATGTATCGAATGCCGTCATATTCAAATCTGGTGCGCTTCCACGCATTCCAGGCATCCGCCGGCAAGGGATGAGGAAGCGACCCCAGGCCAAGAAGGTAAATCATCATCATCTCGCTGTAGTAATCCCATCGATAAGGAAGAAAACCGAATTCCGGAGTCCAGCCATGCGGCAACAGCGAAGTGTCCTCGGATAGCCAACTCCAGTCAACGCGGTTGAAGATCTGGTACGCCAGAAGACTGATCTCGGAATGCAGCTCGAAATGGCGCCGGCAAGTGAGAAGTCCGCAGAGCAGGATAGCGGTGTCGACCGACGAAACTTCGGAATCCCATACCCGCTCTCCACTCTTGATATCGGCAAAATGGTAGAAGAACCCGCGATGCGTCGGCATCTTCTTCCAAAGAAAACGCAACGTCGCCAGAACGCGATCGCGAGCTTCGGCTAGAGAAATGAAATTGCGTTTTTCCGCGATGCAAAGAGCTGTCAAACCAAAACCCGTCGCGGCTATGCTGGCCACAACGGAGTTGTCGTTCTTGGTCACATTGCTGCGATCTCTGATCAGCCCTGTATCCGGACTCGCCTGGTCCCAGAAGTACTGGAAATTCAGCTTTTCCAATTCGTCCAAAAATGCGTCGTCCTCGGGCGAGAGGGCATTGGGTTCTGCCGAAGGCGCGGAACCCGGCGGTTGCGGGGAAGCCGACAGCAATGAAATTATCTTCCCGTGGTCAAACACCTCCATCAGGCCCAGCCCGCCCATCCGAAAAAGAAGCTCTCTCCGGGAAAGCCGGTTTGCAGCAATGTTCTTTTCTTTCATACGCATCAGTTGATTTTAGATGCCCCCACACCAAGAAGCGAAGATAAGGTCGGCCCTGCCCCCCAGTTTCTCCGTGCAATTTGCCGAACAGCGAACTTGCTATCCAGAAAATGCGTCCTAGAATGTTAAGCATATGGTGACGCAATGACTAGAGGCAAGGCCATCGCCACATGGGTAATCCTGATTGTTGCCATTCTGGCATCGGTGACAACCATTGCCTTGCGCCACCGGCGCCGGCCGGTGACGCTGCGGGGTGCAGTTCTGCGCCAGGATGCCGATCCCAATCGGCAGTTGCCGCTGGCGGATGTCCAGATCACTGCCATCAACGCTCTGGGGAGCGGTACATCCAAAACCGACTCTTCCGGTTTTTTCACTCTTACTTTGCCTAAGGGATTACGGCGGCGTCAGGAAGTCACCCTGAAATTCCGCCACCAGGATTACCGGCCGTTGGATGTGAACGACTTTATTGGAGACAAGATCTATATCGCCCGCATGACCCCCACCCATCAAGACACGATCGCCGAATCCCATACCGGGTCTGCCGTCTCGAATACGCGAATTCGATACTCGGTGAAGGCCACAACCGAAGCGAACATCGGCAGCGCAGTACGAACGTTCCAAGTTATCAACACAGGAAACACGCCATGCAACGATCACCCTCCGTGCGCCCCCGGCGGAAAGTGGAAGGCAACGATTGGCTCACTCTCGCTGGATGCGGGCGAAGGAAACGAGTTTCGCAACGCCAGAGTTTCTTGTATTGCCGGGCCGTGTCCCTTCACCAAGATCGCCGTGGAAACCTTTTCTCAGGAACGGCGGCATTTTACCGCCACGGTTCTCAACTGGTCGGATACGGTTACTTTCCTGGTGGAGGCTGAAGTGGTCCATCCCATGACTAGCGACTTGGTGCGTGAGACCTATCCCTTTATTTCCGGTCGGGCTTTGAACTTCAGTTTGCCCGCTTTGGCGGAAGGCCCCAGCATCGAGGCGGAGGTCGCAGGAGAACCCATTGTCTTCCCCCTCGGCCCCGATCTCTTCTTGCGCTGGGCAGATTGCCACATGGTGGTCGATCGGGACCAATCCAAGAACTATCGCTGCGAACTGAAGCCTGGATATCAGTTCCGGTAAACGAACGCCAATCTTCCGGCCGACGCTGTCGCCCAGCGGAATGTCCTCGATCCGTAATTTCGATTGGACCCATTCTGTTTGCCCACCTAAAGTGTTAAAGAGAGGAGGCGCCAGCACGTTACGGAAGTCACGCGTAGCAGCGTGCTCTGACCAAACGGGGTGCGGTCCTACAGCATGTCATCTGCGATAATGGAAATATAAACGTGTTTCCACGCTGATTTGGGGACAAGTAGGCGGCTATCCCGACGGGAGGACTGACCGACTGTTCCCGCTGGTTTTGAATCTAACGACACCCGGAGAGCCTGCAATTGGAAAAAAATCCTGTCGAAATTCAAGAATTGGATTTGACCAAGCACGTACGCGAGATACCAGACGTCCTCACTCTGGAGGAAATCGCCAACCTGGCGGCGGAAGAGGGACAACCCGCAGAAACGTTGATGAACGTCGTCGCACTGATTGCCAAGCGCTTCAATACTGATGTTTGTTCGGCTTATCTGCTGGAGCCCGATCGAGCCAACGTGGTGCTGGCCGCAACGGTCGGCCTGCGACGCGAGTGCATCGGCCATTTACGAATGGCAATTCACGAAGGACTGGCGGGGCTCGTCGCGGAACAGGTGCGTCCGGTGGCCGTGGAGCAGGCACTCACGCACCCGCGCTTCAAGTACTTCCCGGAAGCCGGGGAGGATGATTACCAATCGTTCCTCGGGGTTCCACTCATCGACCGGGGAGTTTTGCAGGGCGTACTGGTCGTGCAAACCGTGAAGCCTCGTGTTTTTCGCGAGGACGAAATTCATATGCTGGCCGAAGCCGCGGCTCAGGTTGCGCCGGTAGTGAGCGAAGCCCGCACGCTGGATCGATTCATTGCTCCCGCCCAGGAGCGCCTTTGGTCCCTGGCACGCAACTTGTGGTGGAGTTGGGACCACGACGCCGGCAGTTTGTTTAGGGATCTTGATCCGATCCGCTGGAGGATACTGAACCAGAATCCAGTTTCGTTGCTGGCGGAATTTCCCCTGGCAAAACTCGAAAGGCGCGCCACGGAGTTGGTACTGCATAGCCGCATCAACTACGCCTATCGCCGGCTCCAGGAATATCTGCGAGCCGACCGGACATGGGGAGCCAGGCACGCGGGGGTCCTGCGGCCGCGCCCCGTGGCATATTTTTCGGCGGAATTTGGACTGCACGAGTCGCTTCCCGTCTATTCCGGAGGGCTTGGCGTTCTTGCCGGGGACCACATCAAGAGCGCATCCGATCTCGCGATCCCGCTGGTCGGCATCGGTTTGTTCTACGGGCAAGGATATTTTCGTCAGCGCCTGGACCACAACAGCTGGCAGCAGGAAGAATATCTGGAGACAGACGTCAATCAATTGCCTCTGGAGACGGCGATCGGTAAGAGCGGCCGGCCGGTGGTGGTGCAAATCCAGACCCGCAGCGGTTCGATTCACGCCAAAGTATGGCGAGTGGCCGTCGGACGTTGCGATCTCTTCCTCCTCGATTCGGATGTGGAGGGCAATGCCGCGGATGACCGCAAGCTGACTTCCCGCCTCTATGGCGGAGACGCAAGAACTCGCATCCGGCAGGAGTTGCTGCTGGGAGTCGGAGGCTTCCGCGCCCTCAAAGCCATGGGCATCACACCGGGCGTTCTTCACCTGAACGAAGGCCACAGCGGGTTTGCCGTGCTGGAGGCGATCCACTCGCGCATGCAGGAGGAAGGCATCGCCTTCGACAGCGCCGTCTCTCGGGTGTCGCGGGGAGTTGTTTTCACCACTCACACCCCCGTGCCCGCCGGCCATGATCGCTTCGACGCCGATCTTATCGAAGAACATCTTGGACCCTTGCGGGATGGCCTTGGGCTTTCGCAGGACAGCCTGATGGGTCTGGGACGCGAGAAACCGAGCGACCTGCAAGAAACGTTTTGTATGACCGTGCTCGGGCTTCGATTCTCGCGCCGCGCCAACGCCGTTTCCGCGCTGCACGGCGAAGTCTCCAGAGCAATGTGGACTGGCCTCTGTCCCGGCAAGCCCGAGGACGAAGTCCCGATCGGGCACATCACCAATGGAGTTCATGTTCCATCCTGGCTGGCGCCGCAAATGTTTCGCCTGTACGACCGCCATCTTGGTACGAACTGGCATGAGCACAGCAGCGAGGCGCGCATCTGGGAAGGTATTGAGAACGTGGATGATGGTGAGCTCTGGGAGACACACCTCAACCTGAAATCGCGCCTTCTCGATTTTGTGCGACGCCGCGCAGTGGAGCAAGCCGAACGTCGCCTGGAGCCCCGAGAGGCACTGGTGAGACTTGGGAGGGTGCTCAGTCCTGACGCACTCACGATCGGATTCGCGCGCCGCTTTGCGACCTACAAGAGAGCCAACCTGCTTCTTCGAGACATTGAGAACCTGGCGTCCATGGTGAATGACCCTAAACGTCCGGTCCAATTTGTTTTTGCCGGCAAGGCGCATCCCCTCGACGAACCTGGCAAAAAGTTGCTGCAGCAAATCGCCGAACTGATGCGCAATTCTCGATTCGCTGATAAGTTCGTCTTTGTCGAAGACTATGACATCAACGTCGGACGTTATTTTGTGCAAGGCGTAGACGTCTGGCTGAATAATCCGCGGCGTCCTCTGGAGGCTTCAGGCACGAGTGGCCAAAAGGTCGTTTTGAATGGTGGACTCAACCTTTCGGTGCTCGATGGGTGGTGGGCAGAGGCATACGACGGCATGAATGGATTCGCCATCGGAACCGGCAGGACGCATTCCGACATGAACGTGCATGACACCCGCGACGGCGAAGATTTGCAACGGACCCTTCGAGAAGAAGTGATTCCGCTGTATTACCAGCGTGATCGTGACGGTTTGCCGCGCGGCTGGATCAAGCGCATGAAACGCACCATCCGCACGCTGGGCTGGCGCTTCAACGCCGATCGCATGGTGATGGATTACACGCTGAACTGCTATGTTCCCGCCGCCGGAGGCACGTCCAGCGATATGAGATCCGCTTGGTAAAGCGGAATCCTGGAAGGATGCTTGAAGTATGGAGCCGGCGAGCGGACCGGAACCGCCGACCTGCCGATTACGAATGCGCGAGCCACGAACTGGATTCGATGAGATTCAAACACATGGCCCGTATCGCCAACAAAAACCAAGAGCATCCATAGGTTGCTGGCTTCATTATCTTTCAACTTCCGCCTTATTTCTTCGGCTCCGCAAACACGCGCCAGTACCCCTGTTTGGAAAACTCTTCCACTGTGAATGTGAAGCGGTTCTCGCCCAGAGGCATGAATTCTTCTTGCAAGCGTGCCAGTTGCTGTTTGTCGTATAGATCATAGCCCGCGTCGTCGGGCTTCACCATCTTGTAGAGAATCTGGGCGGCGATTCCTACATCAGGTCCACGTTCGACTCTGCAAAGTTTGATGTCTTGAAGTACTTTGTATATTGGCATGGATACACCCGACTCACTTCCCCGCGCGGGCGGCCTTCGCGTCTGCACGAGAGACTGTGGACAAACGGACGAGGCGGGTCCGTGATGGAAAGCCCGTCGTCGTAGCGACGAGATAACGTGAGCCGAAGAGAAACTTTCGGACCATCCTCGATGGTTCCCAACTTGGGCTCGACGCGTGGTCCGTTCGGCGGTTGCACCCACACGCGGTCACCCTTCTTGTGCTGCGGCGTTCCTCTTTCCCTGCTCGTCACCGACTTGCCATGAATGTTCTTTGGTCCATCAGGCGTCCACATCATTACACCTTCCACTGATCACAATAAGTCGCCGGGTCCGGAGCCCACAAGATTACGAGAGGGTGTGTTGGCAAAGGTCGCTTGGTGGGTCAAAAGTGGGGCTAAATCGAAAAGCCGGAAATCCAGAAAATCGCTGAGACGCATGAACAGCGGGGATAAAATGCAGCCGACAAGCGGGCTTGAGCCGCTGACCTGCCGATTACGAATTCCCGAAAGCGAACAGCTCCAGCCTAACCTCATTGGTTTCCAGTGACACTCCTGCATGCCATGCTTACGTTATTCACCTCATTTCAACCTCATATAGAGGTTTCGGGACAGTAATCGGACACTACTCGCGCCAGAATCCGTTCTTGAACAAGGTCAACAAAAAGATGGGTCCCGGAAGGATGGCAAGATGCACTTTTGCTATCGTGGTTTCCTGGTGAAACATGCGGAATAAGTCACTGGCACATCGACCTTTGACATGTGGAAAACCACTTTACTTTGGCAAAGCAGGATGTTCAGGATGCCACAGGGTTGCGGTGAAGGTGGCCTTATCGCTTCTTATCTTTCCGCATACGCGCGGGTTCATGCGGTCAAGCAAATTCGTGATGAGATCACCCGGCCAGTCTGACGTCCGGAATGGGCAGACGCGATTGGTTCCCGCAACGCTTCGTGGCGGCGAGAAATATGTCGGCAGAGTTAGCGCCGAGAATACCGCTGGCGATGGTCTGCGGAAGGAGAATGGGGCGGCGAGGACTGTACACGGCAATCGCGTAAGAGAAGATCCACGGCGCCGACCATCAGACCACCGATAACGATGGCCGGAAAAGTGCCCGGGCGCGCGGAGGACGAAGCTACAAGGCCGGCCTGCATCGAGTTTGCCATTCCGAATGGTACGAACGGTACTTCGACAAACACAGACTTCTTTTGAGATACGTGCGCTACCTTGAAGTCGTCACCTTCCGCTCGTCCACGTTCGGTGTCTCCCGAATTCGGTGTGTCCCGAAGACAGACTGTCGGCTCATTGACCACCGCAGTTCGGGGAATCACCTTGTCTACCTGCATGCATCGGCAATCGCCACTTAACAGATTTCGATCAGGACCACGTTCCACAACTCGGGACTTCTCACTTCACTTCATGGCGAGCAGGGTGCGGAGCTGGCGAACTGCTCGGGGAATGTCCGCTGCCGCGGCACTGCCAAAACCCAAGATGAATCCCGAGCGCGATACCTCGCCTAAGTAGGAAGGGGAGAGGGGCCAAATCCAAAGGTTCTGGTGGGCGGCTAGCTCGGCGATTTCCAGATCGCGAATCTTGCTCGGCAGGGTCATAGTCAGATGCATCCCTGCTTCGCCCCCGAGGACCTCCACCAGGGATCCGAATTCCTTGCTGATGCTGTCCACCAGCACACTCCTTCGCTCGCCGTAGAGGACCCGCATCCTTCGAATGTGGCGCGAAAAATGCCCCTCGTCAATGAAGTTCGCTACCACTTCCTGATAGAAACTTGGCGGACCTAGATCCATGGCACGGCGAAGGGCCAGAAAACGGTCGACGAGGTCGGATGGAATGACGACATAGCCGATGCGCAATGATGGAAACAAGACTTTGCTGAAAGTACCGACGTATATCACACGACCGTAGGTGTCGAGCCCCTGCAAGGATGCGATCGGCGAACTCTCGTATCGATAGTCACTATCGTAATCATCCTCGATGATCCAGGATCCCGCGTCTTGCGCCCAATCCAGCAACTGGAAACGCCGTGAAGCACTCATCGTTACCCCGAGCGGGAACTGATGAGAGGGAGTAACAAACACGGCCCGCGCCTTCCGACACCTCTTGATGCCGGCTGCAACATCCAGACCTTCCTTGTCAACGGGAACGGGCACGAGATCACAACCAGACATCGCGAAGGCATCTCGCGCCAATCGATACCCGGGCTCCTCGACCCACACACAACTCCCAGGGTCGAGAAGACAACGAGCCGAAATCTCAAGCGCCTGTTGAGAACCGCTAACGATCATGATTTGCTCCGCTTCACAGCGTAGACATCGCGCGGTTCTCAAATAAGTCGCGATGGTTTCCCGGAGAGCTTTGGACCCCATCTTTTCGCCGTAGTGAAATGACCCGGCGTCCATATTCCGGCAACCGCGCGCTACGAGGTTTGACCAAACCTGAAGCGGAAATTGATCGAATGCGACCTGGCCAACACCGAATGCTCCCCAGCCCCGCAGCCACGGGGAACTTTCGACAGGGGAGAGGATCGAAGAGCGGCGCGCGAGTGGTCGAGGTCCGGAGCGAGTTGCAGCGAATCGGGCACCGGTAGGTCCGCTCGACATGACCTGGTCCGGGATAGAACTGGAAGCCACGGTTCCCGCGCCGACGCGACTCTCGAAGTAGCCTTCCGCCAAGAGCTGGGCATAGGCATTAAGAACGGGGAACCGGGAGATCCCGAGTTCGGATGCCAGCGCTCGAGTTGATAAAATTCGCTGCCCCGGACGCAGGCTTCCTTCGACTATTGCTTTGCGATAGGCATCATAGATCTGCCGGTGCAGAGCCTTCGGAGTCTTCCGGTCGATTGCGATCATTAGCGGAATCCCGGAGGCTACTCTCTTCATTGCGGCGGATCATAATGGTTATGTCTAAATCCCGTCAAGCGGCTATTGTCTCCGACCATTTTCCGGTGCATTCTAGAAACGTGCCGGCTGGGCTCGTGTGAAGCACTGACGGTCGATACAAGAGCGCTCGCCATGAATCTCTCAGCACACCCGAACTCTCCCCTGATCGCAGGAGAACCCACGCCGAGGTTGACAGAAGGTTTCCCGAGGTTGCAGGCACTTGCAAAGCGAGAGTCCCCCCGGGTCGCCATCAAGGTAAAGGGAAGGATTCTCTTTATCAATCTTGGCGACGTGGTCGCTATTCAGGCGGAGGGTAATTACGTGTTGCTGCAGCGGGACTCGAGTTCCTTTCTGCTGCGCGAGTCAATTTCGGTGGTGGCAGAAAAGCTCGAGGTGTACGGATTTGTCCGGATCCATCGCTCTGTGCTGGTGAATACCACGTTTGTGGAAGAGATCCGGCCGTACTCGACGGGAGAATATGGTCTCCGGGTGAAAGGCGGAAAGGAATACACCGTTACGCGCACATACAAGAAGAATCTCAAATCCCTTGCGGAATTCTGGATCGGCGCCGGCGCGCTCTTTCTCGACTCACCGCGATAAGAGCAAGGACAGGGATTGCGACGAAGGCCCGGCCGGTTCGGGAGAAAGTCAATTCGACCTGATCGCGGTTTGTCGATTTCCGCCAACCTGCAAAAAGTCTGGCCGGCCGAACATCGCCGACCGTCGTGATTTCACTTCGGTAATGAAGACGCCGTGCTCGCGAGGTGCGGCTTGATCAACTCGTCGAGCGAGATAGTCCGGGCGCTCACCATCACGAACCAGGTGTGGGTAACGAGCGCCGCCGTGGTAGTTGATGGTGTCAGGTTCGAAAATAATCGTCCACGACGACGAGGAGGGTAACCGGCGGTGAGGCGTCCTTCGCGGATTTGATCGCGTCCGAGAGCAAATCCTGTGTGTAAACGCGGCCATTCATACCAGTTATTTTCATCCCCCGACGGATGCCCGCCTCAAACGCGGGGCTTCCGACGATGGCGTCGCTTACGACCCCATCACTGCCCCGCTGGAGGCCGATTGAATAGACCTCGCGGGATTGCCGCGGCGTTTATCGTTTCCCTTGTCATTCGCACCTGCTTTCCTTCTTTGGCAATTCCAGTCTTTTTGATTCTGGCGCTGCTATGGCTTCGCCTCAGTTGGCGTCATGTCAAGATGCGGGATAATGGGTCATCCCAATTGCTTCCTCGTCGGGAGTGAGTCCTTTCCAAGTGCGGTATCCGCAATGCGAAATTTTGCGTTCTTGGTCAATTCTCCGACATACGTCTCCTGCGTTCTGCCCCTTTTACGGAAATGCCGAGTAATAGAATCCTTCCAGTCCTTTGTCGCTTTACGCCGTCCTAAGCCTCAACGGGGTCAAACTGCATGTCCGGGTAAGCCTGTTTCAGAATGGAATCGCTCTTCCAAAGGAAAGCGCCGAAGTGGATGTTCGGTTCGACGACAAGGGTGCCTACATTGAGGTAACCGACTCCCGCATGTACTATCTGGTGCGTAGTCCTGCCTTCAGCGCGCACCTCATTTCTCTGCAGCCCGAAGGATCAGGACTGGTGCTTCATTCGTTTACTTACGGTGACAACTGTCAATTGGCAGATGAGCCGTAGCTCTAAACGGCAGATACATCTCTCCAACTCCGGTGGGGCCCCCGCCGCCTTCCACCAGCGACAACGCGGAGATCACCAAGCGCCTGAAGATGGTGCCGCGCATCATCGGCGCATTGTAGGGCGACAGCATCGCCGTGGCTATTCTGTTCAATTCTGTTCACACCAGAAGCTATGACAGTTAACCTCGCTATGCGTCACTTCATCACATTCTTCTATGGAGACTTGGTGGCTGTTCTATAGTGCTGTGCGCAACGTCCAACAGGATCGGCCCCAGCCCATCCGTCGGTCCGAGCGTCCCGCACGGAGAATCCCATGAATCAAGCACTCGCTGCATTCTCAAGTGAGCAACCCAGAGCCCTCAGAGCAATCCTGCCGGCGGGATTGACTTGCGGCGCTCTCGACATTACTGCCGCACTGCTAGTCTATGGCTCATTTGGTCTTGGACCACTTCGCTTACTGCAAGGCATTGCCTCTGGATTGTTAGGTCCGGTGGCTTACGAAGGCGGAATGGCAACCGCGCTGCTCGGCCTGCTGTGTCACTTTTTCATCGCATTGTCCGCTGCCGCTATTTTCTTCGCCACGAGCCGGCGGTTTTCCTTTCTGGTAGAGCACGCCATCTTTTCCGGAGCACTGTACGGTGTTGCGGTATACTTCGTTATGGCTCGGATTGTCGTGCCCCTCTCGGCTGCCAGACGAGGCCCGTTCTCTTTCAAGTTCATGTTCATTGGAATAGTCATACATATCTTCTGTGTCGGACTTCCCATTGCTACGCTGGTACGAAAATACTCATATAATCGCGACTAGGAAGTCTCCCTGTCTTCACAAATCTTTGGAGATGCGCTCAGAGGAGGGGAGGCTAAGCTTACTCGCCAGAGAATGTATCGCTTCCAATCCAGAATTCTGCAAGAGACTTGAGATTGTTCTTATAGGTGCGAGTAACTGTGTACTCTTTTCCGCCTTTAACACGAAGGCCGTATTCCCCTGTCAAGTAGGGTTTGATCTCCTCCACGAACGAAGAATTCACCAGCACGGACCGATGGATTCTTATGAATCCATAAGGCCTAAGTTTCTCCGCCACCGTCGAAATTGACTCACGCAGCAGATAGGAGCCAGACCCTCGCTCGAGTAAAACGTAGTTGCCCTCAGCCTGGACCGCGATCACTTCGCCGGGATTGATAAAAAGAATTCTTCCCTTGGCTTTGATTGCAATGCGGGGCTGCAATCGAGGAGAGATCTTCTGCAATTGAGGCAGGACCTCGAGCAATTTTGCGGCCCTCTCTCCTTCGGACCTCTGAGAGGCCCGGTTCAAAGCCTCCCAAATCCTTTGTTTGGAGAAGGGCTTTAATACGTAGTCCACCGCCTGCTTCTCAAAGGCCGCAATCGCGTACTCATCGTGTGCTGTTACAAATATGATGGAGGGTAACGAATGGCCTTGTTTCCTCAACTGATCGACAAATTCAGTGCCCGACATCTCCGGCATGTCAATATCGAGAAGCACAACATCGTAGGAGACTGCCGCCAGTCGCTCGAGTGCTACGATTGCATCGCTCGCCGAATCGAAGCGTTCGACGTCATCTCTCTTCTCCAGGATGCCCGCTAAAGCTGCTTGAGCCAGCGGTTCATCATCCACGATCAACACTCGCATCGATCCCCCACAACTCGGGCATTTTGCAAAAAATCTTTCCGCATCTTCTTTCAGAAAAATCTAATTCGGCACTTTTGTTTCGTCCGGGCAGGAGTCGGAAAACCGTTCCGATCCCGAGCCTAACGCCGGGACCATGATCGTGGCTGTTGCAGTCTTGTCGTCGTTTTCGACAAAAGTGAACGTTGCCTCGTCCGAATACAAATACTTGACTCGAGATTCGGTGTTGCGTAGACCGACTCCCAGACCGTTTGTATGCTTGCCACCAATACTGTTGCGAACTCGAAGCTCCAGAATGCCATCATGCTTTCTCGAAATAATCTGAACCCAACCGCCATCCCGCGAGCAGGCAATCCCGTGTCGCACGGCGTTCTCCACCAGCGGCTGCAAAATCAATTGGGGAACGAGCGTCTGCTGCGTGTCCGGATCGATCGAATATTCCACGCTGAGGCGCGCGCCGAGGCGCATTGTTTCGAGATCGAGGTATTCCCGAACGAACCTCAGCTCTTCTCCCAGCGGAATCAGATCAGAACTACTGTGCTCCAAGGCATGGCGTAGCAAACTGGAAAGCTTAACGATCATTTCCTTGGCCCCTGCCTGGTTCGTATCGATTAGTGTCGAGATGCCGTGCAATGTATTGAAGAGGAAGTGAGGATGAAGCTGCATCTTCAGCGCTTGTAGTTCGCTTGCGGCAAGCGCCCGCTGAAATTCGTACTTTTCCACTTCCTGGTGCCGCACTTGTTCAAAGTACTGATATGCATGAGCGGCAACCACGATGGCGATGTACATAGTGATCTGGTCGGCAAATCCCTGGTGAATCAACTCGAGCGGCCCACTCGCGGTCCGAGGTACGTATTGCTGTAGCACCGCGTCCCATGGTGGCAGAACAGCCCATCGAATGCAGGCGAACAGAAGCATAAAAGGAATGACTCCAAGGCAGTAGTAGAAGACATACCGCACCCGATCCCCCGGGGTAAAGATGTGGTGTCGAGCGAGATAAAAAATCGGAGGTGTCAGCAGGGCGAAGGCAAGTCCTCTTGATTCTGCGAGCATCAGCATGTCAAGGAGGGATGAATGTATGTTCAACTCTTCATCGAAAATACGGTATTGCCAGCCCGTCAGCAGGGCGAGGCCGCACCACACGGCAATCGAAAGAGTGTAGGCGCGCGCAACGGGCCGAAAACCTCTAAGTTTCACGCGCTCATTTTAGTCCCATCAGCCATGAATGGTAGCTATTTGAAATACGAGATAACAAAACATGAGTACGAGCGTACATATTCCTGGTGTTCGAGGTCGATGACTTCGGGACGCCGAGTTCGGGACAATTTCCGCATGAAGGCTATCGTTTGCCGATCGTTTGGGGCGTCGGGTGCCTCTTTCCGCCTACAGATTTGGCGATTTCGAGCTGGATCAACTGCTGCTGGGAACGATGAGGGCTGGGACATCGGCAGCATTTTCGGTTAAGTGTCTGACCTCAAATGGCGGGACGGTGCATGCCTCCACGTTGTTGGCTTCCTCGCAGGAGCTAAATGAGCGACTAGAGCATAACCCAGCTAGAGCATAACCCAGTGTCACAGCCTTTAGGGTGCGCGACTTTAAAGTGAGATTTACGCCCGCCTGGCCTCCCAGTATTCTTCGAATTTGGCGCTGAGCTGACAGCAGCGAAGTGCAATGATGGCATTGGCTCCGTGCACGGTCCAGAACATACCT
>JBEKUD010000115.1:0-15406 GCA_049515395.1 Candidatus Sulfotelmatobacter sp. | reverse complement strand
GACATAGGCAAACCCCGCAATCAGGCTATTGACTCGCAGTAGTGAGAAGGCCGCCCAGGTAGTTGCGGCGACGAGCCCGAGACATGCCAAGGCCCTCGTCACCCAACCTGTAATGCGACGACTCCGTTGATTGGTTTGTGGGTTACCCACTTGGCAGCATCCCGATCAGTTGAACCAGTGCGTGCAAGTGTGGATTTTGTCGATCGCAATGATCTGCTCAGCGTCCATTCCGTCTCAATCATCCAGCAGAAGCGGCGAGCGGTCAAACGGAAGTGGGCGTTGCAACATAGTAGGCATTGTAGGAGGCGCACCGAGCAAAGCGCGGACCCGATCCGAATTCGGTGGCTTTCGCCGCCTCGATTTGGCTTTCAACCTCCTCACCACAGGCGGGTCCTTGAATACCTGCAGTGACAGTTGTGCGACCGCTATACCAACGGCCCTCTTAGCCCAATAGCCTCGTCCGGGATGGGGTATTTTCAGCTTGCGACAGACCTTGCCTATCCTGACATCGGAAATTCCGTATTTCTTGGCTAGTTTGACGAGTGGCTGATGCCAGACTTCGTTGTACAACTCAACTCGATCCCGACACTTGCTACTGAAGGCTACGCTGCGTTGTGCATGTGGACGATAAATCTCAGAGTCGGAATCGTTTGTCTCTTCTCCGCACGGTGGTTCAAAGCGTCTCTGTTGCTGCGGTCGCGCTTTCCGACTGAGGAAGGAATGTCCCCTTCCCGCAGTTGACGGTAACGACGACGAAGCCTGCTCTGCACCCGTGGAACTCGGTCAGACTCAGAATCGGCTCTTTTCGGTGGGAAACCGAGCCCAAAACGATAAGTAATTTCAACAACTTACAAGACGCGGGTGGCCCTCGAAAAGCCTTGTAAGAAGCGTTAGAGAATCGTTACTGGACAGCTATAGGACAGCGAACGAGTGTCGAGTTTGCATCCGGCGGGAACAGGATTCGCCAAAGATCAGATCCGTCAGGTGCGTTGGTTGATCGATTGTTCCAAATCGGAACGCTTACTCGGTAAATCCTGAGGTTGAGGTGACCAGTCTTGGTTTACGCCGAGCAGCCATCTCATTTGCTATAGCGAGTTTATCGGTTGAAGACAGCAATCGCGCTGCCAGAGGGAACACCTGGTTATCCTCGATTCCGATATGTTGTTTGTATATGGAAACAAGACTGGCAATTGCTTTTCGGAACGCTTCGACGCCTGCGGCTTCCAAGCTTCCAGTCGCGAGGTAGAGCTGGCCTAGCTCTTCCACCTCTGCGTGCAAAGATCCGGCCACGATGTGGTCTTGTTCGAGAAGTTCAAGCCTCTCAATCGCGCCTTCTACTTCCGGAAGATGCATCTGACGCAGACGCGGGAATAAGGACTCTTCCTCGTCCGCAGTATGCTTGGGCGCTGCTTCTCGAAAGTAGCGCAGCGCAGATTCTAGAGCAGGACGCGTCTCTTCGGTCAGCGGCCGATCGATGACCGACGCTACTCGTTCGAGAGTTCCGAGGAACATCTCAATGCAACGGTGACAGTCCGACAAGAGGCCGGTAGGATCGGAAAAGCTGTGCGACTGGGCTCCAATTTGTACAGGCATCAGCAACTCCTACGACAAACTCTCCTCAAATGGTTCAAAGTATCCACTGCTACTACCGCAGCACCAGCTAGAAATCGTCTGCGCTTGACTCGTTCGCGATATCCCGCATGATGTAGGCGTTAACAAGCACTCCACATTCTTCGTGGCAGCGGAAGCAGTATCGCGCTCCACAGGGCAGGTTACCCTTTTTGGAGTTCTCGCGAAGGTAGTCGCTGCTCCCACTCTCTTCTGGCCTCGTTTCTTGTTCGGTGCTTTGCATTCAGCTCTTCTTGCGCCTGCTTACGGCACATTCCTATGAAAACAAGCCTGACAGAGTTGTGATCGGACGCATGTGACTAATGTCACGGGGCAGATTCGAAGGATACTATCTCTATAAGCGACGGGAGGGATTAACGACCGTTGCTGGAGCCGCGCACTTCGGAATCCACGCGGTCGACAAAAAGATAAAGGCCCAGACAGATCAAGAACATCACTCCAGAGAATATGGCGGCTGGGAGCGCACTGTGATGATTTCCCGCCAGAAAAGATTCCAGAGCAGCGCTCAATAGCCAGATCTGCACGATCAGGAGGACGACGATGAGAGACATCGCTCCCGCGATGGCGGTCAGGCCACGATTTTGAGGAGGCAGGTCGTTCGAAGTCGGCATGGCGTTAACCCTTTACCTCAATAGCAACTAATTGTTCGCCGCGTGTTTCGAGGACAATACGCGGCAGCGGGCGCGACGGAGGCCCTTGCAGGACGGTGCCATCCTTGATCGAAAAGAAACCCTGGTGGCACGGACATTCAAGTCTGTTTTCCGCCTGAGAATGATAGACCGCGCATGAAAGATGAGTGCACTTCTGGCTGTAGCTTACATATTCATCCTCGGCCGTGCGGATCATGATGCAGTGGTCATCTTTCGTCGGATAGCTGAATAGTTTGACTCCCCCGATCGGAATCTCTCCGAGTTCGGCCACAGGCTGCTGCGGGTAGACGGGAGCCTTGTAGAAAAGCGAACGAATCAAAATCCAAATGTTGCCCACGAACATGCCGAGGCTCGTCAGCACAAGGAACTTGGTGAGCTGGCGACGTGTGACATAGCGTTCATCCGCGGTGCGAACCGAGAACTCTTCCTTCCAAAGGGGTTCGCTAGTCCCTCGCCGCAACCAGTTCATGGTTCTCCTCCCACATGTAATCCACAACATCCAAAGCGATGGCCTCTCGTTCGGCTGGAGCCATCATGTAAACCTTGGTCGTGATCTTCTGGCTGCCGAAATAGAAAATATTTGTTGGCTTCTCGCGGCGGCTGGCAATCTCCTCTGGTCTAACGTAAGACAGTGCCTGGCTCGGACAGACGGTCGCGCACATCGGGCGCTTGCCGATGGAAGTGCGGTCATAGCACATGTCGCACTTCATCATCTGCTGCTCGGGAATCATCATCTTCGGGATGCCGAAGGGGCAGGCCAACACGCAGTTGTTGCAGGCGATGCAGCGCGGTTTGAGTGAGGAGTGGACGATTCCATCTTCGCCCTTCTTGATGGCATCTGCTGGACAGACTTGAGCACAGGTAGGCTCGTCGCAATGCCAGCATACGTACGCGGCGGAGCGGATGCTCTCTTCCCGCTCGATAAAGTCGAAGTTGATCATCGACTTTCCTCGGTGTGTATCGCATTCCTCGCAGGCCTGCAAGCAGGAGCGGCAGCCAATGCAGCGCGAAGGATCGACATAGAATTCGTAGCCGAACACTAGGCGCCTCCCCGCGATGCGCCGTTTTTGTGCGCGCCACGATCGTCGGGAGACTCATCAGGTCCCTTGGCTTTGGCAATCCAGCACGCCGAAACCTTGAACTCCGGGATTTTGCTGCGAGGATCGAGCGTGCGGTGGGTGAGCCGGTTGGCACTGCGAATGCCAGCCCAGTGATACGGAATGAAGACCGTATCGGGGCGAATCGTTTTCACCACCATAGCGCGAATTGTCAGATCGTCGCGTCGTGTCGTCACCGCAATCCAGTCTCCGTCTTTGATTCCATACTGTTCAGCCAGCCGCGGATGAATCTCCGCCCGAGGTTCGGGATTCTGGTCCACTAGCGCGCCGATACGGCGGGTTTGCGTTCCCGAAAGATATTGGCTGACCACTCGGCCGGTGGTCAGGAAGAACGGGTATTCTTCATTGATCGGATCGCCGCTGGGTCGCCACTCCGTGACGTTGAAATGCGCTTTGCCGTCGTGGGTATAAAACTTCTTGTCGACGAAAAGGCGCGGCGTTCCGGGATGGTCGAGGGACGGGCAGGGCCAAAAAATACCCATCTGCTCGTCCACTCTCTCGTAAGTGATGCCATAGTAGTCGGCTACACCGCCCCGCGAGGCCACTCGCAGCTCTTCGAGAATGTCGGCGGGATTCTTGAATGGAAAGTACTGGCCGCGCCCCAGTCGGTGTGCCAAATCAATGATGATGTCGGAGTCGCATCGCGCATCGCCGGGCGGATCAACGCTCCTCTTCCAGTGAATTACGCGGCCCTCGGCGCTGCAACCGAGCCCGTCTTCTTCTTCATGCAGACTGCCCGGAAGAACGACATCGGCATGATGGGCAGTTTCCGAGAGAAAGAAATCGACTACGCCGAAGTACTCCAGTTTCGATAACGCCTCGCGGGTGAAGTTCGCATCTGGAAGCGAAACCAGCGGGTTGAAGCACATGGAAAGCAGTCCTTTAATTTCGCCGCTGTGGATAGCGTTCATGATTTCTTGTGCGCTGTAGCCCGGCTGGGGAAGTTCTTCGGGCTTGATACCCCACACGCCGGCAACGTACTCGCGAGCGGCGGGATCAGCGAGGGACCGCTGTCCGGGAAGTTGGTCGCACTTCTGCCCATGCTCGCGCCCGCCTTGTCCGTTTCCCTGGCCGGTAATCATCGTGGGCCCCGCGCCCTCGCGCCCGACGTTGCCGGTAGCAAGAGCAATGTTGAGCACAGCCAGGCAATTTTCCACGCCTTTGGACTGATGCTCCAGGCCGCGAGCGTGCATCATGATTGCCCGCTTCGATTCTCCAATCCACCGCGCCGCCTTCTCAATGGACTCGGGCGGCACGCCTGTCATCTCACTTACTCTGCGGAGATCCCACTGCCTGGCAGACTCGGCGACGGCTTCAAATCCCGTGGTGTATTGGGAGATGAATTCGCGATCCTCCAAGCCGTCGCGCAGAATTACATGCAGCATTCCCATCAATAGCGCTAGGTCGGTTCCCGGACGTAGCGGAAGATAGAGATCGGCGTTCCGCGTAATGGGTGTCATTCGGGGATCGGCGACGATAAGTTTTCCGCCCTTATCGCGACAGCGCCAGATGTAGTCGGTCGTGATTGGAGCACACTCGCCGATGTTCGCGCCGATCACGAACAACACTTCTGCTTTGGGGATCTCGCTCCAAGGGATCGGACTTCGGTCGACGCCGAACGCAAGTTTGTAGGCCGTTCCAGCAGAAACCATGCATAATCGCCCGTTGTAATCGATGTGACGGGTTCCTAAGGCCACGCGGGCAAATTTACCGAGCAGATAGGATTTCTCCGTCGAGAGCGATGCGCCGCCGTAGATGGCAATGGCGTCTTCGCCATACTTTTCCTGGATCTCGCGCATTCTGCTGACCGTGAAGTTCAATGCCTCGTCCCAAGACGTGGGACGAAATCCCTTCTCACTGCGCATCAATGGCGCCAGCAGACGGTCGGGATGATTGCCTTGGAGATAACGCTTCACCCCTTTTGGGCAAAGCATGCCGTGGTTAAAGGGGAACTCCTCCCAAGGCTCGAACCCGATCACCCGATTTTCGCGGACCTTTAATTGGATTCCGCACTGCTGTCCGCAAAAGCAACAATGTGTTTTGACTAGCTTCTCCGCTGGATGGACGGATTCGTCGTTCCAACCGCCGGGCGGTTTGTAGTTCAGATGTGGGCCGAATTGTTCTTTGAGGATCTCTTCGGAGACAGGAGCCTTAGCCATTCGCTTCCTCTTTTAATCTCAGCTGCGCGAGGGAAAGTGATTTGCGCTTGCAGGTTGGACAGAGTTCTTGCCAATTGCCCACTGGCCCCGACATCGAATAGTTGAATCCGACTTGCGGCAGCACGCGTTTCAAATCGTCAACATGCATGAGGGACGCGTAGCGCTCGCCACAACGGGCGCAGATTGCACTCTCACCTTCTTCACCCGCGCGTTGGTACAGTTTCACGCCTAGTTGTGCCGGTCGCTGAAAGATGTGGAAAAATTTCCCGAATGGAAGGTAGAGCAAAGCCGCAATCACCGTGATCGCGTGCAAGATGGCAATGAAGTCGTAGAAACTGCCTCCAAGCCACTCTTGGGAAACCGTCAACGCCAAGCCCGTAATCGATATGGCGAAAAGCAAAATCAACGGCCAGAAATCCATGGCCAGCGTTTGAACCGCGCGCGCTCCCTCATCCCGCATGCGGCGCCACAGGGAAAGCGCAATTCCGCCCAGAACCAGGAAAGCTGCGATATCAAGGCCATGAAAAAGAATCAGAGCAGTGAACGTGTGCAGACGAAACCTTCCTGCTGGAAACCCGAACAGGTGGGTGACATATATCATCTGATCGTTCGGGGCGCTGGTGAAATTGATCCATCCGAACACCAAAGGAAATGTGATCATCACCGCTAGCACGCATCCCCAGAAGATCATCTGATGCATCGCCCAACGCAGCCTTGAGCGTTTGGCGATGAATGTCTGCGCCAGAAGATGTGTACTCGCCAGTGTAACGAGGTGCCCGAGGCTTCGAATTACTCCTCTTTCCTTAAATAGTTGCCATCCCCGCTGCCAGTACACATAGGTCGGAGGTTTTCGAATCCAGACGGAGTAGTGGTAAATGACGCCCCAGGTCGCGAAAATGATCGCAAACGTGTAGATCACGAGCGCAGGATCGAAGTTTTGAAGATTGCGTGAGCCAAGAACGATGGCGGCGATGAGAACTAAGGTCCACATGGTGGCCCAAGCTCCCGCGCGAACTTTATCTGCCGTGCGCGTTAGAGCCGGAGGAAGCTTGGCTGCAAGGGCCTCTTCCCGAGGCAAAAAGACCCGGCTATTCATCCACCAGAGAAGACAGGCCACTGCGGACAACAGAAGGAGTCCTGGCCAAGCGACTCCGAGGCGGTCACGGAACATGCCTAGAAGCAAAGGCGGGAAAAATCCACCCATCCCGCCCATCGCACCTACCAGTCCGGTGACGGTCGCTCTCTGGGTTGGAAAATACCGAGGTACAAGCTGAAACACCGCGCCGTTGCCTATACCGAGCAAGGCCGCGCATCCAAGCGCGCCAACGGTAAACGGCAGCATCGATTGCACACCCAGCAATAATCCGAAAGCGGCCACGGCCGGAAGAATCCATGAAAGAACTCGCGACCCGCCAATCCGGTCGGACAGCCATCCACCAAGCGGCCGACAGAGCGTGGCAAGCACAACGAACCCGGCGGTCCGGAAACCGGCGTCCGCGGGCCGTAAACCAAATTGATCGCGGAGCAGCGTTGGCAGATAAATCGAGAAGGCAACGAATCCACCAAAGGTCAGAAAATAGAAAGCCGCCAGCGCCCAAGCCAACGGTTCACGTGCCAGTACGCCAAGCATCTCCGAGAGTCCCTTGGGCTTGGCCGTCTGCGGAGCGTTTCGAGCAAAGATGACGAACAAACCTGCCCAAACCAGCAGGATGACCGACATTCCCCAATAGACTGCGCGATATCCATAGGCCGCAGCCACCGCGGGTCCCAGAAACACCGCCACCGACTGGCCGATATTTCCCAGACCATACACACCGAGCGCGCTGCCCTGGCTCTCCATGGAAAACCAGCGGGAGACGTAACCCACACCAACAGCAAATGAAGATCCCGCCATTCCGAGAAGGAATCCGATGACGAGTAGATTTCTGTAGCTGGTGGCATGAGGAACTAAAGCCACCGGCACTGCTACGAAGAACATCAGAACTGCGAAAACAGCGCGGCCTCCGAAGCGATCCGCCAGCATTCCGATCGGAAGGCGCGCCAGTGCCCCTAGCAGAACCGGGACTGCGACCAGGAAAGCGGTCTGTGTCGCTGAAAGGTGAAACTGTTGTCGAAAATGGGGGGCGAAGGCGCTAATAAGACCCCACGCCGCAAAGCACACGGTAAATGAGACAGTGCCTAGGAGCAGATGTCGCTTTTGTGAATCGTGAGAATGCCCCACACCACACTCCTGGACAACTTTCTAAGAATTCTACTCTCAGCGCCACCGGGCGTTGTCAGTGTCGTTGAAACCAGCCGCCTGATTTCCAGATTCCAAATGCGACTTTACGTTTGCGTCGATGGAGGCTGCCGCGCAAAGGTGGCGATGAGATTAGCCGCAAATAATGTTACGGCTGTCATCTCGGTGACGGCGGAGACTGAAAGCCACGCCCAGGCGGAAAGCATCAAGCCTTGATAAGCGAGAATTTCTGAACTGACGCGTAACAGACACCCAACGGCGAGCAGCATCGAAGCTACAAGCATGAGTTTAGTGCTGAAAAGAAGGCGCATTCCGGAGAAGGCTGGTAGCACCCGCTGCCCGATTGCGAAGACCATCATCGCCAGAAAACCGACGGTCAGAGCGTGTCGTGACGCACCCCAGATTCCCCGCGGATTCTGAACCGAAGCTGCCCAAATTCCAAGGCTGGCCGCAACCAGAGCCCAGACGTAAGCTAACCGAACGAAAACCGGAAAGCTCGTGTGCACTCCTTTGACCTTTGCAGGGTGCGCTGGCGTCTCAAGCAATCGCAGCGAATACACCGCAGTAATCAATCCGAGGATCAGCAACAGACTCGCGGCCATCATCGAACCCGCGAAGGCGACCAAAACGCCGGCGGAGTTCAGAGCGACCGCCAGCAATAGAAACCGCCCGCGCACCGGTCGCAGTCCGAGAAATACTGGAAGCCACTTGGCACTGAATCCCCATACAAATGGAACCAAGAACCCCCAAGTTTGAAGGACCAGAAAACGTTGATCGAAGTCCGGAGGTATTTCCGCCGATGTCCCTCGTACTGCGAGAAACAACGTAACCCCGAAGTTGACCAGAAGCGTGAGGAGCAAGCCTACGGAACCTGCAACGACGACGAACACCCATACTTCCAATTTTGTTTTGCCCGATTCTTGGGGACGATGACCGGAAACAGTGCGAAAGAAAATCGCAAAGGCAGCCAGTTCAAGGGCGGCGGAAAGCGGCAGAAAGGCCCTCCACTCCCACTGGTAGACACTAGTCAGCCATCGCAGCGTGACGCCGATGGTCCACAGCGCCCATGATGACCAGACCGCAGAAAGAGCAAAAGAGTTTAGGCGGCGCAGTTTGGGAATGGAATAAAAGCCGATGCCCAAGATGAATGTCCCGATCCAACCGAAGATCTGAGCATGGCCGTGTGCCTGAATCCAGGACGGTGACACGGAGTCCGCAGCGTGATGACTACTGATCGCCAACAGATTCCAAACCCCTAGAAATGTTCCTGGCAGCAACATGAATAGCAGACCCGTGCTGACATAGAGCATGAGCAGGCGCGACAAGGTCTTCTCTCGCGCCGCTGTGATGTCGAAGATCTGTAGCGGTGTTAGCGCCCGGCCCGCTTCTCTCTCAATTCGCGTTGGTAGTGCGGACATGGCTTTACGCTCCCGTTAGTGTGCCTTTTCCATCGCAATCGCTCGCGGAAACAGAATGTTGTTTTCTAGGTGAATGTGCTGATGAAGATCAGCTTCAAAATCTGCCAGTGCTTTGTACAGCGTCTGGTAGCTGATACACGCATCGCCAGGAGGGATATAACCACAACTGGCCTCGCGCATGGCGCGCAATGCGTTGCCGGCCGAATCGTGCTCATACTCCATCATTGACACAGGGTTTTGCACGCTACCAAACGGTGACGGCAGGACCGGTTCCTTTTGGATGACGGCCTCTTCCATCCTCACTATGAACGGGAACAGAACGCGCTCTTCTTTCATCATGTGTGTCGTCAGCTCCTGCACCAAGCCCTGAAAGCTATCGCGGACACGCTGCAATTCGACATGGTTCTTGCCGTGGACGGAACAAACCTTATCAAGGAGAGGAACGAGGCGAGCCATTTCCGCCCGGGTGTATTTGTGATGGGTGTTCGTAATGTGAGAGACCAGGTCGGCGAGCGGTTCTGTTTGCCAATCGCGGACCGTTAGCGCGGCCCGAGCGGAGTGGTCCGCCATCTCTAGCGAATCAATGACTTCATCTATCGAGAGATTGGCACTTCGACAAGCTTCGTCGAGCGATTTATTGCCACCGCAGCAATAGTCGATACCTAGTTTTTCAAAGATTCTCGTGGCAGCGGGGTTTCCCAGCGCCAATTCACGAACGGTTTTCTCAGCGGTCATGCTCATTGGATTCTCCTCACGACCAGCCTCCATGGCATCGGCCGTGCTTGATGTTCTGAGACTAACGAAGCGACTGGGCCGTGCCGATGACTTTTGTCACGGGGAAGAAGCCATAAGCACCGACCTACCACGGAATTCTTAGATCCTCCTGTATGGCCACTCGGCCTTATCTTGATGTGCATTATGCCGACCGCGCGTTGGTCCTTTCTCACAAACGGCAGTTAATTGTGCTCGCCGCGCGCGTTATCGAGTTGGCTGACCAGGCGCAATCGTTCGCTCTCTCGCACGACCGCTTTGCTTCGTCCTTTCAACAGGTCCTGAAGGGTGATCGTTCCATTGATTCGTTGGGTCGTGCGATCCACCACGGGGAGACTGGCGATACCTTCCTTGGCCATCAACTCGGCAGCGCTGCGGCAAGTACAATCCGCGTAGATGAAGAACTCAGGCGCCACAGTCTTTTCAACGGAGTTAACGTCTGGAGGGATTGGCGTCATCAGGTCTCTGACTATAACGATTTCAAGCGGGTCGACGCCGTACTCTCGCGTGAGGTGGTATCCACGACGGCTCAACTTCTCGGTGAGGATCGAGCGCGGCATGAGAAGCCCTGTCAGGAGATAAGAGGCGATGCAGCCCAGCGTAAGCGGGACCAATGCGGGCAGGCAGTGCGTGACCTCCAGACTGAACAGGATTGCGGTCAGGGGAACGCCGAGTGAGCCTGCCAGCATCGCTCCCATTCCGATCAGAGCCCAGAACGCCTGCATTTCAGAAGGAGCGTGACCGAGGCGACTGGCTAACGCGCCAACGGCCCCACCAATCATCAGTAGGGGCGCCAAAACGCCACCGGAGGTTCCCGACCCGAGAGAGAACGCCCACATCAGAGACTTCGCAATGAGAATGCCCAGGATGAGGGCGATGGGCGCGCTTCCACGGAGCAGTTCAGCGATGTTGTCGTATCCGACGCCCAACCCTCGCGGAAAGAAAAGACCTCCAACGCCTACGCCAATACCCCCGAGTGCGGGCCACCACATCCAGTGCACAGGTAACGACTCAAAGAAGTCCTCGAATCCATACATCATGCGGCTCATGCCTGCGGCTATAAGACCGACAACCGCACCTAGCAGCAAAGAACCGATTGCAAATGGAATCCGATCCACATCGCCAATTCCGGGCATTCGAAAGAGCGGGCCGGGGCCTAGGAGATATCCGCGCAGGATGGCAGCAGTCGCACTCGCAATCGCCACTGGAACCAGACTTCGCGGCCTCAACTCGAAGAGCAGGAGTTCGACCGCAAGTAGGATGGCAGCGACTGGAGTCGCGAAGGTAGCTGACATCCCTGCGGCAGCGCCAGCAACCAGCAGAGTAGTGCGTTCCACATCCGTGAGATGAATCCACTGCGCGATCAAAGAGCCAAAGGCTCCCCCGGTCATGATGATCGGACCCTCCGCGCCGAAGGGACCGCCGGAACCAATGGCAATCGCCGCCGAGATCGGCTTCAGAATGGCAATTTTTGGATCGATCCGCGCACGGTGCAACAGAATCGCCTCGATCGCCTCAGGTATACCGTGTCCTCTGATTTTGTCAGAACCAAAGCGAGCCATGAATCCAACAATAAGTCCGCCAATCACCGGAATGATGACCATCCAGTGCCCCAGCGAACTGCCTGCCGGAGAGACGAACACCAGACTGAACCGGTGATAGTAAAAGAGATTGGTAGACAGTGCGATCAATCTAAGCAGCAGCACCGCGAGGAAGGTCGCGCCAATCCCAATAATTAGGGCGACGCCGGAAAGCAACCAGACTCTGCTGTCCACGGTGAAGTCGCGGAGTGCGGAAGATTCAGATTCCACTAGCCCTCCACGTCAATCGTTTCCCCGATCTTTTGGGTACCGCTCTCAGCGCGGTCAGCGTTCGAATGAGCTTCGGAGCGAGGTCGTTAAGCTCAGCTTCATGGTCGATGGAGAGAGCTTCGAGTTTCTTCCGTCCTGCCAGTGAGAGCTCCAGAAGGACACAGCGACGGTCGGACCCAGCATCCTTGCGAACTATCAGCCCCGCGGCCTCGCATCGATTGCTGAGCTCGACAACCGTGTTATGGCACAGACCAAGACGCTCAGCCGCATAGCCAATCGTCGCAGGCACTTTGTCGGGGGCTCCAGCGATTTGGAGGAGGAGTTGATGTTGTTGCGGCTGAAGACCGCGCTTCTGCGCTGCTGTCTCACTGAAGTGGAGAAACAGGCGAAGCTGGTGGCGAAATTCGGCGAGTATTTGAAGTCTGTCTGCTGAGGCAGGCATTCTTTCCTTGCTCATCATCTACAATTATATCGTAACACGACATATTATAGGTCGAAGGAATGCCGGCACTACGGCTGTTGTCTGGGAATACAGTGCCGGGAAAGCCACCTGACATACCTTGGCGTAATGAGTACCGGCCAAAGTCACCCGCACACGACTTGCCAACAAACGCTAGCGCACCATGGTCAGTACCATCTTGAACCGTGCAGTCGCCTTAACCGCATGTGGTTTGCCGGCGGGCAACAAGACGATATCACCTGACCTCAACGCAATGGGCTTTCCAGCAACCGTAACTTCGGATTCGCCTTCTATTACCTGAACCAAAGCGTCGAATGGTGACGTGTGTTCGCTTAATGCCTGCCCTTCATCGAATGCGAAGACCGTGACGTTTCCTTTTTCCCGCTTTAGGATGACTCGGCTAACAACTGAGCCTTCCTGATAGTTGACCAACCCCAGCAACGGAAAAGCCTGAGCTTCAGCGATTTCCAAACGCCCTGTCGTTGTTGAACTCATCTTGTATTCCTATCCTCCTTTGGAGTGCACTCTTACGAATAAATGAAAGCAACTGCAAGCAGAACTCCAAATGCCAGTCCATGCTTCATCTCGCACCAGCCGAGGCTTCTGATGTCCAGGGGTTCCGGTTTTCGAAAGAACCACAGCGTTCCTCGAACCAGTGCCGGGACAAAGGCGACGATCACCAAGGGAGGGAGCACGCGCCAGAACGATGCGATGACCAAGGCAGCGAAAAATACCGGCTGCGCCAGTAAAAAGAGCTTCCCCCGTGCAAATTTCTCGCCGAAATTGGAGGCGCGAGCAGAATGAATTCGCAGTTGAACGAAATGAATCTGGTTGCCTGCGAAAATCCAGTTGGCCACCCATAAAATGAAAGCGCGCTCGCTTAGTCTTCCAGTGCCGATGTAGTAAGCCGCGGGTGCAGTGCACGTGAGGCCAATCGCACCGACCATCTGAGCCGCCATTCGCCAACTACGACCTCGGCTTCGGAGGAATGACTGGACCAGAAGCGCAAACGCAGCGGCGCCTCCCAGAAGGAGCAACCACCGATCCTGTCCTTTCCACATCAGATCCGTCAAACAAGCGGTCGCTACAGTGGCCAAGAGAACCGATGCAACGAGTGCCGTCCGGCGTTCTTCTTTCGTATTGGCCGTCAAAGAACCGCCACCAATGAGGCTTTCGACCGGCGTCCGCAGCCAAAATAACGACAGCGCGGCCACCGTGAATAGGAACAAAGGCCAGATCCGATGCTCCGAAGCAAACCCCGCAACAACTCCCGTGAACAAAGGGACCAGCAGCAAACCCCAGGCCCCATGCTCGCGAGGAACAATCAGGGCTCGCCTACGGGTCTGCTGAGCTGTGCGGAAAGCGTCACTCGTCTCGGTCATTTGCTTCCTACTTCTGGATTTCGTTTCGTCTTCTCTTGGAAGGTTAGCCGAGCGGCAGATCCTTACCGATGACTTTTGTCACGAGCGGAGTATGCACGAAAGGTTTTCATGATTGGACGATCGAAGGCGCGAACGTATCCGAATTGTTCAGATTTACTCAGGGGAATCCATTTCGGCTTCCAGAGCCTTCAAATTGGAAATCGTTACAGTGCGACCGTCAATCTTGAGCATCCCTTCAGCCTGGAGGCGAGAGAGATTGCGGGAAACGAGCTCTCGGACGGTGCCAATATGCGAAGCCATTTCCTGATTGCTGGCGGGTAATGTAATTTCCACGCCTGCGGCGGAACGCTTGCCCTCCTTGTGCGCGAGACGCAGCAGAAACGAAGCCAGCCGGTGACGAACCGTGGTGAACGAGAGCTCTTCGATTATGCCAACCAGTCGGCGTAGGCGCGCACCGACCACGCGTAAGACTTTCAGCGCTACCCGAGGATGGGCCAGACACAATGCCTGAAAATCCTGCTTACTGACAAAGAGCAGCTTGGCCTCGTCGATAGCCGTCACGGAGGCGGGGTAGCTCCCGCCATCGAAGACGGGGAGTTCGGCAATGGAACTGCCTGGACCATCAATGCTGAGTACTTGTTCGCGTCCATTGGCCGAACTCTTAAAGATTCGCACATGGCCGGACTCGACGACATAGAGTCCAGAGCAAGGCTCACCCTCGCCGAACACGCTCTCCCCCGCCGAATAGCTGCGCGGCACCGCACGTTGCGCTAGAAAACTCAGTTCGCTCTCCGTCAGCCCGGAAAAGATCTGGACCTTCGCTAGCATTTGCGCGGGTGTAGACGTGGATTCGGACACGGGTGCTATTGTACCGGAGCACCGTGGCGAACATGCGCTGCGTCCCTCTTCTGAGGTTTCTACAAATGTGGCGCGCCGTGACATAAGTCATCGTTCACGGTTGGCCGCTCTCATATGCTTGAGGTTGGGGGATGCAGCCGTGCCAGATGAGCACAAAGAGAGATCCCAAACACAGAAGCCCGCGCGCAAGAAACTGATCCGGCGAGATGATCGCGACCACTCGCAACCGCTGCGTGTTACCGTGCAGATTCTCTTCGCGATTCTAAACGTTTGGATCGGCGTGCAGTTCTATCTTTGGGTGCGCTGGGCCGAAAGCGGGGGCCGAGCATTCGAAGTTTCCCGACCCGCTGGCGTTGAAGGCTGGTTACCCATCGAAGGCCTCATGCAGTTGAAGTACTTTCTACTCACCGGGAAAGTGCCACATGTGCATGCTGCCGGTTTCTTCCTCTTCACCTCGTTCCTGGTTATCTCGTTCGTCTTCCGCAAGGCATTTTGCAGTTGGATGTGTCCGGTGGGTACCGTCTCGGAATATCTGTGGAAGTTGGGCCGCTCAATCTTTGGTCGAAGCTTCCAGTTGCCACGCTGGGCTGACATCCCATTGCGCTCGCTGAAATACCTTGTATTGAGCCTCTTCGCCTACGCCGTAATCGGCATGTCGGCAGCTTCCACCGCCGAATTTCTCAACAGCCCTTATGCGCTCATCGTCGACGTGCGCATGCTCAACTTCTTCCGTTACATTGGCGGAACGGTAGCATGGGTCGTTTTAGGGCTGGTAATTGCTTCGATTTTCGTGCAGAACTTCTGGTGCCGTTATCTTTGCCCGTACGGAGGGTTCCTCGGACTGGTCTCCCTGCTCAGTCCGATGAGGATCACCCGTAACGCAAGCACGTGTATTGATTGCGCCAAGTGCG
>JBEKUD010000114.1:0-15619 GCA_049515395.1 Candidatus Sulfotelmatobacter sp. | reverse complement strand
GGGCGTGGTGGAAGCGATCAACGGAAATATCAAGGCCATCCTTCGCCGAGGCCGGGGCTAGCGTGACATCTACTATCTCCTGCTCAAGGCACAACGACTGGCCGCTACCAAGACCGAATTCGCCACCTTCGAAAAAGCCGCTTAAAATGCCTACTTCGTCACTTTCTTGTGGAGAGCCCAAAGAAGACCATTGTTCTCAACGTGACGGATAAGGACGGGGGAGCGCACGTGGACGACAAAGTACCAGACAGTCATGCCTCGCTTTCAGAACCGCCATTCATGTTCGGGATCGACAACGGTGGGGAGAAGATTTTCATGCAGCCGAACTTGGCATACGGGATCACGGCACAGGCTGGCTGCGAGATGCAGGACTACCTAGCACGGAACTTCCCTCATGTGAGGGTGTAGAGTGCGTCCGCATTTGGATAGTCAACCGAGTCAGGGTTTTCGCTGAGTGGGTCAGACTGGAGCGACATTCCCACTGAAAAATCTAATTCGGTCACATCGTGTAACCGGACTTCTCGTCCTGCTGTTCAAATTCTGGCGCAGACGGCGGCTTTTTTTCAGCAACCCTTAGGAACTGCACCGCAAGACGCTCCAGCTTTTTCTTATTAGCACGTGTGTTGCGTCCGTTGCTACGCATATCCAGCACCAGATGGGACATCGCAGTGGCGATTTCCATCGGCGTTTCGACCTTAGTACATGACTACGAACGCCGGTATCTGAAACTTGGTCATCAGGCGGCTGTAAATCGCATCGTGGATGGCACGGGCAGCGCAGTCTTTGCGGTCGCAGCCCTCGTGGTCGCAATCACCGTGCTCGTCCGCATACGCCTCTCCAAGCTTCTGTGCGAGGGCGGTGTGGTACTCGTCCATCTTCTTAATCGCCTCGTTCGCCTGTGGGAATTTTTCGTACTCACCACCGCAGAACATGTCATCCATGCGGTCGAGGTCGAACGATTGATTGACGGACTTGCTGCCGTCCGCTTTGGTCGCAGCCTTCATGTACTGGCTGAACAATTCGATCATTTCGATGACGAATCGCTTGTCAGCCGAGGTCAATTTGTAGGGTGGGAGTTCGGGGTTGTCGGGGTTACCGATGTTAATGGCCAGAGGAAACTTCGGCATCCTACAACCGAAACGTGCGCCTACACTCGCCGAATTTCTGCGAAAAGACTTCGGACCGTTCTCTGAGATGCGATTTGTGGCGAAGGCCAAGACGCGGGACTATTACCATTACGGCATGGAAAGACTGCTCGCATCGGACATTGCCCGGCTACACCTGGATCAAATCACCTCACAACACGCGACCTGTTTCGCAGCGACGTGCTCGCATTTGAGCCCCAGCACGATCAACTGCTCGCTGCGAACCCTCAGGCGCGCGCTTAATCTCGCTCAGAAGTGGGGCAAGGTAGCAAAGGCACCAGACATTGAACTCGCCAAAGGCGAACGTCAACGCGATCGGGTTTTCACAGATGCTGAGTTTGCCATCTACATCGAATTATGTCGGCAGCCGTGGCACGACGTTGCGCTGCTGATTCGCCATGAGGGCATGTGTCCGGGCGAGTGCTACAAACTGGAATGGAACCACGTTCTGTTAAATGGCGACGGCGGCCTTATTCACGTCGCAGAGGGTAAGACGAAGGCGCGACGGCGTGTCTTGCCGATGCAGCCTACCGTATATGAGGCTCTACTCGCGCGTTGGCGGGCGCAGGGCCAGCCGGCGCAGGGCTGGGTATTCCCTTGCGGCTCGGCATCAGGGCATTTTGACGAAAATAGTGCCAAGAATCAACACATCGCCGCGCTTCACGTAATAGCACTGGCGCACAAAGCCCGGCAGGAGCAGGATTCGCCCGAATGGATTGCTACACATGTCGGCGGTATTGGAGCAGATTTCGTCCGAGAGCACGACGCGACAATAAAGGCGGGGGTTCAGTTATTCGAACCCTACTGCCTGCGCCATACCGCGCTGACGCGGCTTGCGGAAGCCGGTTGCGATGCCTTCACGCTTGCGAAGATTGCCGGCCATAGTTCCATCATTATGACTCAGCGGTACTGTCACCCACAGGCCGAGGCAATCGAGAGGGCATTTGCGAAGGTCGTACCGCAGGTCACGCAATCGCTTTCTTACCGCTAGGAGAAGTTGTTTTGGGCGGCCTCACCGAAGCTGAGGGGTGGAGGATGATTTGCACCATTACGGCCGGATGAAACCGGAAGAGGCTGCACAGGCTTGTCCGTAACAACAGATACAGAGATCTCTTGCTAATGAGGCCCGCAAATTAAAAACATGGTTGCCAATGGTGGTTACCAAGGCCAACTGCGGTTGGCGCTCGTGCATCGCAACATCGATCTAAGAATTTTATTCTTAATAAGTTAAGTGGTGAGCGCGGGAGGAATCGAACCTCCAACCTACAGTTGAAACGTCAACAACTAGAAATCAATGGTTTCAGCGACTTCCGGGCGTTTCCAGTAGGCAGTTCGAGGCAATTATGGTCACCGTTGCTACCAAATTTGCTACCAAATTTTGCAGGTTGGAAGGTTCGTTCAAATTTTCGTTTGACGATTAGGGCCTGCTTCGGCAGCCCCAATTTTTTGCCCCGCTTGACCAACGGGAAGGATCGGGCTATCTCCAGCGGTTGAGGCTGTCGAGATTCCGCTACGAAGGCATTGGGCTGGGCTCAGTTCACCGTCGCCCCACGCAGCACCGCTTGTATTTCTTCCCCGACCCACAGGGGCACAGATCATTCCGCCCGACCTTGGCGGCATTTTCGCTCAGAACCCGAAAATCCAGAAAATCACCGTCCCCGTCTTAGCAGCAAACATCCTCCGATGAAGGAAAATATGCCCACCACAACGCCGATAGCCATGCCAGCCAAAAACGGTGGGGAGTGCGCAGCTTCGCCCGCATTCAAAAAGTAGTGGTGCAGCAGATGTCCGAAGGCTAGCGTCGTGAAGAGAACCGCCAGTCCGCTCAAGATGTTTAAAATCCGCATACCGACCACCTCACTTTTGGCTTAATTATCCCTTGGTTTTGGGATGCAAACTCTCTCCCCAACCGTCGTTTCCTCTCGGTGTCCCTTTGTTTTAATCCGAAGCACGCAGAACCCGCTGTCCTCGTTGTGGAAGGTAACGCGCTCGATGACATCCGAGATTTGATCGGTTGCGGGTCTGCGCTCTGGAATTGCGGCGGTCATGCGTGGGGATTCATTTTGCCACGGAGGGACGGGGTATGGGTGATCCAGCGGGGAGGCGATTTGCGAGGGATTTGGGCACCCGGACAGGGGTTCGGGTCGGCTCGGGCGTCTCACAAGCCAAGGCGGGCTTTCGGGCCAAGTAGAAACCACCTCAGGGAAACGTGGCGACCGGGCATTGAGGCTCGATAGGCGCTGCATGCATTTTCGCGAGGGGATAGACCGAACCGTGACAATTCACGGCGACTGCGGCATTGAGACGGGTATTGTCCCTGCCTAGGGCTTGCGGCGAGCTTTGGGCATTGGAATCGAACAGGGCGCACTCAAGAAAATGGGGGAATATCCCGGTGCAACGTAAATTTAGCCTTTGACCCACGGGAACGACCGAAAAGAAAAAGTCTCTAAATGTCGTCTGCGAAAATTGGAAGAAACGAACCGTGCTGCTGTGGAAGTGGCAAGAAAGCGTCCCTCGACACCCAATGTTCGCGAATCGTGGTGATTCGACCGTCGATAAATAGACCGTTTGTGTTCAGTTGGAAGGTGTGAAATCGTTATGGCCACACGTCACGCGGACAATGACAAGAATCTGTTGTCGGCGCAGTACACCCGCCTGAAAGACGCACTCGACGGGTTCTATTCTGGCAAAGAGGTGCAGGTGTTAAACGTCGCTATCACCTTGCGCGTTCTCGTTCACGAAGCGAGCAGCAGCGAGTCCCTACTCTCTCGGTTGAACCGAGACTATTGGGATTTAACCATCCAGCACAAACCGCTGAGCCCGAGGTTTGTATTTGTCGTACCTGTCAGCCTCCAAGTTCGAGGGGATGGAACTCGGCGTGTCATGCGAAGCGGATTTGATTCACCGTCATACCAACTGGTTCCGCTTCGCCAATGGTGGAATGACGATTACCAGCCTTTGGGAAACATCCGCTTGTCAAAGAGAACCATCATTCTCAACGTGGCGGAGAAAGACGGAGGAGCGCACGTCGATTCTAAAGTGCCGAACAGTCATGCCACGCTTTCTGAACCTCCGTTCATGTTTGGGATGGACAACGGGGGCCAAAAGCTATTAATGCAGCCAAACTTGGGTAATAATATACTTGACTGACTAAGGCTTTTCTGCTACATTTTCAAGCATGGAAAGCCCAAAGACACTCCAGCAAGCAATCCAGTTCTTCAGCGACTTCGAAAACTGCCGCGAGTTTATGATCGCCGTTCGCTGGCCCGATGGCAAGGTCCGGTGTCCTCAGTGTGGGTCCGAAAAAGTCACCTACCTGAAGAACGCGCGCGTGTACCGCTGCTATGAGCCACACCCGCTCCAGAAGTTCTCCCTGAAGATCGGTACGGTATTTGAGGATTCGCCGATCCCGCTGGAGAAGTGGCTCCCCGCTGTATGGCTCTTGGTTAATTGCAAGAACGGCATCAGCAGTTACGAAATCGGGCGCGACCTCGGAATCACTCAAAAGTCGGCATGGTTCATGATGCATCGTATTCGCCTTGCCATTCAGTCGAAGTCCTTCGTTAAGATGGGCGGCCCCGGCTCCGAAGTCGAAGCTGATGAAACCTTCATTGGCGGCAAGGCGCGGAACATGCACATCAGCGAACGCCAGCGCCGAATCACTGGCACAGGCGGAAAAGACAAAACCGCCGTCATGGGAATTTTAGAGCGTGGTGGAAAGGTTCGCACCAGTGTGATTACAAGCCGCAAGAAAAAGGAATTGCAAGCGGAAGTCCGCAAGCACGTCGAAGCCGGTGCGGCTCTCTATACCGATGCCCTGCTCTCCTATGAAGGGCTGGAAGGCGATTACGCGCATAAGGTTGTCGATCATGCCGTGCAATACGTGGACGGTCGCATCCATACAAACGGACTGGAAAACTTCTGGAGTCTGCTGAAGCGCGGCATCAATGGCACCTACGTGAGCGTTGAGCCTTTCCATCTTTTCCGTTATTTGGACGAGCAGACTTTCCGTTATAACAATCGTGCAACCGATGACAACCCTTTGACCGATGCGGACAGATTCCATCTAGCTTTATCGCAGATCGCGGGGAAGCGATTAACCTTTGCAGAAGTGACTGGCAAGGTGGGAGAAACGGCCTTCTAATGTTTTGCGGAAGAGGCGCGGGAAGCGGTCTTCCGCTTCCGCGTCTTCGCCCGCTTTTCGGCGTCGAGTTTCGCCTTAATTTCAGAGTGCGGCACCGCAACCAATCGCCGCATGAAGTTTGTGAACTGGCCAAAGTCACCTGTCGGATTCTTCGCGGGACTCTTCGGGTGATTCGCCATTCTAACCCCTCTGGAAATGAGGGTAACGCAGTGGTGTGCGCCAGTCAATACGCCTTCCGCGAGATAGGAGCGCCGATGTTTCTCGGCTACATGGACGATTCGAAGCGGTTCGACAAAAAGAAGGAATCCTTCGAGGTGCTATCCGTTGTGCTCGTGCATGACAAACTTTTCCACCAGATCGAGAGTCTGGTCGGGCTTTGCGTGGAAGGCTTAGTCCCAGAAGAGAAATTACATAAATTTGAAGAGTTCCACGCTTGTGAACTATACGGCGGTTATGGGGTCTTTGACGGCATCGATCAAGAGTTGCGATTTGCCACCATTCGGCAGTTACTCCTTATGCTTAAGGACTATAAGATTCCGGTGATCTACGGAGCTGTGAATGTGCCGCAATTCGAACGGCAGCCCTACGGCTCCGCCCTTCCGATTGATGTTGCATTCCGCTTGTGCATTCCAGCCATTAGCGACCTCATGCAAAAGGAGCGCCAGGAGCGCTCACTAGAATACGCCCTGCTGATCGCGGACGACACCGATAAAGACAAGCGAACGTCCATCAAGAAGAGTTTCCGCCAATTGCGAAGGCAATTGCGCCCGCCGAACTGGGATGCTGGCATGTGGTATCTCCACGATGATATGTACTTCGGTAGTTCCAAGGATTCAATTGGAATCCAACTTGCCGATCTGTGCAGCTACTTCATAGCCAAGCATCTCGAAAAAACTGATGAGAACGCCGAAGTCTTCTATCAAATGTTCCGCGAAAACATCGTGTTTTCAAAAGTGGAACCAAGCGTATAATTCGCGGCGTTATGAAAATGATGGCTTTGCTGGCCCTACTGTTCGCTACTCAGGTCACATTCGCCAAAAGCAAAGATAAGTACGTTGACTACCACGTACAGGCGGACTCTGCGCGTGTCGAGGCTGAGTCCATACGCTTCTTCACTCAAATGGGATACGTGCAGGACACGGAACATACGAGACAATGCAACGATCAGCCGAGTTCCGGCGCGCTAACTTTTCGCCATACGGGCGAAGGGCAAAGTGGGCCTAATGGATTGAGCAGATGCGTTGTTCTAACAATCACTCCCGCTGAAAACTCTTGCACTGTACGCATAGAGGTCTATGACCATTTGCGAGGCGGCATCAGCTTACCAGCGACGAAGCATTACGACGCTGACCGCATCCACAAAGATTGGGATGCCGCCTTTGCGGCGATTGCAAAGGCTTCGGAAACTCAGAGCCAGACCACACCCTAGTCACATTGGCGGTCTGAGCCAGTGGAAGCATGTCGGCGTGATTGCGGCAATGTGGATGTGGCCGCCGATTTTCCGGCATTCGGGGTCGATTTTTATGGCTTCCTTGCTTTCGCACGCGAGAATCAGAGTCTCGCCGATCTTCGCAGCATCCCAAAGGCTTATCTCTTGAGACCGTTCTGGGGGCGGCATCTCGGGCAGGGGAAAGCGCGATAGCGCGGGATTATGGTTCCGAAGTGCATTCCAGATCTCCGGGGAACCTATGGGGCGCGGGTTCATGCCGCGAAAGTCAAAGGGACGCACCTCCGGCTTTCCTGGTACCTGATCTTGGTGCCAGAACCGAACATGAATCTCGCTCGGTGCTCCGTTGCAGTAGCCGAAGAGAAGGACTGAAAAAATCGTCAAGCCCCGCTGGCCGATAAAATCTAGGGTTCCGGTGTAGTCCGTAATGAGCCCATCTGCTTTGCCCTTGAGGAGAAGATCGTAGATGGGACGGGCTAACTGTTCTTCTATGCGTAGCAGATCGCAGAGAGTGGCCGCGCCCGCTCGCACAAGCCCATCGATCTCTTGTGGCAGGTTAAGCGAGCAGAGCTTGCCAGTGTCATCATCGAAGCGAACAGTGCCGACGAGCGCATAGGCCGCTGATTGCTCCTGAATTTGGAAAATCTTCTGGACGTTGGCCTTGTCCGGTTCGTCTGTTCCGAGCTTGTGAGACTTCCCATCGGCCACGATTGCAAAGCCGTCCCGCGTGAGATACCGAAAGATCACAGTTGGCATGGCAGCACAGTAAATCTCATTATCCACGCACGCCGGTGCATAGGTAGTTATCCCTCTTTGCATTGGGCCAAGCTCCTGCAATACCCTAGAGATAGCGAATCTGCAAGAGCTTTACGGAGGGCCGACCACGAATCGGCCCTTTTCTTGTTAAATGCCTGATTTTAACTTTTCCTGTCACAATACATCCATTCTACAGTCAGTCAAGTATATTATTACCCAAACTTGGCCACCGGAATTACAGCGCAAGCGGGTTGTGAAATGCAAGATTGTCTGGAGCGCAACTTTCCCCACGTTCGGGAGTGACTCTGCGGGCTTCCCTCACGTTGCGGCGACCATTAGCGCCATCGCCGATGCGATCCCGTGGGCTGAGGAAATTTTGCGACAGATTGATGAGCGATTTCCTGCGAAGTAGGAGAGTGACATGGGACAATTCGACAGCCCGATTGAGGGTTTTCTCAATCAGCACAAAGACGAGCCAAGAAACATTGTTGGCGAACTCTGTATTGAAATCGGCGGAAAGCTCCTGCCGCTCGTCGGGATAGGCAATGCTGTTCTGAAATTATTCTCCTCGGGTGGTAACGCTGATAGCGTTCGCGAATTGGCGGCAACGATGAAGCTGGAGCTTCAAAATTGTTGGGAACACCTGAAAGGGCACGACAAACAACTTGAAGAGTTCCGAGCCAAGCTAGCATCTCCCGCGTTCGAAGACGCAACTTTAGCCGCCATTGACGAAGCACGATGGACGAGCCGCCCGGATAAGATTCGTCGCATCTCTGCCGTATTGGTGAGGTCATTCTTGCCCGTCAACGAAGAATACGCTCCAAGCGATGTCGTGAGTCTAATTCGGGATGTCGCTCGGTTAGGAGAAGATGACATCTTCATTTTGAGGGAACTTGCGGACGAATACAGCGACATAATCAGGCAGCAACCCAACTTTCACGATCAGAACCCTTATACCGAAAAGTTCCCAGAAGTCTTGAAGCGGATAGAGGAACATAAGATTCACCGAGACGATTTCTATGCCCAGTGCGCTCGCTCGGCAGGATTTGGTTTCGCGATTGAGGTCATGCGAAACAACTTTCGGATGGCTCCGAATGACTATTGCTTCAGACCGACCCGACGCGGCATTAAGCTATTGGAGATGATTGACTCGTTCGGGCGATAGTGTTTGCTGATCGCCTCGCCCCTACACATTCATGGTCGTTGCTAACCGCTGCTGAAATTCCCCGCAGAACCCTGACTAGCGCCGTTGCCGAGCGGATGATTTCCTGAACATGTTTCGTGCATTTGTTCCTACCCTTCTTGTGCCTCAGCGTTGTCCGAGAATACTTGCACGTCAAGAATGAAACCTCACAGCACGCTCCGCTCTAACCAGCCTTCTTCCCTCGTTGCGCCAATGAAATCTGCGGACTTGCCAAACCGTCGTCGGGCGTGGAACCGGAAACCTCAGGAACTTCTCCATGAACCTCCTTTTTAAGCAAATTCGGCTGATTCCGCCAATTCAATTCCTCCAGCCGTTTTCGCATTGCCTCGCCGCACGTTTCACGCAAATTGCAATGGTCACAGTCCGGATGGTGGATTCTCAGAAGGGACAACAGGTAGCATCTCAACTTCACGACCACCTCGCGGAATTTAGGCTGTTAGCCTCGGGGGGGTGCTGCGTTCGCAACGTGGGAAACTGCTTCGCAGAGGCGAGAATATTATGCCACACGATGCCTGTGGAATTTCAAGAGGGTTTCGTATCCGGTTTTCGGCAGTGCGGAGGATGGGGCGACGGGCGATGCTATGGGGCGTCTTTTCGTGACGATCATCTCCGCGATTGCGGAACTGGAAAGGTCACTTGTCGCTGAGCGCGTCAAAAGCGGAATGCGCCGAGCGAAGCTTGAGGGCAAAGTCATCGGTCGTGCGCGTCTGGACGTTGATCGGGAGCAGGTTATCGAAGATCGCCGCTCCGGGATGTCGCTCACGCTCGTGGCACGCAAACACTCAATTAGTCGGGCGAGCGTGTGCAGATTAATGAAAGAGGCGAATCAGCCCGCTCTAGCGGCAATGCCTCTTTCCGAAGTCGAAACCTCATTATGGCAATGAACACCAAGATTCCTGACAAGGTGCAGATTCGCCTGACCTCCTCGATAGAGACGATCCTCGCTTCGCTGCAGCCCTATGCAAAGTGGATCGAGAAGATGCTGGGTGCGCCCCTGAGCGAAACCCTCACCCTCGAAATCGAATGCAACCCCGCTGATGTGGTTGCTGAAGACTTTTTGCAAGGACTGCCCGTAGCCTCGGCAACCAAAGCAAGAAACAAAAATTGGCGAGCGTTCATTGAGGGTTGGGCGCTTCCCCCAGATGTGAGCCCCCGGATCGCTATGTCCCTTCAGCGCGAGCGCAAACCCAATGCCGCTCCATTGCCCGTATGGGAACTCGATTGGCAGGATTGCCCGGTTGCCCTTAGGCTCCGTGGTCTAGCACACCGAGTAATCAGCATCAAGATTCCGGTCCTATTTCCTCCCAGCGACATGCCCGTAATCGGGCACTCGCCTGCGCAGCACTGGTTCATTGTGCATCGCGAGGATGCCGCAAAAGTATTGCTGTTAGAGCAACAAGTGCAAAGCCAGACCGAGCGTTATCTCGAAACCACTTATAGCCGGACTCGGCTGCCAGCCCCCTACGATTGGGATTCCGTCGTGCTCGATGCCACTGTCCGGCGCATGGTGAGGAGTGATTTTGAACTTTTCTTCCAGCGCGAAGAATGGTTTCGCCAGCATAATCTGCCGTATCGAAGGGGTTATCTATTTTGGGGCGCACCCGGCAACGGCAAAAGTGTAACTATCAGGGTGATGGCAGCGCATCCCTACATCCAGCCTTACACCCTTGACCTCAGCGATGCAGAAGAGAAGAGCAGGGACGTTCTTCGCATGTTCGAAAACGCTGCCCAAAATACTCCCGCGCTCATAATCCTCGAAGACTTAGATCGCGCTTTTCCAACCGAGGGCAAGCGCGCACAAGAAAAAACTGTGAGTTTTCAGACCTTGCTAAATTGCCTCGACGGGGTGGGATCGCAGGACGGAGTGATTGTGGTTGCTACCGCTAATGACCCTACATGCCTCGATCCCGCGATCCTCAAGCGCCCCGGTAGGTTCGACCGCGTGGTTCAGTTCCGCAATCCCGATGCACCTTTGCGCCGGGAATACTACAAACGGCTCAGCCCCACCCTCGTGGGAGAACAGTTTGAGATCGCTATTGAGCAGACTGAGGGATACTCGTTCGCCCAACTCCGCGAAACTTACATACTGGCTTCGCAATCAGCCTTTGAGCATGGGCGGGAAGTAGGGGTCGCAGATGTCATCGAAGCCATCGAACTACAGGCGGCGGGAGTATTGGAGTTGAAAACATCGGTTAGCGCTTCGGGGTTTGTGCGCCATGCCGAGCCTGCTACCAGCAGGAAGTAGAC
This sequence comes from Candidatus Sulfotelmatobacter sp., assembly GCA_049515395.1. GTDB lineage: Bacteria > Acidobacteriota > Terriglobia > Terriglobales > Acidobacteriaceae > Sulfotelmatobacter. Next base: position 4,676 of record JBEKUD010000114.1, on the reverse strand, counting down.
GCATATGCACAAGGAACTTGAGAAAAAATTGGTCGAGCAGTGGTCCTCTTGGTTCAACACGGAGGGCGACATACGGTACACCTTGATGCCACAGGGCTTCACTCACCGGGATGGCTGGTTCGAGATTATTTGGCGACTCTGCGCAGACTTGGAGCCGTTGGTCGCGGAATTGGAACAGGCAACCGGGCTCAAGTTTGAAATTCTGCAGGTGAAAGAGAAGCTCGGCGGGTTGCGCGTCCACACAAATCAAGCGAACGACGCCATTCGCCAGCGCCTTGAAGCCGCCACAGAGGAATCCTTCCACACGTGTGAGGTTTGTGGGCAGCCGGGACTATTGCGAGAGGGTCGTTGTATCAAAACTCTGTGCGACGAGCATGCGAACGAATACGGAGCAGAAATCTGAGTTCATAAGGAGGAGCAGAAATAGAATAAGAAAAGTGCGACTCCGAACTCGGACGGTATAGAATTCCAACTTCGATAGTCTGGAGGTGCCATGCGCTCCCTCTGCTTTGCCGCAGCCCTCGTGATCCTCTCACAACTACTACTAGCCGCTCAGGATGATAAAACGGTGCTGAACGAAGGGCGGATAATCGGAACCACAGTGAACGACCAAGGTGAACCGATTGCGAAAGCAAGGCTGTGCACAAGCATCGTCAAGTCCAATTCGTCCCACACCAACTGCGGTCCCGAAAGTGATGAGCATGGACAATTTGATCTTCGCGTGCCCTTGGAGACGAATCGGATTTACGGACAAAAACCTGAGGGGGGTTATTGGCACGACGCCAACGTGCATGACATGAACGGTCCGGAGGCGGGTGTACGAATCAAACTAAGCCGCGAAAATCCTACTGCTCATGTGGTTGTTAAACTTGGGAAAATCCCGGCTCATTTGACCGTTAATATCAGCGACAGGAACACTGGCAAAGAAGTAGATTCGGCAACCGTGCGCTGCGTAGTGATTGACGATATGCTGACGCAACCATCCGAGACGACCAAGAGGGAAATATCTGTTCCGCCCGATAAAGACCTATTGATCATTGTTCAGGCTCCCGGCTATAGGCGCTGGTTCTACACCGACTCGTCAAGCCCGTCACAGCCAACACTGCGACTTCACTCGGGTGAAGAAAGAACTCTCGACGCCGAACTGGAGTCGAATTAGTTCCCCCTTCTGCCGACACAGAAAACGCATATTAAAGTGATGATCAGATTCTAAAAAACTACGAATTTCACCTCCTGTGCTAGTCACAGTTTTTTCCAATCGGTCAGCGCCACCAATTCATCGAGGATTTCCTGCAACCTTTGAAGTCGGCGGTCATGATCCCCTGCTGCGCCGGGCATCTTCTTGCGGCCCTCCACATATTGGTGATTCGCTTCGCTAATTTGAACTATTTCTTCCCGCAACTTGGCGATGCGCTCTTTGACCGGAGTCTGCATGGCGATAAGGTAGCAGAGCACAAAGCCCCCAGCGCCTATTCCCGTCCAAATGTCGATTATCCCGATATTTCTGTGGCTTGCCGCTGGGGTGATAAACTTTTGCCTGCCTTTCAGGTCAGGGAAGAACCGTGAACGTTGTGAAGCCCGGAGCCGAACGTCATCGTCTAAGGCTGAGAGTCCTCAGCAACGAGGAACTGTGGTGGTTCCTCCTCGATCACCCGCAGCAATGTCTACAGGACTTCTGGAAAGAAGTGGAAGCACGGAAGGTGGCTGGTATCTTATCCAACGACAGTCCACTCTGGACGATGAGCGATCTCGCGCCCTACGGGCAACCGCAACACTCCGTTGGGGGACAAGCCAACCTCATTGAGCTTACCCGTGAGGAGTGGGAAGCGCACAAACGCCGGAAGATGTTCCGCGTCATCTCCGCCTAGAGAACAGAGCCAAGCCCCCGCAGCGAAGGACGGAAGCCCACAGGATGTCATTGCAGCCTTGCGTACTCCGCTTTGGCTTGTTTCAGGATGGGAAGGCCGGGATCGGCGTCTTTCCAGAGCGTCAGGAAATCCTTGTAGGCGGCGAGCGCCCGGACGCGGGCAGCATCGGCATCCGCTCCCTGCGAGGTTCTCGCCTGCAATGCGTTCGCACGTGCCACGCCCAGATGCGCTAACGCTCCCGTCCAGCAGTTCCAGACGATGCCGCTGTGGTCGAGAACTTTCTGGAACTCGGCGGCAGCAGCGGTGCCCTGTCCGGCTGCCAAGTATGCCTCTCCTCGTATGTACGTCGGAAAGAGGCACGAAATATTATTGAGAAAGCTAATTTGCCCCAACTCGATGGGGGAAGCAGCAGCTTGCAGAACCGTCACGGCGGAAGCCGCGTTCTTTCTATCGAGCGCCAACTGTGCCTGAATCGCGGGGAGCCAGAGCGACTGCATCTGCGTGTCCAGCGGGAAGCGTTTCCCTAAGTCTTGGGCCAAGGAGTCGGCTCGTCCTGTGTCACCCGCCATGGCAAATGCAAGCGCGGATTCGACCCCGACGCCCTGACTCGTCGGAGCAAGCTTCAGAGCTTCTCCCGCCGACTGCCGCGCTTCCGCGGGATTGCCGTAAGCCGCTTGTTGGAGAGCGGCATTCGCCTGCCATATTGCCCCAGTTTCCTTGCTGTCAGCCCGTATAGCGGAGTCCACAGCCCTCTTGGTCAGTTCCCGTGCCTTGCCCAGACGACCGCCGTACGCCTCGGTGTCGGATGCCAACGCAAGCCCAAAGTTCTCTTCCGGCCTGCCCGCAAACCACTGCTGCTGTTCCGCCATCGCGGCGGAGTCGGTGACAAGAAAGGCAAGAGCATAGAGAGCATTGTGAAGTATAAAATCATCCGCTTTTTGCGCCTGTCCCTCATGGATAATCTGGCGCGCCTCGTCGAGGCGTTGCAAGGAAAGAGCATAGTTAGCGAGATTTTCGTAATAAACTAAGTGATCAGGTTCAATGCGCAGGGCTTGCCTAGCATTCTCCATGGCCTTTTCATACTGCCCCTGTTCGCCGAACACTGAACCCAAACTGTTGTACGCTCCTGCTCTCCGGGGGTAGCTCTCAATCATCTCCTGAAACGTCTGGGCCGCCTTATCCAGTTCTCCGGTTGCACTCAAATAGTCGGCGGTGATCGCCAGCTTTTCTCGTTCGCTGGCATGTTCCCGCAACTGGAATGCCTTCGTGAAGTAGTCGCTGGCCCGCCCTAGCTCGCCGAGATTGTTGTAGTCGATGCCCACTGCCCTGTACCCCATGGAAAAATTCGGATCAAGCGCGATGGCACGTTGATCGTAAGACAGGGCAGCGGCAGGGCCTTTATCGGCATCGGCCTTTCTGCCAAGGCTGTATGCTTTCAGAGCTTCGAGGGAAGACGTGGTGGCCTGTTCGAGCGGAACATCAAACTTCTGCACCGTAGCCAGCGATTCGCCCAACTCGCCCCTCAGCTTCGATGCTGCCTCACCCAGCGCGTCCAGCACTTTCTCCTTGGACGCCGCCGTCACCTGACCTTGCGCCAGAGTGTCTCCGCTCTGGCAGTTCACCGCCTTCAATCCCAGCACATACTCGCTGCCCAGACTACCAACTGTTCCGGCAATGTAAGCCTTGCTGCCCGCCCGCAGACAAAGCTCGCGGGCTACCTCGGGCGTGAGCTTCGTGTTCGCTGGACGAGTCATCTGTTGTAGGGTTTTGGCGACATCGCTGTCAGAGAGCACGTTCAGGAAAGGCGATTGCCGCAGGGAAACGTTGAGCGCCGTCTTCAGCGTGTCGTCAAATATCGCGTCTCCGGTGCTGTTGGCGAACTCGCCGAGAACGATGGTGTCCTTCTCGGTCAGGCGATGTGCGGCTTGGCGCGAGCGGAAGTAGAGCGTTCCTCCGATTGCAGCAGCAACAAGAACAACGGCGGCGGGAACCAGAACTTTCCAGAGTTTCCTGCCCGCGACGGGGGCTTCCGTGACTTTCACCGTGCTCGATGACGGAGATGGAGCAAGCGCATGGGAAGACCCTGATGCTGGCAACGGCGGTTGTGCTACAACATGAGGGCCGCTTTCCTGTGCGACCGCCACAGTCCCCGAACCCCCAGCTATGGCTCGTCCTATCTCTGTATCCCGCTTTAGGCGCTGCAACTCGGAACGCATCTCGGAGGCGTGCTGATACCGCAATTCTCGATCTTTCTCTAGCGCCCGATTGATGATCCGTTCCAGTTCGGCAGGCACATCGGGATTCAGCCGCACGGCAGGCGTGGGAGCCGCGTCCAGAATGGCTTTGCAAATAACCGCGGAACTTTCGCCACGGAAAGGCAACTGTCCGGTAGTCATCTCATAGAGAACGGCTCCGAACGAGAACAGATCGCTCCGAGCATCCAATTCTTTCGCACGAACCTGCTCCGGCGACATGTAAGCCATCGTTCCCACCATTGTGCCCGGACTGGTCAGATGCTCCTCGTCCACCGTCTGCGTGTTAAGAGACGCTATCTTGCTGGAAGAAGTGCCTGCCAGACTGACCTTCGCCAACCCGAAGTCCAGAATCTTGGCATGTCCACGCTTGGTGACAAAAATGTTGGCGGGCTTGATGTCTCGGTGGATGATGCCTTCCGTGTGGGCAGCGTCGAGTGCGTCCGCAATCTCAATCGCCAGCGAAAGGATCAACTCCGTCTCCATCGGCTTTCCGGCGATGCGGTGTTTCAGGGTCATCCCGTCCAAAAACTCCATTGCGATGAAGGTTTGGCCG
>JBEKUD010000113.1:0-15900 GCA_049515395.1 Candidatus Sulfotelmatobacter sp. | reverse complement strand
GCACTAAGCAGCGTGTTTTCAGCACCGCTGGAGGCGGCTGAAACCGGGGATTCTGGTACACCTCAGTTGACCGCGACCAGAACTCTGCTGGGCCTGGTTCCATCCTAATTTGCCCATCACCTCGGAGTCATCCACGGGGCGTGAGCGTTCGCGCATCCCTTCCGCCATGCCGACTTCTTATGTTAGGTAATCCGGTAATCCAAGGGCATAGTTTGTGCCAACTACACGTCCCAAAACACCATCCTGGCTTCCCACAAACCCGTTTTCTGGATAAGTTCTGGGCCGACAACACATCCAGAATCAATCGAGTGTTGACCAGGCCATTCACAAACGAACCCGCTTCAAGTGACGCCGAGGAAGGCGAAAGGGGTGTAGAATGGCGCGTTCTCAAGACCAAAGAAAAATTCATGGTATGACGGCTAGCTGTGAGAGGAGAGCAGCGCATGGAAGCTCGCATCCTCAATGAATTTCGCGCCATCGTCGGAGAGTCCGGGCTGATCACCGAGGCGGAGCAGCTCAGCACCTACGACTGCGACGGTCTCACCATGTTCCGGGTGCTGCCGTTGGCCGTGCTCCTGCCCACCTCCACCGCGCAAGTGCAAGCCATTGTGCGCGTGTGCCATCGCGAAAAGATCCCCTTTGTCGCGCGTGGTTCGGGCACGGGGCTGAGCGGCGGAGCACTGCCAGTAGCCCAAGGCATCGTCATCAGCCTGACACGCATGAACCGCATATTGGAAGTAGATCTGCCCAACCAGAGGGTCGTTGTTGAACCCGGCGTGATCAACTTAAATGTGACCGCCCGAGTAGCGCCCGACGGCTATTTCTACGCCCCCGATCCTTCTTCGCAGTTGGTCTGCTCCATCGGCGGCAACGTCGCGGAGAACTCCGGCGGCGCTCACTGCCTGAAGTACGGCTTTACCACCACCCACGTCCTCGGTATGGAAGTGGTGCTGCCCGACGGCTCGCTCGTCCATCTTGGCGGGCTGACCGTCGATCGTCCAGGTTATGACCTGTCCGGCGTCTTTGTGGGGTCGGAAGGCACGCTCGGCATCACCACGAAAGTCATCCTGCGCATTGTGAAAAAGCCGGAAGTCATCAAGGTTCTGCTGGCAGCCTTCAACTCCACTAACGAGGCGGGCGCGGCGGTGAGCGGTATCATCGCAGCCGGCATGCTGCCAGCAGCCATCGAGATGATGGACAATCTCGCCATCCAGGCCGCGGAAGCCGCGGTGCAAGCCAACTATCCCAATTGCGGCGGGCTCCTGCTGGTTGAGTTGGACGGCCCGGCCCCCGAGGTCGAGACCCTGATGGAGGAGGTGGACGACGTCTGCACCAAATGCGGCGCCTGGGAAATCCACGTCGCGCAGTCCGACGCCGAGCGCGCTCGTGTTTGGACGGGGCGCAAGGCCGCCTTCGCTGCCGTCGGCCGCCTCGCGCCAGCTTACATTGTGCAGGACGGCGTGATCCCGCGCACGGCGTTGCCGCAAGTGATGAGCGAGATTGTACGGCTCAGCTCCGAGGTCGGCCTGCGCGTGGCCAATGTCTTCCATGCTGGCGACGGCAACCTCCACCCGCTGGTGCTCTATGACAACAGCGTTCCCGGGCAGGACAAGCTAGCTGAGAAGTTGGCTGGGGACATCCTGCGGCTGTGCATCAAGGCCGGGGGCTCCATCACCGGGGAACACGGCGTGGGGGAAGAAAAAAAGATGTTCATGTCCGAGATGTATGCCGAGCCCGATCTGGACACCATGCAACTTGTGCGTTGCGCCTTCGATCCCGAGAACCTCTCTAACCCCGATAAGGTATTTCCCCGGCCCCGGTTGTGCGGAGAAAAACCCGGGGTCTACGAACCGCACCCGCTGGAAATCGCGGGCTTGGCGCAACGCTTTTAAGGGCATGAGATAACGCCGAGCAGGAGAAACGCTTATGCCAGCCGCAAGCGGGGTGATGACCGAAGTCTCGTGGCCGGAACTGGCCCAAATTGTTGGGAAGGAATATCTCCGCGCTGCCACTGCGGCCGATGCCATCGATGGCGTCGAGGTGCAGAGGGTCGCCGAACCAGGGGCTCCAGAAGAGCTGGCGCACGCTCTGCGCTGGGCCCAAGCCGCTGGCTTGAAGGCGGCGCCGCGGGGCGGAGGCACCAAGCTGGGCTGGGGAAATCCGCCGGCCGCCTGCGATCTGGTGCTCTCGACTGCGCGTCTGAACCGCGTCCTCGAATACGCGTGGGCAGACATGACGGTCATCGTCGAAGCGGGATGCCGCGTCGCCGACCTGCAGAAAACGCTCGCCGAGCACGGACAGCGGCTCGCCGTCGACCCGCTGTGGCCGGAGCAGGCCACCATCGGCGGCATTCTCTCCACCAACGACAGCGGCACGCTGCGCGCCCGCTACGGCTCGCTCCGCGACCTCGTTATTGGTATCACGGTGGCCCTGCCTGACGGCACGCTCGCTAAAAGTGGCGGCAAAGTGGTTAAAAACGTTGCCGGCTACGATCTGTCAAAACTCTTCACTGGCGCTCTGGGGACGCTGGGCGTGATCGTGCAAGCGATCTTTCGTCTCCATCCCTTGCCAAGGCAATCGCGCAGCCTGAGCTTCAGCGGCAAGCCCGAATCGCTGAACCAACTGCTACTCGCCATCCAGGCCTCGAAACTGACGTTCACCGGCCTCCAACTGCGGGCGGCTCAGGGAAACACGCATCTGGACGCCCGCTTCGACGGCACGGCCCCCGGCATCGAGGCCCAGGTCAAGCAGGTCCAGCAGATCGCGGGATCCGTGGCTGTTTCGGAGGCGCCCGCAAACGTCTGGACCACGCACCAGGCCATATGGGACGGCGCCACCCCGGCGCTGCTCACGAAATTCAGCGTGCTGCCGACACAGTTCGCGGCGGTGTGTGCGCTGGCCGAGCGCTCAGCCCGCGCGCAGTCGTTGGCGTGGAAGATCGTCGTACAGAATGTGGGCGCCGGCTATGCGCGTTTCGAAGGCAACGAGCAAGGCCTGCGCACCGCGCTGCTCACCTTGCGCGAAGAGATCGCAAAATTGGGCGGTACGCTCGTCGCACTCGACTGCCCGGTAGCGGTCAAGCGTGGGCTCGACGTCTGGGGGGCGCCTTCCGACGCGCAGCCGCTGATGGTGCGCGTCAAGCAGCGCTTCGATCCTGACGGGACTCTGAACCCAGGACGCTTCGTAGGGGGAATCTGATGGCCCAAGGTGAACTGACCAACCCCGCTGCTATTTTCGACGTTCACAATCCCCCGGCAGCGGAACTGTACAACAAGTGCGTTCACTGCGGCTTCTGCCTGCCCACCTGTCCCACCTATGCGCTGTGGGGTGAAGAGATGGACTCCCCGCGCGGCCGCATTTACCTGATGAAGTTGGGCAGCGAAAGCAAAGCCCAACTCACCGACAGCTACGTCCGCCATTTTGACCAGTGCCTGGGCTGTATGGCCTGCATGACCGCCTGCCCCTCCGGCGTCCAGTACGGCAAGCTGATCGAAGCCACCCGATCCCAAATCGAGCGCCACCACCGGCGCTCGCCCGGCGACACTATCCATCGGCAACTAATCTTCAAACTGTTCCCGTATCCCGAACGCCTCCGTGCAGTTCTGTGGCCGGCATGGGCGTACCAGGCATCCGGACTGCGCGCATTGGTGCGGAGCACCGGGCTCCTCAAACTGCTTCCGCGCAAGCTGCGGTCGGCGGAAGCGTTGCTGCCCGCGATCACGCTGCGCGAGCTGCTGCGCGCCGGGATGCCGGAGCGTATTGCGGCGCAAGGCCCGGTGCGCAAGCGCGTGGGCATGCTGACCGGATGCGTGCAGAGCGTGCTATTTTCCGGCGTGAACGCAGCCACGGCGCGGGTGCTGGCCGCCGAGGGATGCGAGGTCATCATCCCGGGCGAACAGGGTTGCTGCGGCGCGCTCGCGGTCCACGCCGGACAGGAGAAGCAGGCGCTCGATTTCGCGCGCAAGCTCATTGCAGTTTTCGAACGCACCGAAGTGGACACCATTGTTATCAACGCGGCTGGTTGCGGCTCCACCATGAAGGAGTACGGCTACCTCCTGCGCAACGACCCGCAGTACGCCGAACGCGCCAAGGCGTTCGCGGCCAAGTGCAAGGACATCTCCGAAGTGCTGGCGGAGCTGGAGCCGCGCGCGGTGCGGCATCCGCTGCCGTTGCGTATCGCTTACCACGATTCCTGCCATCTCCAGCACGCGCAGCGCATCCGCAGCCAGCCTCGACAGGTGCTCAAAACGATTCCCCAGCTGGAGATCATGGAGATCCCCGACTCCGCCATCTGCTGCGGCTCGGGTGGGATCTTCAACCTGGTTCAGCCCGACACGGCGGCCCAGCTCGGGGACATGAAGGTGAGGAACTGCCTCTCGACCACGCCCGACATCGTGGTCTCGGCCAATCCGGGCTGCCTCGTGCAAATCTCATCTGGCCTGAAACGCGCGGGCAAGCGGGTACCGGTGCTACACATGATCGAGCTGATGGACGCTGCCATACAAGGTACTCCTGCCTCAGAACTGCAAGCGCGAGCCACCGAATAGTACCTCCCGCAATTGCCAGCCGCTCGTCGGTTCATGCCTGAGTGGACAACTGGGTACACAATGTATCACTGCTGTCCGGGGAAACTCCCATAGTGAGCGTGCAAGCTTCTTTGATTCAGTGTGATGCATGCGTGTTGGCGTAAGAACGATTTGAAATAGAAACGGCGTTAAACTGAGAAAAGGTTGTGCCGCCATGGAGCATATTCTGCTCAACTCACGCACCCGCGTTTGCCACAAGCTGTGGGGAATCGTGTAAGATTTCCGTCTGTAAACGGGGACGGCATGCGTAGATGGATCATTCTTGGACGACTCCTGCTGTGCACGGTGCTCGCCTGTGTGTCCGGACTTTCGCAAGAACCGTACGAAGCCCGCGCCGCCCGGCTCCAGCCGGACGACATTCCCCCGCTGATCGAGAAGGCGCGGACTGGCGATCTAGGATCTCAGATCCTGCTCTGGCTGGCGTACGCCGGTGGACATGGCGTGCCCAAGGACGTCCAAAGGGGGGTTCCGTGGCTGCGCAAGGCGGCTGAACAAGGCAATATCGAGTGCGAGTGGGGGGAAGGGGCAAGGGTCGTGAGCAGCCACGCATCGACGCGCTTCTGTCTCACATTTGTCTCACATCCGCCGGAGGCACACGTATTCATCCGTCGCTTATAAGCGATCATTTGTTGCTATCTGATTGAAAAGTAATGAATGGACGGTGGGACTGGTAGATTTAGCAAACCGCCGCATTCGGCCACTCTGCCACCTCTCCAGCGTCTGCGGAACTACAGTTTACCACGGTCATCAATAACGCTTGCACAGCGGCACGCGGCTGCAAGAGTGCCAAATACCTCAAAGTGATTTTTGCTCTACTATGGGATCTCCGGGGAACATCGTGTTTAGTTCGGGAGCCCTTCCTGACTCGGGGCGACTTTCGTTTTTAGTTGGCGCCGCTCGCGCTCTGATTGCATCTCCTGGAGGCTTTGCGCAACCAGCGGAGAGTAGAGCGGCTTCACCCACTTCGGATTTTCCCACTCCGGCTGAGTGCGCACCCCAAGGTTGAAGTCCCGCATGGCCTCATCGGGTTCCTGTGCCTGCCAGTGCGCGACGGCTTGGACGATCGCCTTATCGGCGGGTACTTGCCGTTGGTAGGAAAAACTATCCAGCGTTTGCAGCGCGTCACCGTAGTGGCGGATTTCGATGCGTGCCCATGCCAGTTCCCGCCCTAAATTTACGTCTGCTGGGCGTTGCTGCATTGCCTCAGACAGTAACTCGACCGCTTTTTCGTAGTCGCCGTTTAAGTAATGCCACCAACCCAACTCGCCGACCCAGAGGGGCGATTGCATATCGCCACTCTGCTTGAACTCTACCTCCAGCGCGTGCGCAGCCTCGGGATCTCCAGCCAGCAGACTCAAACCAGCGGCGGACACTTCGACCTCCCGCAGTCTCTCGCCCTTGAGGTCCGCGGCCCACCGATGGAACTCGGCAGCCGCGCTTTTGCGGTCCGCCGCGGCGAGAGCCTGGGCGTAGGAATGAATAACCTCCGGGAGGGGTGAGCCTGGCTCAAGAATTTTTCGGTAGGTTGCAGCCGCGCCAGAAAAATCGGCCTGCGCAAATTGGGCCAGCGCGAGCACCTGGAAGGCTTTCGGCTGATCCGGCTGCAACCGCAGCGATTGATCTGCCAGTTGCTCGGCCTGCGCATACTTCTTCGTATCCAGAGCTCTGTTGGCTTTTGCGGTCCAGAAAAGATACGCAACGGCCAAGTCGCGCTCCGGATGCAGCGACCACCCTTCACTGGCGATCATCTCCTGGACCTGGGCGATGCGCTCGGAGGGTAGCGGGTGCGAGCGGAAATATCCCTCCAACGCCTGCTGAGCTACCCGCGACAACTCTTCCTGCGGAGTCTTTGCCTGGGCTTGATACTCCTTGTGCAGGCGCTCGAAGGTCTCGAACATGCGGATGGCTCCGTTGGCCGAATATCCCGCCTGCACCGCCAAGCGCGTGCCCTCCCGGTCTGCCTCAAGTTCCTGGTCTTTGCTGTAACCCGCTTCGAACACTTCGATGGGTAACGCTACCAATGCTCCCAAGGGAATGCGGCGCAGGGCCCGCTCCTGCTGCGCGCGGTCGGAGCAATGATAGTGGTCGATGTGCTCGATCTCGTGACCGATCACTGCCGCCAGTTCATCTTCGCTGTCCATCAGAGCGACTAACCCTGCACCCACGTAAACATGTCCGCCGGGCAGAGCAAAAGCATTGATGAAATTGGAATTGGGGATGTAATGGAAACGGTAGGGCAGTTTGCGATGCGCGTGAGTGGCCAACTCGGTGCCGACCCGCGTGATGTAATGCTGCACCATGGCTGCCTCCGAAGTGCTCTGTCGTTGTTCGCGGCTGGAGTAAGTGCGTGCCAGTTGATCTCCGATGCGGATCTCGTCGACGTCCGACATGCGCGCGAAACTCACCGGCATTCGGGTGAGTTCCTGCTCGGTGTCGGCGACCAGATATAACAGAGCGGCTGGACTGGCGGGCACATCCACCTTTTGGCGCTCGCTCACTATCACGGAGGCGACGGCCAAAACTAAAACGCCCGCGAATAGGATCCAACGCTTCATAAGTATTGCCGCAGCGCCTCACGATTTCGTGTGTAGAGAAAGGAGACCAGCAGCAGAGCTCCGCCCAGCACGATGAATGTCAGGTAGCGGTCCCGAGGGTCCAGCCTCCAAACATCCACGAGCAAAATTTTTCCGACGCACAGAAGCAACAATCCTAATCCGGCGAGCCGGAAACTGCGCTCGGCCAGCAATAGGGCCAGCACAAAAACCGCCAAGCCCTCCACTCCCCAGGAAAGAGTAACCATGCCATGACGCATCTCAACCGCCAGCAGCACCGTCAGCAGGCCAACCGCAATGAAAAACAAGAGTTGTTCGGGGCGCCGGACTATCGATTGTAATAAGCCTAGAAGTCCGGTCTTTCGATTTTCGTTGTTCTTCTTGCGAAGTTGAAACGCGAATGGCAGCGCTGCCAACAATAGCGCGGCGGCGGTTCCCACGGTGATCCAGCGGCTTTCCCACGCGGGTGCTGAAAAGTAACTGCGTTCATAGAAATTGTGCATGACGGTGCGGAACAGCACACCGACGGTGACCACCAATCCTTGATGCAGAAATACTCTGCGCCCAGTGCGCCAGGCGATTACGAATAATGCAAATACCAGAGCCGCCCACGCGCCAGACACCCAGTCCGCTTCCAGTTCAAAACGCATGAGAGCGGCGAAGGTGATGGTGCCCAGCCAGCAGCAGAGCTCAGCCACTCGGAATCGCCCCTCCGCTTTCAGCAGGGCGTTTTCCGGCAGATTGTTCTTGGGGAGATCATGACTGCCTTCTTGCAGCCGCCAGTATGCGTAGAAGAAGCCCAGCGCCAGCGGAACGACAGTATAGAACCGTGGACTGATCTCGCCCGGGTTTCCCGTGGCATTCAGATTCACAAAGAAGATGCGCAGAAAGCTGGCGGTAAATGCAGCATAGGCTTGCAATCGCAAACTCAGCTTCTGTCTGGCCAAGCCGAGTTCAAATAGGATTAAACCGCCAACCATCCATGCGTCGGCCACGCCCACTGGCCGCAATTCGTACCAGGCCAGCAATGCGAGCAGACTCGACGCCGACCAGGTGTAGGCTACGTTCGAAAGTTGCGCGGAAGAAAAAAGACGTCCTCCTCTAACAGTTCCGCGAGTTCGATCAGGAGTGCCACTCCAGCCCGATGTGATGTATAGCAAAACCGAAACCGGCATGATCGTCAGCAATCTCAGAGAGAGGCCGTGATATTTGTCAGTGGCCTCCAGGTTGATCGCCAGAACGCGAATGACGGACACAAGCGCCAGAAAGTTTACCTGGTAATCCAGCTCTGGAAAATTAAGTTCAAGGAAGCGGCAGCGGCGTGCTGCCAGCGCCAGTCCCAGACCCAACGTGCACCAAGCGACGGCCGTCCAAGATTCGGGAAAGGCGATCCACGCTGCGATCAGGAACATGACTGCCGCGGCATACGACAGGCGCTGCATCACGCGGCGGTCAAGCTCTTTGGTAAACAGGTCGGGCCACCGGCGCAGAACCCAATAGGCGTTGGCATAAAACACAACTGCGGCTACGATGAACACAATCGCCAGTCGATAATCGGGACGCAAGTCAGCGCCATCCATGCGCCTGCCGAAGATGACCGCCGCATCCACAGCAATCATCTGGCCTGAAACCAGCAAGCCCGCGAGCATGCCAAGCCTGCGGAAGATAATTTCTTTTGACCACACTCCGATCAACAGCAGCGCCTCGGCCTCCAGCAGCCACAGCACCGAGAGGCGCTCGCCGGAGTAGCGGAAGGGGAATGCTGCAATCAACAGAATCACGCCCAGCGTGCTCAGCACGATGACTGCGCTGCGCCGGCGCCGGGTGACCGGCAGTTGTCCGAGCAGAGCTTCAATGGCTCCAATCGCCAGCAGCGCCCAGAACGCCCACTCGGGATGGGTCGATTGATATTTGAACAGCGCCAGCAGAAGAGCGGTGTTTAGCAGCGCGGCTGCGGTGGAGGCGCGCTCTTGCGGTTCGGCTGTCGGTCGCCGGAAAACATAGGAGACCCGGAAGATCAGCCAGTACAAGGTGAGGATTCCCGCGCTGGCAGCGAATTCCGGAAAGGGGTGCCGCTTTCCGTGCATGGGTACGATGATTGGCCGCAGCCATAAATAATGATTCAGATAGCTGGCGAGAATTCCGAATACTTCCAGCTCGAACCATTGCGTGCGCCCGACGATGACCACCAATCCTGCTGCCAGCACCGTGCCTGCCGAGAGGCTATACACATTGGAGTGACTGATCGTGACCGTCAAGAAGGCAAGCAAGAAGGCGAGCCCAGTCACAACCTGAGATTGATAGCGGAGAGTGTGCGCCACCATTGCCGCCGCGACCGCCAGCATCAGCACGAGGTCGAGGGGCTGCGAGGAAAGTACATGCGCCGCCGGAACGTGATACATGGCGTAGCTAGTGAAGAACAGGAGCGCCCAACCGCCTCCGATGCCGGCGCGCGCCAGAATGCGGTAACGCTCCTTCCGATCAAACCAGATTCCCGCTGCTAACATCACCCCAGCCGTCACGATCCCCACCAGAATTTTGCCTGCGGGGCCGAGCGTCTTGAGCTCTATGGCGAGAAGGAATGCGATACCAAGGACCACGAATGCGATGCCCAGCTTGTTCAGCCAATTTGTGCCCAGCATCTCTTCCACATCGAGCGACGACTTAAACCGCTTGGCCAGCGACGGTTGGGGCTCGGTTGCGGCACGCTGAGATGGCGGAATGATTGGGACGTGAGGTTGATCTGCGACTCGATCGGGGCTGGATGCGGCGGAGAGCGGTGCTGAGGAGACAGGCTGAAAGATCGGCGGCGATGGCAGTGGCGAAACAACGGCCGGCGCGGGAGGTGGCGAGTGCGGCGCCTCTACAAGGGGCTGGGATGAGGTTGGCGAAATCCCGGCTGGCGCGGCCTGTTCCGTGACGGAAGCAGAGCGTTGAAGTCTTTGTGCGGTTTGCTCCAACGCAAAAATGCGGGAGGTCAATTCCCGCCATCGCCCTTGATCTTCGTCACGTTCGCGCTTGCGCCGGACGTTTACTCGCCAGACCAGCAGCCAGGGACCGAACAGAACCAACAGCAGGATCCCGCCAACAATGACAATAACGTCCATCATGTTCGCACTTGAACACGGAGACTACATGAGCGCCGAGGATTCTGCTACTTGTTAAGTGGTCGATGCTGAAGCTCTCTGGTCGTCCTCCGTTGACGAGGCCGGTTGCCCGCCGGCGCGATTTTTTTGGCTCTTCGAAATCATGGGAGTTCATTTCGGCCTATAAGCTTCGGCCAGCGACATTGTTTTCAGGGCGCCCTTCAACTGCTCCAGCGTCGCCGGGGACTTGAGATGTAACGTCACGGTTTCCGCTGGAAGCAGATCGAAATAGTTGTCCGAGCTTTGAACGTCAAGATCACCGAACGATAGATAGACGCTGCGGGCTAACTGAGAAGACTGAAGAGTGACGCTGTAGTCGTCTCCGGTTTTGTTGAGAGCGGTCTCAATCTTTGGTGCGACCGGCAATTCCAGGTCTTTCATCGCACTGAAGAAGATCAAATTTCGCGACACTCTCTGCCCGCCAACTTCCAGATCAAATACCAGAACGCTTTTGTGCAGGTCGGCACTTGCCGATAAAGATGCCTTATCGACGGTGAAGTAAATTGCATTCGATTGCGCGGGTATCTGAGCATCTTTGGCTTGGTCGAGCAGGGAGTTTCCCGAGAAATCGAGCAGACGCATGTGGATCTTGCCGGAAAGCGGCTGGAGCTTGTCCGAGACGACATACACATCCACTTTATCGTCGTGCAGGAACGGAGAGATCAGCACATCGTCGTAAAAGCGGCGAGCGTAATAGTGCAGCGCTTTCCAGCGGCCGTAGTAGTCGATGCTGGCCCAGGAAGCGACTGGCCAACAATCGTTCAGTTGCCAGTAGAGTGCGCCCATGGTGCGCGGGCGTTGCCGGCGCAGATGCTCGGAGCCAATTTTGATAATCTCCGCCTGCTGCACCTGGCTTAAATAGACGAACGACGTAAAGTCTTTGGGCTGGCGATACTCGCGCAGCATGTACGTAAGCATGGTTTCGTTTCCGCCCTTGTTCTTCTGGTGCGCCTGCATGACGGTCGAACGAATGTCGAAGTCCTCGGGTTGGTTCGCGAAGGTCTGGATGGTGCGCATCTCGGGAAACGACTGAAATCCGTATTCCGTCATGAAGCGCGGGAATTGCAGGTTATAGTCCGAAACCGACGCTCGCGCGTGCCATACCTGCCAGTAGTGCATATCGCCGTTGTGCTGGTTGTCGGGGATCTCTTCAAAGTTGGCGCTGGGGGAACTGGGCGTGTAAGGCACGGGATCAGCATATTGCGCGACCGCGTGTCTTAGAATGTCGCTGAAAAGAACGACGTAATCCTGCCAGACTCTCTCGCGCACCGTGGGGGACACGGCCTCCTTGAATTCCTGGCGATCTCCCCAGTGGTACCAGCCAGTTTCCACTTCATTGTTGCCGCACCAGATCACGATGCTGGGGTGATCGCGCAGGCGCTTAATCTGGTCGATGGCCTCCTGCCGAACGTTTTCCTGAAAGGCAACATCGCCGGGGACCATGTCGCCGCCAAACATGAATTCCTGCCAAACCATGATTCCCAGTTCATCGCAGATGTCGTAATAGTCGTCGGATTCGTAATAACCACCGCCCCAGTTGCGAACCATATTCATGTGAGCGTCGCGAGCAGATTGAAGGATGTTGCGATGAATTTCTGGAGTGACATGGTTGGGGAAGCTATCGAATGGAATCACGTCCGCGCCCTTGCCGAATACGGCGATCCCATTCACGACGAACTCGAAGCTCTTGCCCCATTGGTCGGGAACGCGGCGGAGTTCTACGGAACGCAATCCGGTCTTGGTCTCAGCGTGAGCGGCAGCTTCTTTACCGATGCGGATCGATGCGGAAAAGCGGTAGCGACTCTGAGCTCCGTAACCGACCGGATACCAGAGCTTCGGCGAAACGATGCGCAAGGGAAAAGAAACATGATTCATGCCCGCGTTGAGCTGCAGTGTCTGCGTACCGTCGGAGGTCTGCGGCCCGGACAATTCGTCGTGACCCAACGTAAGAGTGGCCGTGGTGGGCTTGCTGGCATCGATGTCGAGCTCCGCCGCGACGTTGGCGAGGCCGGAGTCGATTGACTGCTGATGAATATGGAAGTTATCAATGCGTAGGGCATCCCAGGTTTCGAGACGCACCGGCTGCCAGATGCCTTCCGTCATGAAGCGCGGTCCCCAATCCCATCCATAGTTATAAGGAGCCTTGCGGGTGTAGGGAGCGGTGGCGATGTTTTCTTCGTTGCCATGAGTATTCGTTGTGACGGAGGGCAGAACGTAAGGCAGCGACTTGACGTAAGGGATCACCTTCTCAATCGCGGAATGGAAAACGATACGAAGCGTATTCGAACCAGACTTCAGCGCGGCTTTCGCAGGAATTCTCCAGCGGCGGAACATGTTGTCGGCGTGAAGAATGGGCTGATCGTTGAGATAGACGTCGGCAAAGGTATCCAGGCCATCGAAAACTAGGTCGACGTGATCGTGCGCCAGAGCGGCGGCGTCGAGCTGGAATGTCGTTTGATATTCCCAATCGGCCAAGCCGATCCATTGCAGACGGAATTCATTATCGCGATCGAATGGGTCGGGGATGAGCTTGCTGTTCAGCAGGTCGGTCTGAACGACTCCGGGAACTTGTGCGGGATGCCACTGCTGGACGTCGGCTCGATCGGCATTGGCAGCCGCTCTGAACTGCCATCCAGAGTCAAGGGTTCGCGCGGAAGGCTCGGCGGCTTGCAGTGGGATTGCGGCCAGCAAACACAGGAGGAGACAGCTGAGAAGAACAAAAGCGGTGGTAGACAGACGACTTGGAAATCCTGTCCGCATCCATTCCATATAAGTGCTCCTGATTTTCGAATTCTGACTGCTATTAATGCTGTGAATCCTGTTGTGCAGATGGTTGCGGCTGATTGGCGTTGTTCTGCAGGCTTTCAAACTCCTGCATTTCATGCTTTGCTTCAGCCGTCTTACCTTGCTTGCGATAAATTCCCGCCAGTCCGAAATGCGCCTGCGCTGCCAGCGAGCTTTGCTTCTCGACGGAAAGAAGTTTGGTCCACGCTTTTTCCGCGGCGGCGGCGTCGCCTTCCAGGGAAGCTGCCTTGCCGAGCGAATAGAGAACCTCTGGCATATCGGGCAGCAAACGATCGGCGCGTAAAAGTTCTGCCCGCGCTTCGTGAGCTTTCCCTTGCTCCAGCAACGCTTCTCCCAAACGGTAGGCGGCTTCGGCGTTGCCCGGTTGCAGCTTCACCTGCAAGCGAAACTCTTCCTCCGCTTTAGGCCATTGGAACGCGCCAGCATATACCTCTCCGAGGGCAAGGTGAGCTTCGGGCAGTCCGGGACGAAGCCGTAAGGCTTCGCGATACTCCTTTTCCGCATCCTGCATGCGCCGCAGGACAAAGTAATTTTCCGCCATGGCCTGGTGGGCGCGTGGCGAGTCTGGATACGCGGCCAGCAAGCTGTCGATAGATTGTTTGGCGAGCAGTCCGCTGGCGCGGCCAAGATAAAAGAGGAGATCAGGATCGTTGGGATGTTCCGCCAGCGAGGCCTGCAGATTGGCGACTGCCTCGGGCAGGTGTCCAGTTTGAATTTGGGCGATGCCCAATGCGGACTTATCAGACCCGCGTTGCAAGTGCGGAAGAGCCTCGCTCGCGTAGCCTTGGGTGAGCAGCGCATAGCCGAGTAATTGGTGAGCCGGCGGCAAATCCGGATTCAGTTCCAGCGCGTGTTTCAGCGGAGGGATCGAGGAAGCGTAATCACCTTTCTCCATGTAAGCCTGGCCGAGACTGATAAAGCCATCGGGCAGTGACGGATCGAGCTCGGTAACCTCTTTAAACTCTGCGATGGCGACATCAAATTTGCGTTCCTTGTCAGCCGCGATGCCCGCTTGCATATGCTCGGCGGCCTGTGGGGGCGCGATCTGCCAAGCTAAATAGAGGAATAAAATTGCGCGAATCACGGCTTCTCCGGTTCACGCACTTCGAGAAATTGATCGGCGCGAACATCGTTTAGGGTCTGGTGAATACCGGACGGCCAAGAGATTTCCACTTTTGCTTTCTCCGCCCGGCCGAGGCCGAAATGGAGGCGCTTATCACTGGCGGAGAGATAGCTGCCGGACGAGGTGGCGAACCGCGTCTGTCCATTCACTTGCACGCGGGCGCCGAAGCCATCGCGATTGCTGCGGGTGCCGCGAAGGGTGATGGCGAGCCAATGCAGCGTGCCGCCGTGATTGAAGAAGACCTGAGGATGTCCGCCGAGAGTGGTTACGACGACATCCTGCCAGCCATCGTTATTGAGATCACCGAAGGCCGCCCCTCGGGCGGCGGCTGGAGTCGTACTTCCCGATTCAACGCGCTCAAAGCGGCCATTGCGATTCATCGCCACGAGCGGCGGTTCGAGATAATGAAGAGAGGGATCGATTTGCTCCACGTTATCCAGCACGTGACCTTGAGCGACGAACAAGTCTTTCCAACCATCGTTGTCGAAATCCTCCAGGCCGACACCCCAGCCTGAACTTCCGCTGGAGAGCATACCGAGACCGGTTTCGAGACTGCGGTAGGTGAAGGAACCATCGCCGTCATTATGGTAGACACCGTAAATTTCCCGAGGTAACTCGGTCACAATCACGTCGGGACGGCCATCATTGTCATAATCCTGGAAAACGACACCCATGCCAGATAGACGGCGTCCATCCTGGGAAAGCGCAGTGCCGGCCTCGAGTCCAACCTCCGAGAAAGTTCCATTGCCATTATTGTGAAAGAGGTATTGCTGCATACCGTCATTGGCGACAAAGATGTCGGTAAAGCCGTCACCATCGTAGTCTGCGAATGCGACGCCTAAAGCGCGGCCTTTCTTGGCGCTGATGCCGGAGCGTTGGCTCACGTCGGTGAAAGTTCCGTCGCCATTGTTGTGATAGAGGATGTTGGTGGTGGAAGGGAACTCTTCCGGCGGACAGTAAGTATGGTAGTTGCCGCCGCAATCTTTACTATGTTTGGTATCCCAATCCATGTAGCGCGTTACAAAAAGGTCCAGCTTGCCGTCATTATCGTAGTCAAAGAAACCCGCTGACTCCGACCAGCCTCCGCCAGCAACTCCAGCTTTGGCGGTGACATCGGTGAAGGTGCCGTCGCCGTTGTTGTGATAGAGGATATTCTTGCCGTAGTTGGTGACATAGAGATCGGGATAGCCGTCGTTGTCGTAATCGCCGACGGCGACACCCATGCCGTAGTTGCCATCGCCGGCGTTCGCCAGGCCAGCTTGTTGCGTAACATCGGTGAAACTTCCATCTTTATTCTGGCGATAAAGACGATTCCAATAACGCGGGTCATGACGATCGAAATTTTCCGGGGCTTGCATCGGACTGCCGACATGCCCGCCGTTCACCAGGAATACGTCCAGCAATCCATCGTTGTTGTAGTCGAGGAGAGCGACTCCACCAGGCATAGTTTCAATCAAGTATTTCTGAGGAGTGGGAGAATTCTGCAGTGTGAAATCCAGGCCACGCGGCAGTTTGACATCGAAAACGGGAGCTGCGAGGTTTCCGGCCCCCAGCACCGGGGTCAAGATACAGAATACGCGCAACCATGTGTTCAGCAACGGAAAGATCCTTCAGTCCAACAGCATATCGCGTCCACGGGTGCGCCGCATCCTCGAGCAAAAGCTTCTCCAAATCGTACAGAGACGACC